>NZ_JADEXE010000566.1 GCF_015207265.1 Nodosilinea sp. LEGE 07298 | reverse complement strand
CCCACTGTGACAACAATAGATGAGACAGCTAAGCCAGTCCGAATTAAAGTAGAAGGAACGGTTATCGCGCATGTCAGACTCTATGCCATCGCAGCTCTTGAATCATGAACATAATGGAAAAGCTGCCCACCCAGATCCCGAGGTTCTAGAGAAACCTGTCCGCCGTCAATTCACCGCCGCTTATAAACTCGAAATGGTTGAAGCCGCAGATCGCTGCACCGCACTGGGTGAAATCGGGGCCTTATTGCGACGAGAAGGGCTGTACTCATCGCAGTTGAGTACCTGGCGCAACCAGCGACAACAGGGGCAACTGCAAGCGCTGGCCGATAATAAGCGGGGCCGCAAAGCCACGATTCCGCATCCGGTTCAGCAAGAACTAGAGCAATTGCGCCGAGAGAATCAACAACTGCGCCACAAGATGCAGCAGGCCGAGCTGATCATCGATATCCAAAAAAAAGCCTCGCAGTTAATGGGGATCTCGCTGAGTCCTATCCATCGCGACGAGCCCGACTAACCCGTGCCGCTGAGGCCCTTGCGCTCGACGTGGGCGTTGCCCCGGCTTGCCTCGCGTTAGGCGTCAGTCGAGCCACCCTGTATCGTCAGCGTCGCCCGCCCACGCCGTCTGCCCGTAAGGTTCGACCTAAACCGCAGCGCTCCCTGTCGGTGGCAGAACAGCAGCAGGTGTTAGCCTTCCTCAATTCAGAACGATTTATGGATTGTTCGGTGGCTGAGGTCTACGCCACGCTCTTGGATGAAGGCACCTACCTCTGTTCGATACGGACCATGTATCGACTGTTAGCCGCCGATGGCGAGACCCAAGACCGGCGTCAGCAACGCCAGCATCCCACCTATACCAAGCCAGAACTGTTGGCCACAGCGCCCAATCAACTCTGGTCTTGGGACATCACAAAGCTCCGTAGCCACCAAAAATGGACGTACTTTCAGCTCTATGTGATTCTCGATGTCTTCAGTCGCTATGTCGTCGGCTGGATGGTAGCGCATCGAGAATCCGGCGCGTTGGCAGAGCGCTTGATTCGACTCACCTGTCAGAAGCAGGCCATTGAGCCGGGGCAGTTGACGCTCCATGCTGACCGGGGGACGTCAATGACCTCGAAGACGGTCGCGTTCCTGCTCTCTGATTTAGGCGTGACCAAGAGCCATAGCCGCCCTCAGGTGTCCAATGACAATCCGTTTTCGGAGGCGCAATTCAAAACCTTGAAATATCAGCCCACGTTTCCCACACAGTTTGGCTGTATCGAAGATGCCAGGGCCTTTTGCCAACGCTTCTTTGCCTGGTATAACCAGGTGCATCATCATGGGGGCATTGGTCTATTGACACCTAACATGATGCATTCAGGCCAAGCTGAAGTTGTCACTCAGCAACGGCAAGCCGTTCTAAACACGGCTTATCTCGCCCATCCTGAGCGCTTTGTCCATCATCCGCCCAGCCCACCTGTTGTGCCCACTGCCGTTTGGATCAATCCACCGCTGGCGGCTCCTAACAGCCCGGCGGTTCCACACTAATCTCTTTTTAGTTTTTGTCTCATTTTTGTTGACACATTCCG
>NZ_JADEXE010000122.1 GCF_015207265.1 Nodosilinea sp. LEGE 07298 | reverse complement strand
GCCCTGCCCCTCGGCACCCCTTAATACCCGCCTCAATGGCGATCGCCCGGCCCTGGCTGAGGCGCGGTTTGGTCTGGGCGCTAGGGCTGGTGGGTGCCCTGGTGGCCGCCACGCCAGTATCGGCAGCTGAAGCGCTGCTGGTGTCTTACGGCATTTTAGAGCGATCGATCCCGATTGCTGACCTAGAGCGGTTTGCGACGACCGGCGAGCTTACCCCCCAGCTCAGAATCTATAGCCGACAGCTGCAAATCTCTGACGATCAGCTCAGTCAAATTCGCGAGGTGCTGAGTACTCCGGCCACCATTAGTCCTGTGGGGGTGGCTCAGTTTCTCTACACCGAGCAGGGGATACTCCTGCTTGAGCAGATTAGCCGGGTAGTGCAAACCCCAGTGCGCCAGGCCAACGTGCAGGCCCTGCGAGGGGCGCTCATTTTAGCGGCCGCCAACTCTGAGTCGGGCTTTACGCTGCTCAACGTGCTCAAAACCTACCCCACCGTCGCCATTCGCATCGACTTGGCCGAGGGGCTGGCGATCGCCCAGGAGGTCAACCAAGCCATTTTGCAGTCTGAAGCTGCCTTTGAGCAGATACAGACCCTGGCCCAGCAAGAGGCTGAGGCCAACCCAGTTGATGTGGAGGCGCTGCTGCGGCTGGTGCAGAGCGAGCGCCAGTACGGCGTCGATCTAATTCAGGTGGTGGTGCCCGGTTTGCCGCGTCCGGTACCGCTCTATTTGCCCCAGGTGCAGTCGGGTGGGCCTGTAATGCCGCCCCAGGGCTTTCCGCTAGTGGTGATCTCCCACGGGCTGGGGGGCACTCGCGACAGCTACGCCTACCTGGCCGAGTACCTGGCCACTGGGGGAATTGCAACGGCGACCCTAGAGCATCCTGGCAGCAACGACCAGCAGCTCTACGCCCTGCTGACCGGGCAATCGGATGCGGTGGTGCAAACTGAGGAGTTTTTGCGTCGCCCCCGCGATGTGTCGCTTACCCTCAATACCCTCGATCGCCTCAACCAAAGCCCTTCGCCCCTGCGCCGACAGATCGACCTAGACCGGGTTGGGGTTGTGGGTCAGTCGTTTGGGGGCTATACGGCCCTGGCCCTGGCCGGGGCCAGCTTTGATTTGGCGGGTCTGGCCGAGGTTTGCCCCCCCGGTACCCTGTCTTTTAATCCATCCCTGCTGTTGCAGTGTCAGGCGCTGCAACTGGGCAATTCTGACGGCCTGGCCGATCGCCGGGTCAAGTCGGTTTTTGTTATGAACCCGGTCGGTAGCGCCTTGTTTGGGCCAATTGGCTACGGCCAGATCGACCGGCCAGTGATGATGGTTGCGGGTACAGCTGACACTATTGCTCCGGCCTTCCCAGAGCAGATCATGCCCTTTACCTGGCTGACCATGCCCGATCGCTACCTGCTGCTGATCAGCCGGGGCACCCACTTTTCCACCATTGGCGACGTGGCAACGGGCGATCAGCCGCTGCCCATTCCACCCCAGATTATCGGACTGCGCCCCGAGCTGGTCTGGGCCTACATGCAGGTACTGGGGCTGGCCTACTTTAAACTCACCCTGGAGGGCGATCAGCGGTTTCAACCTGTCCTACAGCCCGCCTTTGCTGCTGCTTTGGGGACAGAGCCCTACCTGCTGAGCCTGCTCAGATCCCCAACCTCCGATTTCACCCTCGATCGCACGCCTGAACCTACGCCCGCTCCGGTCGATGCCAGGCTCAGCGATCCCCTTTCCCCTTAGGATAGAACCATCTCCTGTTCTGTTATGGCTTCAACGTCAGTTATGGTTTCAACGATGATATGAGTTTTGGTGCTGCGTCGGCTGCAACCATTGGTTGGCGAGAATGGGTCGCCCTGCCCGACCTAGGAGTGCAGGCTATCAAAGCTAAAATTGACACCGGGGCGCGATCGTCAGCGCTCCACACCTTTGCAGTAGAGCGGTTTGAGCAAAACGGTAAAGCGATGGTGCGCTTTCAGGCTCACCCCCTTCAACGCAACGATGATTACATAGTCACCGCCGAAGCTGTTTTGCTGGAGGAGCGCGAGGTGCGCAACTCAGGCGGGCAGTCAGAGCTGCGGCCGGTGATTGAGACCCAGGTGCAGGTGGGCCATGCCCTGTGGGCCATCGAGCTGACCTTGACCAATCGCGATCAGATGGGGTTTCGAATGCTGCTGGGGCGACAGGCGGTGCGCCAACGCTACCTGGTAGATCCGGGGCGATCGTACCTGCACCCCCTGCCCAAACCGCCCGATTGACCCCTGACTACCGCTAAACTAACCCCCGAGGATGACTCCTAAGGCGATATGAAAATTGCGATTTTATCCAGGGATGCCACCCTCTACTCGACCCAGCGACTGGTGAAGGCAGGGGAAGAGCGTGGCCACGAAATGCAGGTGATTGACCACCTGCGCTGCTACATGAATATCACCTCTCACCAGCCTAAGGTGATGTACCAGAGCCAGCCCATGGTAGATATTGACGCGGTGATCCCCCGGATTGGGGCGTCGAATACCTTCTACGGCACGGCGGTGGTGCGCCAGTTTGAAATTATGGGGGTGTTTACAGCCAATACCTCAATGGCGATTTCCAGGTCGCGCGACAAACTCAGGTCGCTCCAGATCATGGCTCGCCGGGGTATTGGCCTGCCGGTGACGGGCTTTGCCCACTCCACCAAAGACATCGACGGCCTAGTCGACATCGTCGGCGGTGCCCCCCTGGTGATTAAGCTACTCGAAGGCACCCAGGGCATTGGGGTCGTGCTGGCCGAAACCCAGCAGGCCGCCAAGTCAGTCATCGAAGCCTTTCGCGGCCTTGACGCCAATATTTTGGTGCAGGAGTTCATTAAAGAAGCGGGCGGCATGGATATCCGCTGCTTTGTGATTGGCGATAAGGTGGTGGCCGCCATGAAGCGCCAGGGTGCCCCTGGTGAGTTTCGCTCTAACCTGCACCGGGGCGGGTCGGCCAGCCGAGTGCGCCTCACTCCCGAAGAGCGCAGCACCGCCATTCGGGCCGCCAAGGCGATGGGCCTGCGGGTAGCCGGGGTCGACTTGCTGCGATCGAACCACGGCCCGGTAGTAATGGAGGTCAACTCGTCGCCGGGTCTAGAGGGCATTGAAAAGGCGACTGATACCGATGTAGCCGGCAAAATCATCGACTTTGTCGCCAAGCACGCCGCCCCCGACAAAGACCGCGATCGGATTAAATATTAATAGTCTGCCAAGCCAAGGGGGTAGGTTCACGGTTCATGGCAGGCCTGGTACCGTACACCTACCCCTGGCTCTAGCTCGAATTGTCACAGCTTACTGCGGCAAAGTGTCACAGCTTCGCCATGGCCCTGCCACCCTGGTGCAATACCATGACCTTATTGTTGTAAACATCATGCGAGATTCAAACGAGGTAACAGCAATGAATAGGGATGGTTCTAGGCACGACTCTGAGCGCGGTTCTGGACGCAATTTTCGGCCCGCCGCTAAGTCGCTGGCCCTGGTGCTGATGGGAGCGGGGATTGCCACTGTCGGCGGCCAGGCCCTGAATGTCCTAGGGCAGCCCAGCGGTACCAATGCTCCAACCACCACCGATGTTTTTTGGGACAACGGTTTCTGGAACAACAACGACGAGCCAGCCGCTCCTAACCCCGATGCTGACGCCCAAGCCCCTCAGCCTAGCGGCATTCAGAATGGCCTGGCTGTGGCTCCCTCGATATCTAGCCCTAACCTAATCGCCGATATCGTACGCGAGGTTGAGCCTTCGGTAGTGCGCATCAACGCGACCCGTACTGTGCAGACTAACCTGCCGCCTATGTTTCGCCAGTTCTTTGGTGATAGCATGCCTGCTCCTCAGCAGCAGCAGGTCCAGCGGGGCGTTGGTTCTGGCTTTATCATCTCCGCTGACGGACGCATTATCACCAATGCCCATGTGGTAGCCGGGGCCGACGAGGTGCAGGTTACCCTGACCGATGGGCGTTCCTTCACCGGCCAGGTGATGGGGGCCGACTCGGTGACCGACATTGCGGTGATTAAAATTGACGCCCAGAATCTACCCGCCGTTGCCACCAGTAACTCTGATCAAATTCAGCCCGGCGAGTGGGCGATCGCCATCGGTAACCCCCTAGGCCTCGACAGTACCGTCACTGCCGGTATTATCAGTGCTACCGGTCGCTCCAGCCGCGAGGTGGGCGTTCCCGACAAGCGGGTTAACTTCATTCAAACCGATGCAGCTATCAACCCCGGCAACTCTGGCGGGCCGCTGCTTAACCTCAACGGTGAGGTGATTGGCGTCAATACCGCTATTATCCAGGGGGCACAGGGCCTGGGCTTTGCGATTCCCATCAACACGGTACAGCGGATTAGCTCAGAGCTGATTGAAACCGGCCGGGTCGAGCATGCCTACTTGGGCATTCAAATGGTGAACCTGACGCCGGAGCTGAAGCAAAACATCAACAGCGATCCCAACCGTCCGTTCTCTGTTGAAGCTGATTCAGGCGTGCTGATTGGTCGCGTCATGCCTAACTCCCCGGCGGCCCAAGGCGGTCTGCGGGATGGAGACATCATTGTGGCCATAGATGGCCAGTCGGTGACCGAGAGCGCCGCTGTACAGCAGGCCGTAGAGCGGTCTAAAGTGGGGCAAAACCTCGCCCTCACCCTGCAGCGCGGGGGCCGCGAGCAAACCATTACGGTGCGCCCTGGCAACCTGCCAAACCAGTAATGCATCTACCCAGTTTTACCCCTTCGGTAAAACTAATGCAGTTAGGCGCAGCTAAAGCTGCGCCTTTTTTTTAGCGATCGCTCTCCCGTAGGTTATCAGGGCGGTGCAATGATCTCGAATTCGCCTTAGCTACCCACAGTTGGACTGGGCAAACACCGTTTGCCCCTACGCAAGCCTCCTGTTTGGGATCAAGGTTGTGCGGTTGGGATTTGCCCTAAAAATAGCCGTTCCCATCGACTTCGCTCAGGGAACGGCTATGGCTGGCTGTTTTTATCATTGGGGGTGCCCCACTAGCGGCATGGACGATTGGTATAAGGCCAAAAAAAAGCAGGGATTTAGTAAAAATCCCTGCCTGAGTAAATGGGGCTAATAGAGCCGAATGTCACTAAATTAAGGCTGGTGGGCAGTGCCCACTCTATGGCAGATTAGGGCTTTTGGCGATCTGCCAAGTTGGTTTCAGCTTATTTCAGTGACATTCCTAATAGAGTCGTTTGCCCCTAGCATTTTTGCCGTTACGCTTAGCTACGCCGAGTCGATTGAGAACGATTGTCTACGATGACGACCTCTGGCTCGCCGTCGTTGTCAATATCACGGGTTGCCGTGGCTGTATCCCGCCCGGTTGTAGCGGTTGTAGTCGTAGTAGTAGCAGTAGATCGATTAGCTACATCAGGAGCATCGTAGGTGCCCATGTCTTCGATGTGGCGATCGCGCAGGATTGATTCAACATTGCGGATATCGTCAGCGGTGCCATCGACCATCAGCAGATAATCACCAGCCTTAATGCGCTTTTCGTAGGTTTTAGCGCGCTCTTCAGGAATACCAGCCCCAACTAGAGCACCCACTAGACCACCCGCAGCGGCACCAATACCAGCACCAGCCAGGGTAGCCGCAATTTCAGAAATACCGACGCCTGCGGCTAGGACAGGACCCACACCCGGAATGGCGAGTACGCCTGCGCCGACGAGAAAGCCGCCGATTCCACCGAGTACGGTTCCTGTGGTGGCACCAATACCAGCACCTTCAGAGGCTTCATTGCCCTGGTGATCGGTAAGTTCTTCAGCGCCTTCAACGTTTTCTACATGCTTAGCCAGTAGAGAAATATTCTCTTTTCGAATACCGGCATCATTTAGCGCATGTAGAGCACTTTCAAGATCTTCGCGTCGCTTGAAAACGCCCACTACTCGCTTGTATTGGGTTTGGTTGATATTGTTTCGTGTGTTTACCATGTTTTCCTCGTGATTCATCATTTTATTGGGATTTTGGGAGAGCTAAATTGGAGTTTTAGCTTTTTCCCTCTGTGCTTCTCAAGCTGGCCTGAGAAAACGTTTTGCAACTGACCCCGTCCAAAGTAAGCCTATTAGACACTGGGATGAGGGGGTACAGCCGATGGATAGACTTCATCGACGATAATTACAGGTCGATTCTCATACCTCGACAAAAACTCTTGAATTTGATTGTCGTCCCAGCCAAAATCTGCCTCTTGCAGCAAGGTTGCATCAGCAAGCCGTGCTTGCCCAGTTACAACAATGTTTTCCCCCTCTTCGAGGCTGGCTGTATCTACGGCTTGGTTTACGCCAACTACCAGTACGCCAATGTCGTCATTCCAGCCTTCTTCAAACAAGGCAAATGCGTTTTCAGAACCTTCTAAGGGCCTAAGATCGCCTTCAATTGCGATCGTTTCGTCAAAGTAGGTGTTGGGTGCATCCCACAAGTCTTGAGGCCTTGGTGCCAGGGCAATGCTCTGAGCTACAATTGCGGGTTGCTGATCATACTCTTCGTATAGAGCGGGGTCTAAATTGTCTACTCCATACTGATCGATCGATGCAGTATCAAATACTTCTAGCTGCCCTGTTACCTGAATGGGAATATTTTCTTCAGGAGGAGTAAACGCAGGGCCAGTAGGATTGATAATCAAGATGGGATCACCGTTGATTGATTCCATCACAAAACTGTTGTCATCAATGGTTTCAACGATGCCGCTTCTAACGGTTACCAATTCGCCCACAACCGGATCGCCTGCCTCTACCTGGGCAACTTCGCCAGATGTCACATTTTCCTGTTCGGCTTGAGTGTCTGGTGCCGATTGGTTACATGCCGAGACTAGCGAAACTGTTAGGCCTAAAGCGATCGCGCCTATCCAGCTCTTCTTGCCTCGGACTAGCGTTTTGTCGTTTTGGCGAAGACTTTTCATGACTTCAGCTCCTTGTGGTGAAAATTTACAATGGCTTTAAAGGCAGTAAAAATAAGGTAAAACTCCACCTTATTTGTCGTTTGCTAAAATGCCTATAGCGATGCTTAGCAGAAAGCCAAATAAAGCAACCATGAGGCACTGGCAAGCGCTAAGCTCGACTGCCAAACTTAAGTAGCTATCTTTGAGCTAATTAAGGTCGACTCTGAGCGAACAAGTTTTTATAGTTCATTGCCGTTTGAACATATCTTACGCCCACCTCAATAATGGATGTAAGCGCGGCTTTTGATATCTCACCAGCGTGGTACTTTCTGCAAACTCTAAGGAATAGCTGCGATCGCTAGTTCCGGCCCATCGAAGTTTCTAATCGGGGGGTGAGACTGAGGGATTGGGTGACGCTGTTTTGGATCGTACTCTAAACGGTATTCCCGCGCGATCGCACCTGCCCCCCGCAACCGCTCCACGTCCTCTCGTTGAGCTGTTGCAGGGCGCTGAGGTGGGTTTGGGTTAGCTGTTGCTCGTTGGCCAACTGGTGCTGAAGACTGTGGGTGAGCTGAGCTAGGCTGTCATCTGAAGCTTCCAGTCAAACGTTGCCTGTGGCGGTGGTGCTTTGGCTTTGGCTCTCTTGCTGCATAACGGACCTGACGAAATTTGAGGGTGGCCCAGGCGGTTTGAAAGGTTTCAACGTCGCCGGTTTCTTCGGCGACGTTGAGGTCGCGGATGGTTTCGGCCCGCTGGAGGTTGGGGGCTTTGGCGAGGGCGCTGGTGTCGAAGCAGGCTTGTAGGGCTTTGTAGATGCCGGGGCGGCGGCTCATGGTTTGCCCCAGAAAACGCTACAAGTGCGCTCGGTGTCGAGCCGTTTGGCGACGAGTTCGAGATACATGGGGTCGTCGTCGCAGAGGGTGGCGAGGATGGCCCACTCGTCGGGACGGAGGGTGGTAGTTTCGGCGCTGGGGCGAGGATCGTGGAGTTTTTGGTGGGTAATTTCGTGGTGAATCACTGCCGCTACTCTCTGGGCAGGTACTTCACCAGAGCCTTCATCACTTCATGGGGCTGAAACTGCAACGGCCTGTCGGCATTGGGGGCGCTGAGAAAGTCTGTCCACTCGAAGATTTCGGCAAAGCCGAGCTGGTGGAGGGCAACGACGATGGAGCTGACGGACTGTTTGCTGCCGATAACGAGAATTTTGACAGGCTCGCGATCGGGGCGGGGGTAGCTGTGGAGCTTGAGGGTGAGTTCGAGGTGGACTGGCCCAGTAGATTCGGGGTTGAGGATGCGGGCACTGTAGCGGGCGGTGGGGTCGGATTGCATAGTATGTCAACAGATTCGATGACAAGCATCATAGTCAACAAATTAGTTGCCGTCAACAAATCAGTTGTTTACGTGTCTATGCTGGTCTGACACCATGAAGGCATGGGAAAAGCAGGACATGTGCTCAGGCAAGTGCTTGAGGAGTTTGAGGTGAGCCAGTACAGCCTTGCGGCGGCTCTCGATATTGAACGCAACAGCGTCTACCGATGGGCAAATGAGAAGAGTGACCCATCTGGTGAAACCATAGTTGAAATTGTGAGAGCCCTTAAAACCCTCAGCCCCGAGGCTGCTAAAGCCTTTGTCGATCGCTATTTGCTTGACGAGATCTCGTAAAGTAGGGACCGCCCACCAGTTTTAGATCCCGTAGGGTGGGGCACCGCCCACCATCCACCCTTTGAGCACCAGTCAGGGGAACAAAACAAAAGAAGCGATCGCACCATGCCATGCGATCGCCCCTCAAATTGGCTTGGTTTTGGGTTAAGTGCCTAGGCAACTGACTGCTGACCGGGCGCAACCTGTCTAGACCGCCGCCGCTCTGGCCGCCGCTTGCCGCCCGCCATTTCATACTCGGAGCTATTGCGGCCATAGACCACGGCTACGGCATTCAGCATCCTTTCGGACCTTTCCGCCAGGGCTTTTTCGGCATCGATCATCTCGTTGTAGAGCTGATCGACGGTGGACAGAATTTCGTTGTACTTTTTCTGGCGATCGCGCATGTCGTCGATCGCAGCCCAAAATTCGTTGAGGGTCATACCGTTGCCCATATCGAGGTTGGGTTTAATGGACCCCATACCGGCAGCGCGGCGCTCTGCTTTTTGTAGACGGGTAGATGTACGTTTGGCTCGTGCCATGGTGGTACTCCCTCCTTGGGAGTTTGAATAAGAGAACTGGAGGGGCTGACCGGGCGATCAACTTGCATTCAGAGTTGACGCCTGCGTTTCAAAAACAGGCTGATGGGCTGAAGGGATATGGAAGCTTTATGCCGGGGGCGAGAACTCTTCAAATGGGGCCAAAGGAGTTCTGTGGTTTTACGCTTAGTCTCTTGAAAAAGAAAAAGTACTCGCGGCTATTTGGCGACTCTTGCCAAGGTCTAAGTGTTAATGCGGATAGGGTACTGGCTAAGCTCTACTGAGAACCCGCAGACTGCAACACAGAACTACTTTGCCCTTAAGCAGAACTGGTTAGCGGCTACAGAGAAGTCATTTGCTGCTAACGAGAACTGCTTTATGCTTAAGCAGAACTGGTTAGCAGCTACTGAAAACTTGTTAGCGGTTAAACAGTAGGCATTAGTCTAATTTGCTTATGTTTTAAGCCTTAAGGTATCAGCGATCGCGGGTGGGGAGTAGGCGATTGCGGCTAATGAGAACTGGTCAGAGGTGCGGTAGAGCCTTTTAGATTTAGGACTGGGCGATCGCGTTGGGCGTAGGCTAACGATGCTTGGCCGCTAGATAATCAATGTAGGCGTCTTGGCTGTCGTCCTCAGTTGTTTGCAGGACACCGAGGAGGTTTTGAGTCCAGGGGTGGAGGTTGGCGAGGGCTGGGTCGAGGGGTGGTTTAGGCTGTGGCGGTTGGTAAGCGACAGCGGCAGTTGCGGTATCTTGCTGAATTGAGACCAGCAGGGCTTGAACAAGTGTCCATACCCTATGTGACCGCTGATAATGGGGTTGGGTTTGATAGACTGAGGGTGTCAGCAAAGGCAGCCTATTCCAATGCTTAGAGATTCGTCGGTTGTTAGTATGTCGCCTGAGGTGATGGGTGGCACTCCTGTTTTTGCAGGAACACGGGTACCTCTAGAAACTTTGTTTGACTATCTCAAGGCGGGAGAGTCTATTGATGATTTTTTAGAGGGGTTTCCTACGGTAACGAGAGAGCAAGTCGTGGGACTACTGGAAGAAGCAGGCCAAAAATTTATCAACCCAAAGGTTGCCTAGAATGAGGCTCATTTTAGATGAGTGCATTGACCGAAGGCTGGCGAGAGACCTGATAGGCTATGAGGTCAAAACGGTTCCTCAGATGGGCTGGGCTGGGATAAAGAACGGTCAACTGCTCGCCCTGGTTGAAGAAAACTTTGATGTATTTATAACGGTAGATCGTAACCTGGCTTTTCAGCAAAATTTGCCTCAGTTCAGGATTGCTGTAATTGTTTTGCAAGCTCGGTCGAATCGATTGGCTGACCTGAAACCTTTGGTGCCAGAAATTCTTGCTGTTGTACCAACTGCACAAAAGGGACAAGCTATGCTGGTTGGTGCATAGTAGGGCCTATTGCCTCTATGGTCTAGACAAAATTCAATTCGCGATGAGGGTAAGGCCAACCCCTTGGCTCAAATGCTGTGGATGTGATCGGGCAAGACGGCGATCGCATCAATTGCGAAGGGAGATTTGGCTTTGATGGTGTGGAAGGCTTGACGGAGTAGGGCTATGGTTTCGTCGCTGCGAAATACAGATTGTCGGTTGTCGGTGACGATGGTGAAGAAGTAGGTTGCCCCTGGGGTTTTGGCGCGGCGGTAGTGCATGGGAAGGTGGTGAATTTATGCGCTTAGGGTAGGTGGCTCTTCCGGATCTGTGGTTGAAACTGTATTAGCTGATACGGTTTGCTTTTCCTGCATTCGCTGAAAGCCTTGCTGTGCCTAGATATCAGTTGGGCTTATCACCATGAACCCGGAAGAGCCGGGTAGGTTGTTTGGCGGATGAACTATCAGCGATGTTGGGTTCCGCTGGCGCTTCACCTGATCTGCCTTAGTGGTGCAGAAAACTCCTGAAACCCCTATAAATTAAGGATTCTCACCGAGATGGCGATATTGAGGTTTATCGGGTAAACGAACGAGGGCAATGGGTTTCAGGCGCTGATTTAACCGTTCAGGTCATCCATCATGAGACTCAAAAAAGTTTTCTGCACCACTAAGCCTGATCTGCTCAGCTCAACAAGGGTCAAGCAGGAAAGCATTTCCTAAGTAGCATCTAATTTATATTTGACTATTGCTGCTTTATCTAACTTATTCATGACAGCAGTTAAATATAATATTTGATCGCAAATTTCATCGACAGATATTTGATATTCTTCTCCTAAAACAAGATTTTTAGAAGTATTTTGAATAAATTTCTCGTCTATAACTCCGTTCTTATGAGTAAATAAATGTCTTGCCTGAAACATTTCCTCAATCTGCAAGAGCTCATCAGAACTGATGGCTTTCAGATTGCTAATCTGATCGTTTTCATCAAGAAAAGCTTTTACACTACCTCGTTGTAGTTTGCCTAATTTTTTCTTTGCCAAATACTCTATAAATTCTTGCATGTCAGAACAGCTCAGCACCTCCTTTAGAGTGACTGTTTGAGATTTAGATTTTAATGTTTCTGGCTTTGCCAAAAAAATTTCATACAATAAATCAGACAAATAAACTTCAAAGCTATCTACAAAAGAAGAAAACAAAACCCTCGCAAGTATTTTCCCTTCTTTACTACTTATTGGATCACAGGTATGTTCAAAATCAAAAAGAGTTTCTAAACCATTTATAATCTTCAAAATACTTTGATAATGGTTTGCCAATTCAACTTTAGAATAAGTGGCATCGCTTTTCTGAATTTCCAGTTCAGAAACTACGTCTTGAATTCTATGATAACCTTTCTTGCTTGGAGCATTTTCGACTAATTCAGAAGGCCGAACCTCCCCTCCAATTCGAATGAATTTCCTTCCCTCTAGCAAGATTGGAATACTGCTTCTTTCTACTTTTATAACGTATATTTTCTTGGATTCATGCGATGTATACTGATACTCTACTTGCGGCTTAGGGTTAAGAAGATCAAGTGCTTTGTGAATAATCGTGGTGGCACGAAAATCTTCACTTAAACCATTGATTTCAAGCTTGCCTTGAGGATCTTTAAAAATCCCTAAAATAATAAAGCCGCCTTCAGTATTGGCAAACGCACTAATTAGCTGAGCTATGTTTTTGGAGGGAGGTAAAACTGCTTTGTATTCTAACCTTACTCCTTCTTCTTTGCCAATAAGTTCTTTTACTTCTGAGATTATATTCGTCATACTGGAATTCTGTTAATACCTGTTTTTTTGAGGATTGCACCTAATGTCAAAATTTTTGGATCGTCTATTCCATTGTCAATCCATAGTTCTACACTAATTTCGTCATCCAGAAAATCTAATGCATCTTTTTCAGAGCTGTAATGTATAATCACCTCCCCATTATCTGAAGGCCTAATAACAATATTTACTGGACGCCCTTTTTTTCTTATTCCTCCAATTATGGTTGGCGCTAGTTCTTCAAGTTCATTACAATCATATTGGGGAAGCGACTGAAGAAAATGAGTAATATTCTTCTTTGATCTATCAATTTTTTCCTTTGCATAGAAAAACATTTCCTGTGTTGGCATAGATTTATGGAAAAATTGACTATCAAAGTCTCGATCTTGCAATGCATTTTTCAGCTCTTCCATTGAAGTAATGCCCAAACTAAGTAAGACATCTCTATTTAGCTCTGTCCTAGTTTGATTTTCTGCAACACTCCCTATATCTCTTAGCTTGTCTCTCAGATCAGAAATATTGGAAGCGTTAAAGTCATTAAGAAGATTGTTTAATTCTTTTGTGTCGATATCAAGACTTGAAAATTCTGCAAGCTTTGAAAGAGGAATTTGGCTAGTTAAAAGTTTGTACAAGCTATCCTTATCTTCAATAGTATCTACTAACAACTTTTCTTTTTTGCGGAAAAGTTCAGAAAATAAGTTCTTACTCTCTTCGGGATTTTCTTCAAACCAAATTATCAACTTTCTAATTGCTAATATCCTTTCGCTATTATTTGGTAAATCTTTGATAATAGAATTAGTTATTGTGTTTGCGACCGATTGCCTTGAAATGGATTGATTATTAAATTCATCAAACGATATAGCTGAGTGCAATAACTTTTCATATAAATCAGATCCCAACAGCAAAGCTATGTCCTTAAGGCAGTCATCATCAATGAGGTCATTTGATAATTCTCTTAACTTCTTGAAAATACCTTTTTGATTGGGAGTTAAGCTCTTGCTATTAAAAATTTGCAAGCTTGACGTTTGAAGAATAAAGTTCAAGCATTCAACCATCCAAGATAACACTTCGTCTTCACTTAGCTCAAGACTTTTTTGTAATTCTTGAATATTTTTTCTGCTTTGTAAATCAGTTGCGAGCTCATTAACATTGAGAATAGAGCAGCTATCCCAAATAAGCTTTGCCCAATTATGAATATGCTGTTTGGCAGGGAGCGTATTAATCTTTAGATCTCTAGAAAACTTCCAGATGGTTTCGCGATCTTGATTTGAAAGTTTAGGATCGGGAAAGTATACTTCCGAGAGAGACACTTTTTCTCCATTGTCAGTCTCTACAAAGTCTGTCTTTAGAATGATATTTCTAAGCTTTTGCTGAATAGCATTTTTGTACCATTCCTTTGTCCAAAGAAGCTTCATCTAATTTCGGCATTCTCGTATCAGCTAAATTATATAATTCGAATATATTCTCTTCTGAAACATAAGCAACTGAATCGTGAAAAAGACTGATTGCCGCTTCAAGAAGCTTCTTGTTCTCAGCTACTTTATCATTATTTTCTTTCAGCCAGATTCCATCCCTTTCTGTTCGTGGGTTAAAATAGAAGCTATTAACAATCACAGGAAGATAAAACTTTTCTGTTCCAATGAGTGGAAAATTACAAAAAAGTTTCGGATGGTTAGAATTTTCTTCAACAAAGTATTTTCCACCCATCTCTCTCAATTGAGCGGCAATAGAAACGTTTTCGCCAAAGAAGCTTAATATTGGCAATGTTTGTTTTTCTCCATTGGCCACTCTTGATATGATATATATATGCTCTTGTTTGTTCTCTTCTCTTGAAAAATGAATATTCTTTGACTGCACTCTGTCTATCAATATAATCTCTTTGATTTCTTGGTTGAAAATCAAAACTAGCGGCACCAGCTTTAAAAATTCTTCCACTCCAGCAAGAGATGTTTCCTTCTGTTGATCGGTTTTCAAGTTGTAAATAAAGCTTGTTCTTTCTAGCTCTGCACAAGTGGGGCTAATCTCAGTTAAGGATTTGTCAAACTCTTCCCAAGTGTGTTGAATCTTAGGTAGTAGTTGAAGTGTATTCTCAGCTTCCCTATCGATTTTACATTCAAACCTAAATAATTCTTGCGATTCTATGATTAGCACTCCTTTAACTCTTACCACCTTTGACAACAAGTGTGTTGTAAGAAATCCTGTACCGAATTTACCCGTCCTTTTGTTCTCCTTGTTCTCAAAAACTTCCTTGGACGAAATTTGATTAATTAGTCCTCTGATATCTCTTTCAGTAAAACAAGCTCCATTATGCTTAAATTCAATATGAGTTTTATCCAAAATAATTTCTACGCTTACTTTTCGATTCGGAAAATCAATAATGCTATCTTTAGCATTTTGCAAGAGCTCCCAAATCCAACGTCCTTGATTGAGTCCGACAGTTTGCTCTAACTCATTTAAACGTTTAATAATTTTATCTGCAATAGAACGATTTCCATCTTCTTGTCGGCCTAGTTTGATTGATTGAATCATTGTTTCTTTAATTGAGTTTTTCTAGAGAAAAGATGTCGAATTTTGCTATTTATCTGATTGTTTAATTTATTCGAATCTAAACTATTTTCCACCTCTTTCTATGCCACCTCAACCCCTCCAAACTCGGCCTAAACTCCCTCTCCCCCGGCAGCCCAATCACCTCACCCCTAAACGCCACCATCTCCCGACTTTCCACTGCTGGCTCCTCCATAAACCGCTCCTGCGGAATCACAATTCGGTAATCGTCATCCACCCCAAACCAGCCGTGGTCAAACGCCCAGTGGTGGTTCTTACACAGCGCTAGCTCATTCACCGTTAAAACGCCAGGTCACTCCGTCAAAAGCATTTGCCCAATAGCGTTTGACCCATTGTAGATGCCTAGCCCAAGCCAGTCCGTATTTGTCGCATCGCTTCAAACTCTTCACACTTAGCCACCCGATTGCAAGGCTATCTAGCCCCAGGGCAATCAGCGGTTTACTCCCCCGCCAGATTCACTTGATCAATAGCAGCGACATACAAACGGCTGACAAGAGCGATCGCCTGTCCCAGTCAATCGGTTCATCCGTCTTTAGCAGTGATTCATATCTAATTTGTGCAGTAAACGCGCTGTTTTGAAGGCGGCGATCGAACTATCAAGCTCTCCGGGCGGCAAAGGCAGAGCGATCGCCCCCATGCAACTTAATGCTCCCTTCCACCTCATCCGCCGACTTTAGCCTCAGCCAGCCGCTACCAGAGGCTTCATCACACTCATCATTACCCTCCCAGGTAAACTCAAACCGCTCAGTATCGCCCTCTCGGACAAATTCTCCATCCAAACCTCCGGCGACCAAGCCAAATTGAAAATCTCCAGCCCCACCTTGATTGATCGTGATGTAGGCTTGCACCTCCATATTGAAATAATCCTCATCCCATTGTTCCATTTCGTAGATGTGCCAGGTTCCGACAACTGACGCAGATTTCTGCTTCGGCATGATCAGCTAGCTCCTAACGATTTAGCCTCATATCTCGAATATAGTCTCCCGCACGGCTACTCAAATGAGCATGGGGTTTTGTCAATGTCGAGCCCATCTAGCCTCCCTGCGCGTCAAGGCTAAACAGATCTAGCAGCCAGCGGTTGATGGTGGCATCGTCTTCGGTGGGCGATCGCCTCAAGGCTTCTTCTACAGTGGCGATCGCCAACCCTGGCAGTACCTCAGAGTTTGCAATTTGCCCGCTGCGGCGATCGGCGATCGCAAAGGCAATCACCTGGGCCGCCTCCACATCCACAACCCAATATTCTTGGCAACCCAGCCGCTCGTAGAGCAGCCGCTTGCGCCCTAGATCGTCATTCAGCGTAGTCGATGCAATTTCAATCACCAACTGTGGAGCGCCGTGTTCAATTACATTGATCGGGCGATTATCCCGAGGCGGCAGCGTAAAAGACTGGCCTATGTAAAAAGCAATGTCGGGCTGGGCATCTTGCAAACCAGCTTTGCGAAAGGTGGTGTTGGTCAGCTCAACCATCCGCATACCCTTGAGGGTGGTAAATAGCACCACTAGGGTAGAAATAATCGAATTTTCTCTCCCATGCAGCGCCCCCAATGGTGCCATTTCTAGCCTCATATAGCCTGAATCAAAATAGCAACGAGCCTCTTCTAGGGCTGGAGCTTCAAGGATATGAAGATACTCCGCCCACTGGATCGATACCCACTGATCAGTGGCGATTGGCTGGGATGTCGGGGGCGTGCCGACCATAGCAAGACTCTCTGCAAAAGCAGATCCCAGGGTTCTCAAAGAACCCTGGGATCTAAACTCAGGGCGATGCTTCTATTCTACCGTGACCAATTTAGCCAGGTTGTGGGGCTGGTCAACGTCTAGACCGCGCCGGGCGGCGATGTGGTAGGCCAGCAGTTGTAGCGGTGATACCGCTACAATCGGCGACAGCAGCTCATCTACACCACTGGTGTCCTAAGCAACTCCGTATCCTGTATAGGGGCGCTTATAGGCAGGGTGTAACCCTAAAACAATATCCTCTTTAGCAATACCCAGATCAATGAGTTCTTGGCCAACATCGATATCTGTTGTGTTTTGCTGAAGCCAAATTTTGCCGTCCTCAATATCGAAATGAAGCACCGTGTGGTAAACCCGGCTTAGCCCCTTCCAGCCCACGCGCATCAACTGGTAGTGGTCACGCGTTGTATCAAAAACAAGTAGATTATTGACCTCCTCCTCCTGAGTTCTGTTCTCACTATGCTGCTCTAGCAGTTCTTGAATACAGGTTCGATAGTGCTCTAACTTATCCATCTGACAATCTCCTCTGAGACTGGGTTATAGACGATGAGCTTAAGCTGGTAGCGCTCCATGGCCGTCTGAGCAAAACGGCTCTGAAAAAACGTCTCATAGGTGTCTATCGGTATAGCCAGATAAAGCTCACGCTCAGGCTCTTTCACCTCTAGCATAATTCTGTAGTTCAAAAACTGCCCTAAAGCAGTGTGAAAATCGCTTACCGGAGACGGGCTAATAAAGCTTTTAATCTCTACGGCAATTTTTTCTTCGCCTCGTTCAGCCGCAATGAGCCGTTCAGCCGCCAAATCAATCTTAACCTTGACTTCTTCCCATTCCAGTTCTAGAGGATCGTTAGAAATGCGCCACTGATCTTTCTCAAGACCATGTCTCACCGCTGTGTGGAAGAGATCTCTTGCTGCCATAAACGTCGCTATACAGAGCTGAGCTAGAGTGGCATCCTCAAGTTATTGAAGATTCCAGGGTTCTTGAAGAACCCTGGAATCTGGGCTTATTCTACCGTGACCGATTTGGCGAGGTTACGGGGCTGGTCAACGTCGAGCCCGCGCCGCGCCGCAATGTGGTAGGCCAGCAGTTGCAGCGGAATCACCGCCACAATCGGCGACAGCAGCTCATCCACCACGGGTACCGGCAGCAGCCGATCGAAGGTATCGGCGGCATCGTCGTCGCCCATGGGCACCACGCCGATCAGCTGGGCGTCGCGGGCTTTGGCCTCCTGGGCATTCGAGAGCACCTTGTCGTAGACGCTGCCGGGCATGGCGATCGCCACTACCGGCACCTTGGCATCCAGCAGGGCGATCGGCCCGTGCTTCATTTCGCCAGCCGGGTAGCCCTCGGCGTGAATGTAGCTGATCTCTTTGAGCTTCAGCGCCCCCTCCAGGGCGATGGGGAAGTTGATACCCCGACCCAAAAAGATGAAGTCCTGGGTTTCGTTAAACTCGTGGGCCAGCTCTTCGATATAGCGCTCCTGGCTTTCGAGCACTTGCTCAATGTAGGCGGGCAGCTGGTGCAGCTGGGTGAGAATGGCTTCGATGCGATCGCCCGTCAGGGTCTGGCGACGGTAGGCGAGGTCTAGCGCTAGAAAATAAAAGGCCATCACCTGGGCGGTGAAGGTCTTGGTGGCGGCCACGCCAATCTCAATGCCCGCGTGGGTGTCGATGATGTGGGGCACCAGCCGCGACAGCGAGCTTTCAGGTCGATTGGTGATGCCCACCAC
>NZ_JADEXE010000565.1 GCF_015207265.1 Nodosilinea sp. LEGE 07298 | reverse complement strand
GCCCCTTTGAACAACTCAACGGTTTCCGCTATCACGACAACTGGGTGCGCAACCTGCTGATTGCCTCTTCGTTAAATGGCAGAAGGCCGTTGCCCAGGAAAGCCGACACAAAATAAGTTGGAACTAGGACTGCTCATTGTCTCGGTACTGCTAGCCGTGGTGTTGAGCGAAATCGACTGGCGTTGCTGAGACATTAGCCAAGACAAGCCTAAAAAAGCACGAGTTTCGTCTTGTCCCTGCTGATTGCGGCTGTGGTTAATATTGACGCTGCCGCTGAGGCCATTGCCGAAGGAGCGAGACAAGCCCAGGTTAGCGGTGTAGCTATCTGGCCCATTGCGCCCTAGGCGATAACCGCCGCCAATATTTAAGCTGGTGTTGTCAAAAATGCGTTGGCTGTAGGACCCTGACAGGGTGAGCCAGTCGGGGCTGGGGCCAAGTGCGCCCAGGGTAGTAAAGCGATCGCTCCGGTATTCTGCTGCAAAGCGCAGCGAGCGATTAGTGGTGTCTTGGGGGTTAGGGGGTAGCTCATACTGCAATCGCATCGCTAAGCCGGTACCCAAGTCGCCCGTGTGGCTGGCCGCGACATCCCAACCCCAGTTGCCCATTGCCGAGGCCCACACCCCATCGGTTTCCACCATTTGATAGGAGGGTGTTAGCTGCGCATAGGTCCCCAGGGTCAGAGTTGAGCTGACTCCCCAGCGATGGGCCAGAGCTAGCTGCGGCTCATTCCAATCGTACTGTCGCTGCCCGCCCAAGGTTCGGGTGGGGAATCCCAGATTGTAGGAAAACTGCTGCAACCCCGGTGCTAACAAATTACCGGCCAGGGCGGTGGCAAAATCGAGGCGCTGCACCTGTCCCAGGTCATCGGTAATAATTAGCTGAATGTCGTTGGCACCTGTGCTGAGAGCCAGATTGCGAATATCTTGAGGCCCCGCCTCTAGCTGCAACTGCTGTACCCGTACTCCGTTAATGTAAATTTCTACCCGCGAAGGTCGCTCTAAAAAGAAGGTAAATTCTCCCGTGGGTCGGGTAACGCGATAGGGCTGCAAGCTGTAGTTGCGAGATACCGAGATACCGCCCAGGGGCACCACCGTCTGAAACGCACCACTCACCGGAATCGACAAATCTCCCGCTATGTAGCGCAGGGCATTGAGTGGGTCGTCGTGTACCAGCCGCACATCGCCCCGACTAAACCCCGGCGCACCCCCTTCGATCACGTTGGCCCGGCCTTCTAGCACCCAGCCCGATAGGTTTAGCGCTCCGTCTAGGGATAGACGCAGGGGCTGTCGCCCAGCACCGGAGCCTGACCAAACAATGTCTTCGCCCGCCAAAATATTCAAATATCCGCTGACGGTACTTACGGGCAGGGCATCGGCTGCCTCAGGGGGCAAACCATAGCTGCCAACCACATTGGTACGCCGCAGCGCCGCCGGAATTTGTAAATACAGCTTATCAAATGTCAAGTACATAGAGGTGACGCGACAGCTAGATTGGCGGATTGCAGGGTCTGAGAGAAGGTCAGCACCCCCGTTCATGAGCGCTGTAGCAGTGGTCGCCTTTCGAAGAACGACTGCACG
>NZ_JADEXE010000121.1 GCF_015207265.1 Nodosilinea sp. LEGE 07298 | reverse complement strand
ACTAAGGCCTGACTGATGGCCGGTTCTAGGCCATTGAGCTTGCTATAGAGGGCAGGTCTAGAGACCCCGATGAGCTTCTCCAGGGCTTTGTAAGCCGCACTCACCGACGGATGAATACCACTGACCACCAGGCTCATCAATCCCACGATGCTAGAAAATAACAGCTCTCGGGTGTACTGCCGCTCAGCCGTCTGCTCAAATAATGCATCTAACTTCTCGGGAGCAAAGATTCGTTCCATCAGCGCTCGCATCATGACGCTTGGCGGGCTGGCTTCGACAAATTGCTCAAATAGCGCGTTTATCATAGGACGCTAACTCATCAACTCTAAGCGGCCAGGGGTAACGTCTTTAGCTTATTCAATTGACCACGCTAGTACGAATGCTCACCTTAACAGGGGTAATGTTGAGTCGTACGAAGAGACCGAGGACGGTCTGATTCTGAGCGTAGAAGCCCACAGTGACGCCGCGAGGTGCCCCCGTTGTGGGACTCTGAGCCGTCATCTGCACCAGAATCATGGCTATTTGGTCCGTGACCTCCCCATCAGTCACTACCGCAAGACCTGGTTACGGGTTAATCGCCGCCAGTTTAAGTGTTCTACGTGCGGGAAACCCTTCAGCGAGGACTTCGAGTGTGTTGGGGTTCGTCGGGTTTACACCGACCGGTACGCCGAGGAGGTGGTGGCTGATTTAATTCACAGCGATACGGCCAATGTGGCGCGACAGCATGGGTTGAGCGAAGACATCGTCTGGTCGATGGTGGAGTATGTGAGCGCAAAAAAGTCTGTATTGATGTGAGCGGATTGCAGCGCTTGGGCATTGACGAAATCGCGCTGCGTAAAGGTCACAAGGATTTTGTTGTGGTCTTGAGTGACCTTGACACCCATCGCTTGATTGGCATGGCTCCGTCGCGTACCCATGCCGCGATTGAAGCCGTGCTGAACACCTGGGGCACTGACGTCCTCTCGAACGTTGTCGAAGTTAGCATGGATCTCTCCGGCAACTACCGGGGTTTAGTCCGTCGTCTCATGCCTCAGGCCGACATTGTCGCCGACCGATTCCACGTCATGAGCCTGGTCAATCAGGAACTGAATCAAGCCCGTAATGCCTTGCGACGCTCACCTGATGACTTACCAGACGGCGTTACTCCCGAGGAGGCTAAAGCGGCCCTTAAAGCCAGTAAGTACGCGCTCCTCAAGCCGAAAGCTCATCTCACCGATACTCAGCGCGATAAGCTCGCCGAGGTCATCGCTGTCTCCCCTAAACTCACGTTAATGCATCAGTCCAAAGAAGACTTTAGGGAGCTGTTTGATGCTGAGTCCTGGTTTCAAGCCCTACCGGACGTCCTCGACTGGATGAAGGCGGCGAAACCACTCTATCCAAACGCTGTAGCGACCATAAGACGATGGTTTGGGGAAGTTCTCCACTTTGAGCTCCGCACGACCAGCGGTGTCGTCGAGGGCATCAACACTCGCTTGAAGTTGATTAAACGCTCTGGCTACGGATTCACCAATTTTGAGCGATTCCGCCTCCGCTGCCTCATCTGCTGGCACTTTTCTCCTACCGCTGCATAGTAATCCCAGAAGAGCCATAAATAACAAGCCAGAGTTGATTGACGGTCAGCTGATTGTGGGCAACTCCCTAATTGGCAGTCAGCTCTTGCTGAGGCAGATCCCTCAGGGCTGGATAGCAGATGCTGCGATCGCACTGGTCCCAATCGAAACCTGGTTCCAAGCCCTCGCCGCAGGCTATGACCTCACTCTTCCTCTAACAGGTTTCCATCTTGAAGTACTCAGCCATCTAGAGAAGCAGGCCGCTGACGTTGAATTCATGCCAGAAGACTTGCAGGCAGGTCGAACTTTGATTTGCTCCATAAAAATACAGCGAGTCAAAGGGCAGTCATCGAGCCATCATTCAACTTTAGCCAATCGCATCCATAATTTTGAACATTGGCAGGTACATCGATATCAGAATGGAACCTACCATTCCCCCCAGCACAATAATCATAATCGGCTCCATCACGCTGGTCAGGGCCTTCACCGCCTGCTCCACCTCATCCTCATAAAAATCAGCGACCTTCATCAGCATTGCATCCAGTTCTCCGGTCTCTTCCCCAATGCTGATCATTTGAATAGCCATGGTCGGAAAGACGGCATGCTTTTGAAGCGCCAGACTGATCATGCCGCCGCCCTGCACGTCCTTACGGGCATCGTCTACGGCCTCAGCGATCACCTGGTTACCAGCTGTATCTCGCACAATTTCTAGGGCCGTTAGAATAGGCACCCCCGATTTCGACAGTGAACCAAAGGTGCGACAGAAACGAGCCGTAGCCGTTTTCTGAATCAAATCACCAAACAGGGGCATTTTGAGCGATAGACGGTCAATCACCCGACGCCCATTGAGGGTGGCGTAGTATCGCCGGTAGGCAAAGCCCGCGGCCGAAATTCCCGCTATCATGAAGACCCAATTCAGGGGCTGACGCAAAAAGCGGCTGATCATCATCATGACCTGAGTGAAAACCGGTAGGTCAGCCCCTAGGTCTTCAAACATATCAGCAAAGATCGGCAGCAAAAACACCGTCATACCGACAAAGATAATTACGGCCAAAAAACCCACCGTAACCGGATAGGCCATAGCCGACTTGATCTGGTTCTGTAACCGGGCTAGGTCTTCTAATAGTTTGGCCAGGCGGTTCAGCACCTCATCGAGCACGCCACCAACTTCCCCAGCCTGAATCAAAGCCACATAGAGGTTGTCAAAGCAGGCCGGATGCTTACGCATAGCATCCGATAGGTTGGTGCCCTGCTGCACATCGGCATTAATTGCCAGCAGCGCCTTCTTCAGCTTGGGGTTAGAGCAGTCATCTGCCAGTACCCCCAATCCCCGGACCAGGGCTACCCCAGCATTAACTAGGGCCGCAAACTGCCGAGAAAAGATGGCCTTATCTTTCACGGTCACCTTGGTCATGGAGGTTTTTATACTCTCCAGGTCAAGGTTAAACCCGGATTCCTCCTTCAGGTCCATCACGTAGAGGCCCTGGTCTTTAAGAAGATTACGGGCATCGCTAGGAGTCTCAGCAGAAATGCGCTCTTTGCGCTGGGCTCCGCTGGTATCGCGACCAATGGCAACGTAGGTAGGCATAGCTCAATGGCTCAGTGGCTTAAAGTACTGCAATTATAGCGATGGGTTCGGTTTGCCGAACCCGCTAGATCTACCCGAACTCGCGTGATTTGTGCTTAGAACCGCTAGTGGCGACCTGCCGCGGCCCCTTGACGAGCAGCGGCATTGGGTGTCGGTGCTCCCCCAATCAGTCGCTGCAGTTCGTCGGGGCGAGAGGTCTTAGACATGGCCGCCTCAAAGGAAATTGTGCCTGCCTTATACAGGTCAGCTAGCACTTTCTCCAGGGTTTGCATAGCCAGCTTACCCCCAGTTTGGATGGCACCATAAATTTGAGGGGTTTTGCCCTCTCGAATCATGTTGGCAATAGCTGGAGTAATCACCATAATTTCCTGGGCCATAATGCGGCCATATTCACCCGGCTTGACATTCGCCTTAGGCACCAGGGTTTGACTTAACACCGCCACTAGAGAGCCCGACAGCTGTACCCGAATCTGCTGCTGCTGTTCAGGGGGAAACACATCGATCATACGGTCAACGGTTTGGGCGGCCGAGCTGGTGTGCAGAGTACCAAACACAAGGTGACCAGTTTCTGCGGCTGAAATGGCCAGAGAAATCGTCTCTAGGTCTCGCATCTCACCGACCAGAATGACGTCAGGGTCTTCGCGCAGGGCGGCGCGCAGGGCATTGGCAAAGCTCTTGGTATCTTCCCCAATCTGGCGTTGGTGAATCAGACTCTTAATGGGTTCGTAGACAAACTCGATCGGGTCTTCAACGGTAAGAATATGCTCGGGTCGAGTCAGATTGATGTTGTTGATCATCGAAGCCAGGGTGGTCGACTTACCAGATCCAGTTGGCCCTGTTACCAGAATGAGCCCGCGCGGCTTCTCCGATAGCTCTCGAACAATGTTGGGTAACCCTAGCGTATCCATGCTGGGAATTTTGGAGCTAAGCGCTCGCAAACAGGCCGCGTAAGTACCTCGGTCTTTATAGACGTTGACCCGAAAGCGAGCCAGGCCTTTGACGCCGTAGGAGCAATCGAGTTCCCAGGTTTGCTCTAGCTGCTTACGCTGCGTGTTGTTGAGCATGCTAAAAATTAGCCGCTGACACGACTCAGGAGTCATCGGCTCATGCTCGGTAGGGGTCAGCTTGCCGCTAATGCGGATATAAGGGGGCAAACCCGCCGATAGGTGAAGGTCAGAGCCGCCTCGCTCAATGACCTCTTCCATTAAGTCTTCAATCATCAATTCCATAGAATTACCTCACGGGGGTTTAAGGAATGTAAAGGAATGCAGCGTTAGAGCAGTTTAAGCGAAGTCAAAAAAACAGTTAGTGCCCCAAGGCCCAGTGCTGGTAACAAGATGCCCATTTTGAAGCGAAATGCTGTCAAGAGCATGAGCCAACAACTCGCTAATCTTGGAAACGAGGGGTGAGGCAGTAGGGACAATCGAGCCAGTCTTGCTGAAGCTCGGCTGCACAGCAGGCACAGGTTAGAGAAGCTTTGCGCTTGGCTTTGAGCTCTGCTTCTAAGCCGGTATCGGTAAAGGTCACCCGTTCTACCTCATCAAGGGTGGTGTATCCCTGTCGCACCAGATTTAGACTATAGGCCAGCAGGGTCTGCATGCCGTCTTCTACCGCAGCCTCTTTAATAACCTCGGTAGGTGCCCCCTCAGAAATTAGCTTTTGCAGCCGCTCAGTGACTCGCAGTACTTCGTATACCCCAACCCGACCTTTGTAGCCACCGCCCTGGCAGAGCGGGCAAAGAATGTTGTTTTCTTTAGCGGCGGCAATCTCTTCGGCCGTCAGCGTATTGGCTTTGTAGAAAGTGATATCGGCCTCAGAGGCGGCGGCGAGGCCAAAGTGCGCTAGCTCTTCGTGGCTGGGATGATAGGCAATCCGACAATCAGAGCAGACTTTCCGCACCAGACGCTGGGCCAGCACCCCAATCAGAGCGCTAGAAACCATGAAGGATTCAACCCCCATTTCATCCAGGCGGGCGATCGCGCCAGCCGCATCGTTAGTGTGCAAGGTAGTCAAAACTAGGTGCCCGGTCAGGGCCGCTTCGATCGCCGTTTTGGCCGTTTCGCGATCGCGGGTTTCCCCCACCAGAATGACATCTGGGTCTTGGCGCAAAAAGGCGCGCAAAATGGAGGCAAAATCCATTCCTTTTTCCCGAATCACCTGCACCTGGGTCAGACCTGGCAGCGTATATTCAATCGGGTCTTCGGCGGTACTGATGTTAATGCCGGGGTCGTTGCGCTCTGAGAGAACTGAGTACAGGGTAGTGGTCTTACCTGAACCCGTGGGTCCTGTTACTAGCAGCAGGCCAAAGGGGCGAGAGGCCATATCCTGCACAATCCGCAGCGAGTCAGGATCGGTGATCAGCTTGTCGAGGCCGAGCTGAGTAGCGGAGTTGTCGAGAATTCGCAGTACAACCTTTTCACCGCAGCGGCTGGGTAGAGTATTGACCCGAAAGTCGACCTTGCGGCCCTGAAATACCCGCCGAATCCGGCCATCTTGGGGTGCTCGACGCTCAGCAATATCTAACTCAGCAATAATTTTAAAGCGAGCGGTAACGGCGGGGATAATCTTTTTGGGCATTTTTGGCAGAGCTTCTTTAAGCACGCCATCTTTGCGAAAGCGCACCCGCAGGAATTCTTCCTGCGGCTCGATGTGAATATCAGAAACGCCTTCCTGCAGCGCCTTAGCTAGAATCTTGTTGACCAGGGCAATCACCGGAGCCGCACCAGCGTCTTTGAGGGCAGCTCCCAGATCGGCCTCTTCGTCAATAACGTCTTCTAGGCTGCCCTCGCCAAAATCGAGTTCTTCGAGGCTGGTATTAACGTCTACAGCGGCGTCCAGCTCTTCTTTCTTCTGCTTAGCAACGGCATCGTCTAAATAAGTCGACATCAACCGCTGATAGTCTTCAACGGTGATGACCATGCGCTTGAGAGCCAAATTTTGAGGCCGCAAAATACGGTTTAGGTCGTCCTGAGCCTCTAGGTTCTCGGGGGCGACCATGGCCACCAGCACTGAGGCAGCATCGCCGCCGTCCTTAGACAAGGGCACTAGACGATGACGGCGACAGATATCAACTGGTACCAGGGTATCGATCAGAGAGCCAATCTGGGCCGGGGAGATATTGTCAAGTTCAGGATCCAGCGACTCTACGCCGTAAAGAATCTTAAGCTCGAAGAGCTGCTGCTTTTTATACTGACGCAGTAGTTCGGGGGAGAGCTGCTGACCGGTGAGAGATTCAAGTACATCAGTTAGCGACTGCCCGCTTTTGCGGCTCTCTGCCAAGGCCTTTTGCATCTGCTCAGAGTCAACATAGCCCGATTGAATGAGCTGGTTGCCGAAGGGCGAAAAGCTCCGTTGGAGTACCAGAGCTCGTCGGGAGGAGGAGGAATTAGTCATAGCGCTGATGCCAAAATACTGATGTGAAGAAGGCCTGAACCCAATCCTATGCAGGCAGTATGCCCTAAACGGGAGGCTGTACCTCCTAATTAGGGCGATCGCAAGCCCTACCCGCGTTGACCCCGTAGTCTCGATAATACCCTTATCCAATTTATCTGCACCACGCCAGTGGGATGCTGGGCCAGCCTGTCGCTAGAGATCGGCAGGGCAAACACATCCTCTGGTGGAAAGTAGCCGAACGGGGTAGTTATTGTTCCGTACAGCTTGCAGGCGTTTAGCCCCTTGACAGAGCAAGAACTTAGTTGGAATAATAAAAGACTGTGTTTATGCGCTCGGATCAGGTTCCCAAGGCTAACGCCTCCCTGCGTGGAGCCCCAACTCTGGGGTCAGTTGGCACCTGTACGGCGGTTATGAGGTACAAAGTTAATGACGTACGCAATTGTTGAAGCTGGGGGCAAGCAACTCCGGGTAGAGCCGGGTCGCTTCTACGATATTGACCGCCTCGCCCTAGAAGTTGATGACGAGGTAACCCTAGAGCGGGTACTGTTTGTCGACAACGATGGCGAAGCTTTAGTGGGTCAGCCTGTAGTAGACGGGGCAACCGTGACCGGCAGTGTGGTCAGCCACCTGCGGGGCCGCAAAATCATCGTCTACAAGATGCAGCCCAAAAAGAAAACCCGTAAAAAGCAGGGCCACCGCCAAGAGCTCACTCGAGTAATGATCAACTCCATTCAGGTGAACGGTAAAGCGATTGCAGGTGAAGTCGCTGCTCAGGCTGACCCAGCAGCAGTTGAGGCTGAATAGCTAAGCGATGCGCCTCAAAATAAAGTGCCAGCTAGAATAGTTACTCCACAATGGATTCCCGCCTGCGCGGGAACGACGTTGGGACTTTATTAACTTTCGAGTCCCTAGGCACTCCCATCTCGCGCTAAATTGAACAGTAGGTAGGTTAAGGACGACACAGCCATGGCTCACAAGAAAGGTACAGGTAGTACTCGTAACGGTCGCGACTCAAACGCTAAGCGCTTGGGCGTCAAGCGCTATGGCGGCGAAACCGTGCGCGCGGGCAACATTCTGATTCGGCAGCGGGGCACTAAAATTCACCCCGGTGAAAACGTAGGTCGTGGTGGTGACGACACGTTGTTTTCATTGGTAGATGGCGTAGTTACCTTTGAACGTCGCGGCAAGAGCGGCAAGAAAGTCAGCGTCTACCCTGCCGCCGCCGCTGTAGCTGCTGTATAAGTCTACTTCTTAAAGACCGAGTGGCCACCATTGAGTTGTGCAGAAAACCCTGTGTAACCAAGGTGCTCGGTCTTTGGTTTATCCAACAAAAAAGCTCCTCAACATTGAGGAGCTTTTTTGTTGGATAAACTGCTGGTTAGTCGAGGTAGCCCATCAGAATGGAGGTCGGAGGATCTACCTCATCGTTGGGGGCAATGGGGCGATCGCCGGGCAGCGTGTGAATATCGGCAATGTGCAGGTGGCTGACAGCGACCGGGCGGTGACCAGGCAACGTATCGACGGTCGAAATCTCAAAGGTGTTGGCACCAATGGGGCGAGTGCCAGCGCGATCGAGGGTGCCTACAATCTCAAAGGTGCCCAGGGCAATGGGGCGGTGGTTAGGTAGGCTATCGGTTTCGACAACACGTGTGTTGTCAGCTAGCACCATGACATCGCTGTCCTTCGAGCTAGCCTTTACGATTCCGCCACCATCCGAGGTATTGCGCTTGGTGCGGCTGCCCCGAGTAGAGCGGGTGGTTTCTTTCTCGGGGGTATCGGCACTACCAGTGCTAGAGTCGTTGGTCGTAGTCATAGGGAAAGAGTCCTTATTGCTTCAAACAGCCGCCTAAGGGGCGAAATGTTGGGGTAACTGTGAAAGGAAGTTAATAATCTAGAGTCTGCCTGGGCGCATGCTGCCAACGGGCAACCCCCGCCATAAACAGAACTATTAAGTAAATATTATACTTTGATGGTTGCTCTATCGAGTTTACGAAAGATTATTAGCCACATAAGGGATTTATACACGGCGACGGCTGCACCTTCGTTTGTCTCCTTGAAAAGGGAACAGGGTCTAAGCCCGCCCATAGCCCCCATACCCATACCAATGATCTATAATTGATTTAAGTTCGCTTTAGGGGGCTGTAACGGTTTCGACGTTTTGACGAAAGTCACGCTGTGATACAGGCCGAGAGGGAGTCTACTCTCGCAAATCAAGGCTCAAAACAAACGTAACTGCGAACACTATCGTTCCTTTTGCTCGTAAAGCTGCACCTGTTGCCGCTTAATCTAAACCTCGTTTAGATCTAACTTAGTTAGCGAGCGTTCATAGTTTGACTCCGTTAAGAGCTATGGACAAACCCCAACGGATGCTTTAATGAACCTCCTCTGGTGGATTCATTGACTAAGACTTAGCCAGAGAATCCCGCCGTCCGGGACAAGTGGCGGTTCCTGCCCCGAGGGTTAGACGGGCTAAGCCTGTGAATGAGTGGTGTGTTAATACTCAGAGCGGACACGGGTTCGACTCCCGTCAGCTCCATTCTTAGCCAAATAAAGACCCAGATGAGGCGCTGACATCCCCATCTGGGTTTATTTTTATTTGGCCACAGTATAAATTCTGTGTTCGATTATTAAATATCTTTCCATCTGAGAGACCCAGTGTTGGGTCTCTTTTTTCATTTGCCTATACTGAATAAGCAGCCTGGTCGAAGGCTGTGTTGCCCTCAGAATAAGCTATTGAGCGAATGCTACTCCAGCTTCGTCACTATTTATCCAATCTATTCAGAACAATGCGGTTTCCCATCTTGCCTTATCTTTATCAACCCGTCTTTTGTCGCAACTACAAAACTATCTATAACCCTTGGCGGTTTTGGTATTTACATCAGGTGCGCTTTCTAGAGCGCTGCTGGCTGCGAGAGTATCGGTCTGAACAACAGCACAACCCTTAACAGCAACTCTATTGCCAACGTCCATGGGGTAGGACAGGTTCGACGTAGGGGTATTGCACTGCAATGCCCCCAGAGCATTATCGGTACAGTATGGCTAAGAACTCGGTTTCTTCGTCGCTGCTCTAACGACAAGACTTGCACTCTGGCCCAGAAACCCGGTTTCTGTACCGATGTTCTAGGAAATAACTAGGGCTTCAAGGTTTTTGTCAAGAAATAGAGATCCCAGTACCTGTGGATTGAGACACTAGACCGTTTTGAGCGGCGCAAACACCGTTAGCGCTTGGGGTAAGCACTCAAAGATCACTGGGTTGGCTTCTAAAATTTCACCGTCAATTACCAGCTTTTGGGGTGGGTCGGTAGTGATTTTGAGTCGATTGGTACGCAGGCAGGTAATGTCATCCCGCTGGGTAGGGTTGCCCCAAGCAGCGGCAGCTACGAGAGAAGCCAGGGCGTTAATACCCTGCAGGCGGGTGGTGCTGGTGGCGATGGTCACTTCCAACAGCCCGTCGTCAGGAATGACTTCGCCCAATCCCTGAGCTAGTACGGAGGTGGGTGGAGCCACATTGGCTACGGTAATGGCGTTTGTCGTCACTGTAGACTCTTTGCCTTCAATTTCGAGGGTGGCTGTAAAGGCTTCAGCGGCGGCCAGCTGCCGCACCCCAGAGAGCACGTAGGCTAGGTTGCCCAGTTCATTTTTGAGCTGGCGGCTGGCACCGTCGACCATGCCAGCCTCAAACCCTACTCCGGCCAGCAAAATCATGGGGATATCGTTGCAGCGGGCGGCGTCAATAACGTGGGTGTTGCCCGCCAAAATGGTTTCGCAGGCGGATCGTAAGTTGGTAGGTATGCCCAACCCCACTGAAAAGGCGTTGGCTGTACCCCGAGGAATAATGCCTAGCGGAATGCCAGTATTCATGGCGGCCCCGGCTACTGCCGACACAGTGCCGTCGCCGCCAGAGGCAATGATCAGGCTGCGCCCCATATCGTGCTCTTTTTTGGAGAGCACATGGTCAATAATCTCCCGCGCCTGCTCTGCGGGATCGAGGTCGACCTGGGTAGTAATTACATTGACCATGATCTGCGGCTCTAGCACCTCTTTGATTAGGGCTAGGTCAGTGTTGGGGTTGCCCTGCCCTGCCACTGGATTGAAGATCAGGTAGGCGATTTGGCTTTCGGCAATGCCCCTTAGCAAAAGCGTGGCTGATACATCATTGAGGGCAATGGGGATGCCTTGAATTTGGCAGGCTCGCAAAACCAGCGTGAAGCTGGGGAAGCTGGTCGCGATCGCCTCTGGGTCGGCAAAGAAGATGACCCCAGCCACATTACCGGCCAAAATGTGGGCACCTAGCTCGATATCGCCCCCTTGGCTGGCATCTTTGAGGGTTACTAAATCAATAGTATTGATATCCCAACCTTGTTCGATGCCCTGGGCCACATTTAGCGGGGCCATGATCTGAAAGTGGGTTAGCACACCGTGGTGCTTCGAGAGCCAGTCTAAAAGGGTATCTACTCGGCTGGGATGGGCGAGAACAGCGAGGGTGCGGGGCATGGGAAGATCTTAATAGTTCACCAATGCTAGCATTCTGCCTTGTAGTTCGAGGGTGTTAGTTGCCGTCGATTGGCAAGGTATCGGCACTACTGATCGCGAGCTGTGCCACGGTGGTTTGCCAGTCGCTAATCAGCATGGGTGACCACAGCCAGTGGAGGGCTAGTGCGGTGGGGTTGACCATGGCTGGGGCTAGGGTCAGGGTTTGCAGGTAGTAGCTCTCAGCCTGCTGCTGCAAGGGCGATCGCTCCCCAGGCACAATCGTGATATCGCTTTCGTTTTGGTAGGCCATAGCCAGGCCAGCGTAGGCATTGACGGTGATTGGGTTAGCGACCTGGGGGCCTGCCTCTAGATCAATATCGCGGCGCTGGGCCTGGTCAATGGCGATCGCCCGCTCCCAGGCTTGAATAGCTTCGCTGTAGTCGCCCAGGGCATAGTGGGCAAACCCCAGACCGACCCAGGCTTCGAGAAAATCGGGGCGACTGTCGATGGCCATTAGCCAGGCCCGCATGGCATCGTTAGGGCTGGTGCCAATAGCCGGATCCGCGACCATTTGCTGCCAGGCTAGACGACCCCGCACGTAGGCGATATCTGGATCGTCTAGCTGGGATTCAGAGGCGGTGGTCAAGGCCGATGCAGCAGTGGCCAGATCGGTGCGGTCTAGCATCTGCTCAATTAGGGTTCTGGCGGTGGTGGTGCGATCGAGGGCCAGGGCATTGATGGCGCTAGTCAGCAGGGCCGTGTCAGTGGTGGGATCGGTGATTTCGTCACCACTGGCTACGGGGAGATCGGTCGCGATGGGTGACGGGGTGGGCCGATTGAGCACTGATAGGGTGATGATGGCTAGACCCAATACAGCGCCTAGTCCAGCCAGGCCCAAACTGCCCCACACCAAAAGATTTGAGGGTATAGACCAGCGGCGTTGAGGCGGCCAAAGCGGGGCTGAGGCGGCCTCCTCAGCAGCAGGGACTGAGGGCGGCGGGTCGAGCGGCGGTGGTGTCGACTGACGAGCCCTATGATCGGCCTCTGACTGGGGCAGCAGGTTTTCGGCGGGGTCGGCGGATAGGGGGCGATCGCTGGAGCGCGTAGGTTGAGAAAGTTGCTGCACTAGATCGGTCACGGCAGCGTTTGCCCCTGCCGACTCGGGCGGATCCGTTTCCTGTAGCCAGTCGTAGAGAGGGGGGGCAGTGCGATCGCTGGGGCGATTCGCAAGGCGATTCGTTTCGGAATCGCTGACTTGACGGGTCAGTATTTCGGCGGCTAGGCCAGCGATGTCGGGATCAGTGCTGTAGTCGGGCAGCATCAGGGCGACTTCGGTCAGGTCTTCCTCGTCAAAGTCGTCGATGCCGTTGAGCGTGGTGTTGGAGGGCTCTCGTGCGTATAAATAGCCGTCAAAGTCGGGCCGCAGGTAGAGCAGCGGCAGCATCCAGAAGGGTTGGTCTGAGCCGTAGGCCGACATCAGCCCCTGACGCACTCGGCTGAGGCAGAGGTCGATGGGGTGCCCCTGGTGCAGGTTGCGGTACAGCAGCTGGGTAAAGGTGAGAGCCACATCGTCGGGAATGCGATCGGCCATAGCGATCACCCCAGGCACCCCCCGGTTGACCAAAGCCTGCACCAGGTTTTGGTCGCGCCAGCCCGCCTGGGCGTCATCCTGGTGGGTGTAGGCCCCTCGGCAGGAGTTAAATACCGCCAACCGAATGCCGTTATTGACCAGCAGACCGGCCAAGTCTTCGCCACTCAGCCTATCGCTGAGGCCGGTCTGGCGGTTAACCAAAAATAGGTCGCCGCCGGTTTCGCCCGCATCGCTGTGGCCAGCGTAATGGAAAACCTGAAAACTTCCCTGTTCTAGGGCCTGCACCAGCTCAGGCCGCCCCGGCTGCTCCAAAATGGTGACTGCCAGGGCGAGATGGCCAGGGTCAGCGGTTTGTAGACTCTCCATCAGGCTCTGGACCTCCTGGCGCAAGGCCAGTCGATCTTGATCGTCGGGGGCAGAGATAACTACCAGCACGCGCAGGGGAATGCTGGCTGGGGCCAGGGGAGCCATCGCGGCCAGGTCAGATACCGTCTGGCTTTGATAGTAGCGGCACAGCGTAACGTCGAGGCCGGTGGCCAGGGGGCGATCGTCACCGTAGAGCAGTTCCCAGGGCAGGCGCTGCAACCGGCTGTCTTTTACCCCCAGGCGCAGGCGCAGGGGCTGGCGTCGGTTTTGGGCGACGCCCTGGGCGGCCACCCAGCTATCGCGAATGCGGTCCTGAAAAATGCCTTGGTAGAGGGCCTGACCCAGCTGAGTCCAGGGACTGTCGCCCCGAGGGGGAGTAAGCGGGAGGCTGTCGGGGTGATGGGCAGCCGGATTGGCTAGCAGAGCGTGTAGCGGATCTTGAAATAGGGCCTCGGCCTGGGCCAGCCAGGTTTCTAGGGGCCAGGTAACCTGGGCTTCGGCCAGGGGAACGCCAGTGGCCACAGCTTCGGTACGTAGCCAGTAGGTATCGGCCCCCGAGACGGGGGTAATTGAGATTTGAAATTCCTGGATCACAGCCTGAGTCACGGGCAGTAGGGGTGGTCTTCTTTCACGGTAGCTTGCTGAACACATCTCGGGGCTAGGGGTGGCAGGTTGTTAATAAACTCTGGCGCGATCGCCCAGGGGCGAGGGGGATGGCGTTATGATGGCTTGTCTTTATTGCTTATCTTTATTTACAGAGGCCTGGTGGCAAATTCCTGGCGTAATTTTAGTTTTCTACGACGTTTAAATTTGAATCGGCGTTTCTTTAAGTTGCCCACTGGCGCTGGTAAAAAAGCGGCCTGGCGATCGCTCAGCCTGGGCCTTGTAGGTGCCGCCGCATTAGTCACCGCTGCCCCGGCCCCTGGCGAAATTATTTCGGTGGGGCTAGATGGGCTAGATCTGCCGCCCATGACCGAGGCCGACCAGGCCCGACTGGAGACGCTGCTGAACGTACAGCAGCTAGACGTACTCAGCACTTTCAGCCCCGATCGCACCACCCTGGTTGTGGCCGTCAGTAGCCGCATGTTTCCAGAGGAGCGACGGTTGCACTTTCTCAACATTCGCACGGGGGAGCTAAGCGATGCCCTAGCGTTGGAATACGATTTGATCAGCCCTGACCTGCCGCTGCGGTGGATCGACAACGACACCCTGCGCTATGTGCAGCAGGACGCCTACGGGCCGTGGGAAATTATTACCCTGAACCGGGAGACCGAAATTGCCTCGCGCACCCGCGTTTACCCCACGCAGCCCGAGGATGGGGAGGTGCTGGGCATGGCCCCCGATTTTTCTAAGTTTGCGGTGCGGGTCTACGGCGAAACCGAAGACATTATCTACATTGTGTTTTTGCCTTCGCTGCGGCGGCTAGAGGTGGCACGCCTGCCCGAAAATTTAGAGATTCGGTCCCCGGCCTGGTCGGCTAATGGGTCTCAGGTGGCGCTGGTGATGGCATCGGGAGAAGAGCGGCGACTGTACGATCGCACCCCCAATGCCGCTAGCTTGGTCAACCCGGTGGTGCAAGATGCCCTGGGCCGTCTGGATCCCGGCGACAATCCCTTTTACCAACACAGTACCGTGCGGGTGTTTGACTTTTCGCGGCCCGAGCCGCTGCGACTGGAGCTAGCAGCCTCAGCCCACGGCGGCGACCCTTTTGCTGGGGCCAGCCTGAGCGCCGATGGCCGTCGCCTGCTGGTCAAGCGCTATCGACCTAGCTTGGTGGTCGGGCGCAGTTATCCGTCCTACGCTTTTCCTGAATCGGCCTACTTTGAGCTGTACGACCTGGAAGGCACTCGGCTAGATACGATCGCAGCCGATCCGCTGCGGGGGCCAACGGAGTCGGCCGGGCAGTTTTTAGGGGACGATCGCCTGCTGTTTTGGGGCGCTGAGGGGCTAAACCGTCACCTGTATGTGTACGACTTGAGCGATGGTCAAAGACCGGTCTCCGAGAGCCAAAGCACCCTCATTCCCCTGCCGCTGCCACTGGGATCTGTGGATCCAGGATCGATTGTGGCTACGGAAAATGGGAACACCATTGTCTACGGTTTTTCGTCGGTGACGCAGCCGCCGGAGCTATTTACAATTGACGTCGCCGCAATGTTGGCTGGGGAGGGAACGCCGCGATCGCTGACCGCCATTAATGCAGCTGTGGCCGAGAGCAATCGAGTGCGCGTGGATGCCGTGAACTTTACCACCGGCCAGGGCGATCGCCAGGGTTTTCTCATTCAGCCTGCGGGTAGCCCCTTTCCACCCCAGAGGATACCCATTGTGCTGTGGCAGCAGGGGGGGCCGGGGTTCTCTATGACCCACGAGTTTGCTACCGAAGTCGAAATGCCGCTCAACCTGCTGCCTAACTTTGGCCTGGCGGTGCTGGTGGTGCCGCTCTCGGGCCGAGAAGGCTTTGGCCCCGAGCTGTACAGCGCCCTGGCCGACGGGCAAAACTTTGGCCATATTGACATTCAAGAAGGGGCTGACATCATTGGCCAGATGATTCAGCGGGGGTGGACAACGACGGCCCAAGTTGGGGTAACGGGCTGCTCCTATGGGGGCTATTATGCGGCCCAGCTGATTGCTCAATTTCCGCAGTTGGTAGCTGCCGCCAACCCTCAGTGCTCGCTGCTCGATACTCTGACCGAGTGGCAGCTGGGCTATTCGTCGCTGTTGTCGTACCTGGTGGGGCAAACGCCGATGGAAGCCCCTAGCAGCTATATCCAGGCGTCGCCCTTGTACAATGCCGAGGCAATTCGCACCCCAACGCTACTGTTCCACGGCTCTGATGACTTTTTGCAGGTCGATGTAGCCCGCAACTTCCACGATGTGATTGACCTAGCCGACATTCCGGTAACGCTGTACGAGTTTGAGGGAGTGGGCCATAGCCTCTACGGGTCGGGCTATCAACCCCAGGCGGCGCAGCTACAAATTGAGTTTTTTCGGCAGTATTTGCGGCCCTAGCAGTCTGCCAAGCTAAAGTTGACGGGTTAGTGGGGGTTCAAGGTTTCAAGTTTCAGGTTCAAGGCCTGCCGTGGACCGTATACCCTAAACCTTGAACCCTCTTTGGGTGGGTGGGGCTAGGCCAGCGCTTTGCGCTTAAAGGTATCGACGCCAGCGTATTTGGCGCGATCGCCCAGTTCTTCTTCAATGCGCAGCAGCTGGTTGTACTTCGACAGGCGCTCGCCGCGACAGGGGGCACCCGACTTGATCTGACCGGTCATCGCGCCCACCACCAGGTCGGCAATGAAGTCGTCGGGGGTTTCGCCCGAGCGGTGGCTGACCATGCAGGTGTAGCCCGCCTCGTGAGACATTTTGATCGCCTCTAGGGTTTCGGTAATCGAGCCAATCTGGTTGACCTTGACCAGGGTCGAGTTGCCAACGCCGTCTTTAATCGCCTGGGCAATGATGGCGGGGTTGGTGACAAAGGCATCGTCACCCACTAGCTGAATGCGATCGCCCAGCCGCTGGGTCATGGCCTGCCAGCCCGCCCAGTCTTGCTCGCCGAGGCCGTCTTCGATCGAGACGATGGGGAACTGGTTGACCCAGCTTTCCCACAGGGCAATCATGTCGTCAGTGCTCTTACGGCTGTTGTCGGATTTGTAGAACAGGTAGCTGCCGTCTTCCTGGTACAGTTCGCTAACGGCGGGGTCGAGGGCGATCGCAATGTCGTCGCCAGGCTTGAGCCCAGCCTTCTCAATGCCCTTGAGAATCACCTCGATCGCTTCCACATTGCTCTTGAGGTTGGGGGCAAAGCCACCTTCGTCGCCGATGGCGGTGCTGTAACCCGAGGCCTTGAGCACCGACTTGAGGGCATGGTAGACCTCAGCCCCGTAGCGCAGCGCCTCAGAGAAGGTCGGTGCACCCACGGGCGCAATCATAAATTCTTGAAAGTCGACGCTGTTGTCGGCGTGGGCACCGCCGTTGATGATGTTGAAGCAGGGTACCGGCAGCAGTACCGAATCGGGGCCGCCCAGGTGCACGTAGAGGGGAACGTCGGCGGCGATCGACGCGGCCCGAGCCACGGCCATCGATACGCCAAGGATAGCGTTCGCGCCCAAAGTGCCTTTATTGTCGGTGCCGTCTAGGGCCAGCATTTTGTGATCAACGGCGGCGAGATCCATTGCGTCCATCCCCAGAATGGCCGGGGCAATGGCGTCGTTGACGTTGGCCACGGCCTTAAGCACGCCTTTGCCGCCGTAGACGGTCTTGTCGTCATCCCGCAGTTCCAGGGCTTCACGAATGCCGGTCGAGGCTCCGGAAGGCACGCCAGCTCGACCCTTTGCGCCCCCCTCCAGCACCACATCGACCTCAACCGTAGGATTGCCCCGCGAGTCGAGGATTTGCCTGCCATGAACCGATGTAATTGCAACCATAACCATTACTCCGTTGGTAATTCCATAGACCGCTGCGAACCCCGCTATTTTGAGCTGCTTGCGCTGAAGCGTCAAATTATCCTGTAGTATCCTACCGGGTGAAAGCCCTCTTCTAACGTCGCTTTGGCCACCGTTTGAGCCGTCAAGCGTGGCAGGATAGTAAAACTTATGGCTGTTGGTAAATGGAAAATACCGCTATTCCTAGCGATCGCATCGCTTCTTTGTATCAGCGGTATAGTTTACCCAATTATTAAATGGGCACAAGCCTCAGTCAGCTATGCAAGACTAGAGAATGCGCTTCAATCTTCAGATTGGGAAGCACGTTCATATGGTCCAGATGTGACAGACTACGAAAAAGTTGAAATGGCTTTCCGTGAAGTCACTGCAAGATCCGAGGAGATTTTTTCAATCAGTTTGGCAGAGGCAGAGCTAGGGCGACTCCCTACTCATTACTGGTTCATAGACGGGAGACTAGATGGAGAAATTCCGCCCTTCTCCGCCAACGCATTCTTCGCTCATGTTGAAAGCTGTAAGATGAATAGCAATTCCCAAACCATTCAATGATTTCAAGCCATGCACAGGCTGAGTTGTCGCTGAATTAAAGGTTGGTGGGCAGTGCCCACCCTACGGCTTTTTCAGGTCAGGAGTAGTCTTTTTCTTCAGCTACGTCGCCCTGTTCGTTGTGAACATAAAGTTCTGTTTTCTGGGCTTTGGCTTTTTCTTCGGCTTTGTGGACGACATCTGCTTTCTCTTGCCCCTGGGCAATGCGCTTTTGACTTTGGGTGGCAATCCAGCCTGTGCCATCAGGGATCAGGGGGGTGCATCCCAGTTATGCAATGAGCAATAATACTTAGTCTTGACCAGGTGCATGAACGTTAAGCTTTGAGCAGTTCAGCATAGGAACTTCATTCCCATGGATGCCGCCAAAGAAGCCCGTCTTAAA
>NZ_JADEXE010000120.1 GCF_015207265.1 Nodosilinea sp. LEGE 07298 | reverse complement strand
GGGGAAGATGGGGGCATGGCAATGCAGGTAGATGCGGTCTTCATAGTTACCCAATCCTAACAACGACACCGATATCGGGAATAGCCAGTCGGGACAATCAATAAGTTGGTTTAAAGAACTGGTTGCGTACTGACGGGCTTGTTGTGTACCCCCCAGTAGACTGTGGCGATTTCCCAAACCCTGTGCCAGCCACAAAATCTGTCTGCGGCTGCCGAGATCCCTTATCCCCTTGGTTTGGCGGATTAGAGATCTGGGTTAAATTATCACTCTCCCCCACTCGTGAAATCGATGAAAGTCTTATACAGCAGAGCTATTAGCCCAGAGTACCAGCGCCGCCATTAACCTTTCAGGTACTGACAAAACCGCTAGACAGTCTGCCCGCTCAGCCTTGCCACCACGGCGAACTAACAGAGTGCCAGTTGCCCAGTTGCCCTAGGGCCTAGGCCAGTTGGGCACCCCAGTCAAGAGCCATTTCCCAGCCCAGCCCCTGGCGCACGACTAGAGGATCCTCGCCCTCCATGTCGAGAATGGTCGATACCTCGTGGGCCAGGGGCTGGTCATCGTCCACAATCACGTCTACGAGCTTTTCTAGGGTGTCAAACATCATCATTTTGTCGACTGGTTTATCGGCCGATCGCCCCGATTCTGAAGCGGGCAGCAGGGTCAGGGCCGAGGTCGAAATCACCGGGTTTTGCAGCGTTTCCACCAGGGCAAGGCAAATGGCATGATCGGGCACCCGAATGCCTGTAGTCCGCCGCTTGGGGTTCATCACCAGGCGCGGCACCTGACGAGTAGCGGGCAGCAAAAAGGTAAACGGCCCTGGAATGAGTCGCTTAATTAAGCGATAGGCACCATCGCTAACTAGAGCATAGTCGGCAATATTAGACAGGGAGGCGCACAAAAAGGTCAGCGGCTTCTCGTTGGCTAACTGCTTGATCTGGCGCACTCGCTGCACCGCGCCTTTATGATTGAGGTCACAACCAATGGCATAAACTGTGTCTGTGGGGTAGAGCGCCACCGCTCCCTGTCGCAGCGCTGCCGCGATCGCTTCCATTTTGCGGCTCTGTGGGTTGTTGGGATGTAGCTTGTAGACTGTTGCCATTGCCCTTCCACTTCTATTGTTCTGTTGAAAACGATAGCTTACCTCGACTGCCCCACCGGCATTGCAGGCGATATGTGTCTGGCCGCCCTGGTCGACGCAGGCGTACCTTTAGATTACCTGCAAGCCCAACTGGCCCGCCTGGGGCTCAATGACGAGTTTACCCTCTCAGTCATCCCTGTTCTGCGCCAGGGGCTGCGCGCGCTCCAGGCTCAAGTTGTGGTAAAAGCTGCACCAGAGCATCCCCCAGAGCACCACGACCACAACCACGACCACAACCACGACCCTAGTGACAAACAGCACCGCCATGTTGTGTACCCTAGCCGCAACCTGCCCGCGATCGAGACACTGATCACCCAGGCCCATCTCCCCGATCGCGCCCAGCGCTGGAGCCTAGCTGTATTTCGCAACCTGGCTAAGGCCGAAGCTGCCGTCCACGGCATTGCGATCGATCAGGTGCATTTCCACGAGGTGGGGGCCACCGATGCCATCGTTGATATTGTCGGCACCTGCCTGGGACTAGATTATTTAGATATTGATACCCTAGTTTGCTCGCCACTTCCCACTGGGCGAGGTCGAGTAAAAGCAGCCCACGGCTGGCTGCCCGTACCGGCCCCCGCCGTACTCAAGCTACTTGAGCAGCATCAGGTGCCCCTCTACAGCAACGGTCTCGATGGCGAGCTAATTACCCCGACCGGAGCCGCGATCGCTACCACCCTGGCCCAAAATTTTGGTGATCCCCCCACCATGACTCTAAAGCGCACTGGGCTAGGGGCAGGAGGTAAATCGCTACCCGTAGCGAACGCCCTACGCCTGTGGATTGGTACAACAGGCTCTATCCCAACACAAACATCCCCATCCCCTGAAGTACCGTCTCAAGCCTTGTTATTGACAAACCCGTCCCAAAAAGAACAGTCAGAAAAGACGTCAGAGCTAGAGATTCCCTACGATCTAGACACCGTTATTTTGCTCGAAACTCAGGTCGACGACCTGGTTCCCCAGGCCATTGGCTACCTCTACGATCGCCTTTTCAGCGTTGGTGCCCTAGACGTCTTTACCCAGCCTATAGCGATGAAAAAATCGCGGCCCGGACTCCTAATTACTGTGATCTGTCGTCCTAGCGACGAACCCCAGTGCGCTGATATTTTGTTTTCTGAAACCTCTACCCTAGGCATTCGCCGCCAGCCTCAGCAGCGCTGGGTGCTTCCCCGACAAATTCAAACCCTCCAGACTCCCTATGGGCCTATCAACCTAAAGCTGGCTTACCACCCTCAAACACAGGCTGTTCTCAACGTCCATCCCGAATACGAGGATTGTGCAGCTGTGGCGCGCTGCCACGGCCTCCCTTGGCAGGTGGTCTACCATACGGCGCTCAGCACTTGGTACAGCCAGAGACCCCAGCCAGCGCCTCCCTTGCCAGGTTGACGTTTATTCATCTTCAAGTTCATCCTCAAAAGAGGGTGGCTCTTCTATCAGTCTTTCTGGCGATGGCCCCTCCGGCATTAGCTTCTCAGCAGCCTCTGGCAAGTTGGTATAGGGATAGCGCAGCGTTTGAGAAAAAATCCTAAAGGCATCCATGCCTTGACGCTCTGCAAGAAACTCAGCCTTGAGTTCACCGGCGTGGGGGTCTACCTTAACCAGGTTGTACTCAATGTTTTCTCCATAAATTGCAAACGTAATCTGAAACACCTCTAGAAAATTAATCACCCACTGACATTCACTGCGGGGAAACTGTTCGTAATAGCGAATCAGACTGGCAATCCTAGCTTCCAGGTAAGGCAGCGTATGACGCGAAACCAGCACCAGCTTGAGCAAGATAATGGCCAGTGTCAGGGCGTTCCCCTGAGAAAGCACCAGCGAAAATAGAGGCGAGGGCTGTTCTTGATCTTCCGTCGTGAGGTAGTCAACTACTCGGTTGCACGTACGTAGCACCAAAGATGGGTCCAGGGACTGAGGCTCAAACTCAACATAAAGATTTGCTAGACGAGCGTCTAAATGATCCTGGATTTGCTTTGAGATCGGGTTGTTATTAACTGTATAAAGCAAATAACGCGTCAAGCTGCCCTTAAACTCACCGTAATAGCTCTCTTGAACCTGATTCAAGAACAAATGAGCTAGGTTCTTATAGCTAAACTCACCTCGCCTTGCCACAATGGCCTTAACCAATCGGAGAGCATTATCTCCCAAAACGGTTGGGTTTTCTACGGTACGCCCATGGGCCTGACCTGACTGTCCGTAGGCCGTATAAAGGGCCAAATCAAACTTAAACTTATCCTTTAGCCGACGGGAGAGAGCCCGAGCCGCCTGGCGTTGCTCAATCGGGTTGGTCTCATTGACGTACTGCGGTACCAAAAGATAAGAGGTATAGCGGGCGGCCCATTCATCGGGACGGTTTAGAGTACGCTCCTCAGCATAACGGGCCGCAAACAGCCTGAGTTCTTCAAAATCATCGCTTTCTAGAAACCGGTTCAGCCAGTGGCGCAACCGCTTTAGGGTTGGCGATAAGGTACGGCGCTGAATCAATGGATCTGAGAAAATATCCACTAGATTCTGAATCGCATCAAACTGTCGGGCAACTTCCCAATTGTTGACGAGAATGTAGCAGCAGCGTTTAATGGTGTTGCGAAACTCCTGCTCATCATTAGCAAACAAAATGACGTGGAGCGCTGGCAAAGTCTGGGAGCTAACCGAGTCGGTATGGTGAATAAAAAGATGTCGAAACTCTTCTAAAACATCTTCAGGATGCCAAATTTTAACGATTTCTAGCAAAAAATCGTAAATCACCTGTTGCGCCTGAGCTAGGCTTAGCCCAGGGCGAGCCCTATAGTCGTTTGGCTCCATTGAAAGGTATCTTGACACAACTTCTCGAGACATTGGTTACTCAACTCAACCCTAGTGATGACCGGGGCTAACTTAGGGCTAACGACCTTTCCTTAGTGCGTGACTAATGACCAACAGAACTTGTTGTCAGGCGCTGTCCTCACGCTTTTCTATATCCGCTGGAATAGAGTAGCGGTAGTTGCCGCACCCGCAGATCGTGTTGTAAGGATGGATTCTTCAAAACTTGAACCCAATAAACCTCAAACCCAATGAACCCGATGGCAAATTCACAACCATAAAGAAAGTCAAGTCTGCTTAGACTTAACCCAAGATGCTGTGCACTCTACAAAAAATATGCAGAGATACCCCAGGCCTTTACGTAAGGGCCATGAGCTACTTGTATAAAATAGCACAATGCAATTCTGCCTTCAGCCTAGTCAGCCATTGTACTGAGCCACAACTTAGGCCCCCACTGTTGATAGGTTGATAGTCAAGCGGTAGTTTGCCTAGAAATACGAAGCTCTGATGGGTTAACTCGAATAGATACAACTACAAGCCTTTCTCCCTCACCCCCGATTGTGGACTGAGGGGTCAGACCCTACAGGGAACTTTTAAAAAGAATACTACAAGCATTCTGTGTCAAAACAATGTTTGACCAAGAACTAGACCAGAAAGGCCTGGACACAAGAAATTTTCTTGAGGATAAGTTTTCTTGAGGACTCTTTATGGATGAATGGCAAAGCTGGTATGGGGGCGGAGGGGCTCGAACCCTCACGACCGTTTAAGGTCAACGGATTTTCATCCTCCCGCAGCTTTCGCTGCTGCCGAACTGGGATACAACCCCAGCCAGGTTTTGAGAATTGGACCCTCCCTTTACCCTCGTCTTCACGTTAGGGTAGCTCCCGTCGGGCCTCTGCACCTTCTGGCGTAAATTTTCGCCAGCTTGGCTCAGGATTGCCCTGTCTAGTTTTGGTGTAGGTAAGCTACCGCCACCTTAAATAGAGTTAGGTTTCCCTGAGTTTGAGAGCTTCCACTTAACAGATTTCTCTGCTAAGGCTCAGTTTTCTAAGTCCGTAGCGTCTACCATTCCGCCACGCCCCCTTAGTAGGCCCCTTTACAGGCCCTTAGCCATTGCTCTAATCCAGTAGGCAGAACAAGGCAGACTTCTATTCCACCACCAACCGCATAGGATTGCAACTCTCTGCCCTCTCACCTTTAGCCAAAATTATTTTGTAATCAAGTTTATATAGAAATGTGTGTTATTGTAATGATGGCTGAAACAACTCTCAGCTAAATACTTAGTACGTTTAACTGGACTAATACATTATGACCACTACTCTACAGCAGCGCGAAAGCGCCTCCCTGTGGGAGCAGTTTTGCCAGTGGGTCACCAGCACCGAAAACCGCCTGTATGTAGGCTGGTTCGGCGTGTTGATGATTCCCACCCTGCTCGCTGCTACCGCCTGCTTCGTCGTAGCCTTCATCGCTGCACCCCCCGTCGACATCGACGGCATCCGTGAGCCCGTGGCTGGCTCTTTGATGTACGGCAACAACATCATCTCCGGTGCGGTTGTGCCTTCCTCGAACGCCATTGGCTTGCACTTCTACCCCATCTGGGAAGCCGCTTCCCTCGATGAGTGGCTGTACAACGGTGGCCCTTACCAGTTGGTAATTTTCCACTTCCTCATCGGCGTCTTCTGCTACATGGGTCGTGAGTGGGAACTGAGCTACCGCCTCGGCATGCGCCCCTGGATCTGCGTTGCTTACAGCGCACCCGTGGCCGCTGCCTCCGCTGTGTTCCTCATTTACCCCCTGGGCCAAGGCTCCTTCTCTGACGGCATGCCTTTGGGTATCTCGGGTACCTTCAACTTCATGCTGGTGTTCCAGGCTGAGCACAACATTCTGATGCACCCCTTCCACATGCTGGGTGTAGCCGGTGTGTTCGGTGGTTCCCTGTTCTCCGCCATGCACGGTTCTCTTGTCACCAGTTCGCTGGTGCGTGAGACCACCGAGACTGAGTCACAGAACTACGGCTACAAGTTTGGCCAAGAAGAAGAGACCTACAACATCGTTGCAGCCCACGGCTACTTCGGTCGGTTGATCTTCCAATACGCCAGCTTCAACAATAGCCGCAGCCTGCACTTTTTCTTGGGTGCCTGGCCTGTGATCGGCATCTGGTTCACCGCTCTCGGCATCAGCACGATGGCGTTCAACCTGAACGGGTTCAACTTCAACCAGTCCATCCTTGACTCACAGGGTCGTGTGATTGGCACCTGGGCTGATGTGATCAACCGGGCCAACCTGGGTATGGAAGTGATGCACGAGCGCAATGCTCACAACTTCCCCCTCGACCTGGCTACGGCTGAGGCTCCTGAAATCATCGGCTAGTCCCCAGCGACTACCCCATTGGTTGATGAGTAAAAAGCGTTCCCCTAGGGGAGCGCTTTTTGCGTTTGGTGTCTATTGCCGCTCTAGAATAAGGTTTGGTAAAGCAGAGTTATGTAAGCGAGTAATAATGCAAGCACTTCGAGAGTTACAGCAGACTCAGGGGGCCATTTTAAGTAATGACGGCATCCCGATATCTTTTGGTAATGCTGTTGCTGCGCTAGAAGCAGTGTCTACGGGTGCTGCTCTAGTGGATCGCAGCCACTGGGGAGTGATTCAGATGACCGGGGGCGATCGCCTCCGATTCATTCACAACCAAACCACTAATGCCTTTACCCAGCGCCAACCTGGGGAAGGCTGCGACACCGTATTTGTAACCTCTACTGCACGCACTATTGACCTAGCCACGGTCTACGTCACCGAAGAGTCTTTGCTGCTGATTACCTCCCCTGGCCAAGATCAGCGCTTGATAAACTGGATGGATCGTTATATTTTCCCTGCCGATCAGGTTTCGCTAACGAATCTGACCCAAGACATGGCTGTATTTTCACTGATTGGGCCTGGAAGCGCTGACACTTTGAAGCAATTGAGTATTGAGATAGGCACCGACTGCTTCTACGGCGACCATCAAAGTGTTAGCCTCCATAATTTGCCTGTGCGTCTGGCCGTAGGCAGCGGTCTTGGTCTGCCTGGGTATACCCTGCTGGTAGCAGCTGAAGCAGCAGATCAGGTATGGCAGTTGATTACCGATGCAGCAGCGGTACCAGTAGGAGAAGCTCTGTGGCAACAGCTCAGGGTACAGCAGGGCCGCCCTGCCCCAAATCACGAGCTCACCGAAGACTACAATCCGCTCGAAGCAGGGCTGTGGCAAGCGATTTCCTTTGAAAAAGGGTGTTACATCGGTCAGGAGACTATTGCTCGGCTAAATACCTACCAAGGCGTCAAACAACAGCTTTGGGGCATTCGGCTTGGCGGCACTGCCCAACCAGGAGAGAGCATCCTGGTTGGGGATGAAAAAGTGGGTTTACTCACCAGCGTTGTTGAGGCCTCCCATGGTCCTATGGGGTTGGGGTACATTCGCACTAAAGCCGGTGGGGCTGGCCTGGAGGTTACCGTAGGAGAGGTTAAAGGCGTGGTTGTCGACGTTCCTTTCTTAGCGAGGGGATATCTAACGGCGAACAGCTGAACCTTTTAAAGCATAGCTGGGTAGTCTAAGTGGACGCACGTATTCTATTCAAGGGCATCTCATTAACGGCTTCATCGCAAATTTGCAGAGGCCAAAGCCCCTGAATTACGCTGCCGCTCCTGAGAAAATCTGGTTTTTTTGAGGTGCTATAAACTTAACAAGCCAAGCATTGCCGTACGAGATTAAATTCCTATGAGTCAACCCAAACGAGCCCTAATCACTGGTATTACCGGTCAGGATGGATCTTACTTAGCAGAGTTGCTTTTAGATAAAGGCTACGAGGTACACGGCATTATTCGCCGTACCTCTACATTCAATACCGATCGCATTGATCACGTTTATATCGATCCTCACAGTGCCGAAGCTCGGCTGTTTTTGCACTACGGCGACTTAACCGATGGCACCATGCTGCGGCGCATTCTAGAGCAGGTGCAGCCTCAGGAGGTTTACAACCTGGGCGCACAGTCCCACGTGCGGGTGAGCTTTGATTCGCCCGAGTACACGGCTGACGCGGTGGGAATGGGCACCCTGCGAATTCTAGAAGCGATTCGCGACTATCAACACCGCACCGGTCTAGAGGTCCGCTTCTACCAGGCCGGGTCTTCAGAAATGTTTGGTAAGGTGCAGGAAATTCCCCAAAAGGAGACCACCCCCTTCTACCCCCGCAGCCCCTACGCCTGCGCTAAGGTCTTCGCCCATTGGCAAACCATCAACTACCGCGAATCGTACGACTTGTTTGCCTGCAACGGAATACTGTTTAACCACGAATCGCCTCGTCGGGGCGAAACCTTTGTGACTCGTAAGATCACGAGAGCCGTGGCGCGCATTGTTGCAGGTCAGCAGAAAAAGATTTATCTGGGCAACCTCGACTCTAAGCGCGACTGGGGCTATGCCAAAGACTACGTGCGGGCCATGTGGCTAATGCTGCAGCAAGATCGACCGGATGACTACGTGGTGGCCACCAACGAAACCCATGCTATTAGCGAGTTTCTAGACATTGCGTTTAACCACGTTAACCTTGACTGGCACGACTACGTCGAGTTTGATCCCCGCTATTTGCGACCGGCGGAGGTTGATCTGCTGATTGGTGATGCTACTAAGGCTCGTCAGGCCCTGGGCTGGGAACCGAGTGTTACCTTTGAGCAACTGGTGCACCTCATGGTGGAGAGCGATCTCCAAGCAATGGGTATTCCCCATGGCAACGGCACTTCGCCCGATGTAGCTACAGTTCGGAGAGAAATGCTGCACCTAGCTCCCTAGGGCTAGACCTTAAATCATTGAATAGACAAAAAACGGCACCTACTTTCGTTGTAAGTGCCGTTTTTTGTCTGATAGGCCATGCGTTTTAGAATCCTTTCCTCTACTATGGGATAGAACAACTGGGCCAGTGGCTCAACCGCTAGGTTTAATCCTTTTGTTGTTTTAGGTTTTTCAGTTTATGGCTGACGAAAAGATGGCTGACGATAAAACTCCTTCGGCAGAGGGCTCCCCAGCTTCAGACGCAAAGGCCGCTAAACCCTCACCCGCGGCGAAGGCAGCTCCCAAGGCAGGGGCTGCGCCAAAGGCTGCTAAAAAGGAAAAGCCTCCTGCCCTGGAGGATAAGCCTTTCACGGAGTTTATTGAGCAGCACTTCATTCCATCGTTGAACACAGCCTTTCAAGAAAAAGGCATTGACGATATTCAGCTCACCCTTGGCCAGCAGCCCTTAGGGGTCTTTGGGGTCAGTGATGGAGAAAGCTACTGGCACGTTAAAGGTAAGTGGAAGGGGGGAGATCGCCAGTTCAATATTGTATTTACCAAAGACGATATTACCAGCCCTAAATTGTTCTACTTGGCCGACAAGGGTGCTCAGCCCAGCACGATTGAGCAGTTTATGGGCGATGAGCGTAAAATCAACCTAGATCTGCTGGTGCTCTTTACCTTGATGCGGCTCAATGGCCAAAAGTGGCTGGCGCGAAACTAAGCCTGTAAGTGAATGGGTGAAGCGGTAGATCGCTAGCTTTTGGAGTCGTAGGTGGATAGAAACTGCCGCAATAAGCCCACTACTACGGCGGGGTGCTCGACATGGGGCAGTACGCCAGAGTTAGGGATCTCGATGACCTGCTGTACAGCTTTGGGGTTGAGGCTAGCCAGTCGCTTAACCATTGCCGGGGCCGAAAATCGTGATCCGGCCCCCAGTACAAATGTGGTAGGGGTTTGGAGCTGACCAATATAGCGCGATAGGTCAAAGCTAATATCCCCGTTGAGGGAAGCCAAAGCGGCGTATTCGGCGTTGGGCTGCTGGGTACAGGCCAGGTAAGCCTGTACGATATCTGGAGTAATCCGGCGAGAATCAGCAAATAGAAATGTTGATAGAAACGATCGCACCGCCAGTTCATTGGCCGCCCCCATCTGATACACCAGTTTGTCTACCCCAGGAGTACTGGCTAGCAGGGCGGGCAGGCTAGTCTTATAATCACGGCCAAAGTCGCTGTTGCCTGAGGGCGACACTAAAAATAACCCCTTAAATAAATCGGGGCGCAGACCCGCCAGGCGAATGACGACCCCAGCGGTAAGGGAGGTGGCTGCTACCAGGGCTGGGGGTTCAGCGATCGCCTCTAGCAAGTGAGTAATCATGTCAAAATAATCATCCACCGAATAGGCGCGGGCCGGGTGGGTTGACTGGCCCCAGCCAATCAGGTCGGGAGCGATCACCCGGTGGGTAGTACCAAAGGCGGCGTAGACTTTTGACCACTCAAAGGCCGAGGAACCGCCCCCGAGGCTGTGGAGAAACACCAGTGGGGGACGCGAGATGTCATCCTCTCGCTGCCAGGGCCAGCCGCCAGGGGTATAGTAGGCCATCACCCCGAGGTCGGTGGCTAGAGCCTGCTGAATAAAGCCCAAGGGCTGGAAGTTGAGCATAGTCATATCCGGTAAGATTCAGGGCGAAGGGGTAAGACGTAACGATCCTACAACCTGTCTCTGTGCTTCAATCTTAGGGCTTCTGCCCACTCGATTCATTGTAGGAGGTGAGACTCACGTTACCGAGCGATCTATTAATTTACCGCTATCAGGGGGAGGGGCTACAGCCCAAGCGGCTGGGGTTGGATACGGCAAATCGGGCGATCGCAGCCGATCTGATCCAGCTGTTTCAACAGCAGGTGGGCCATACCCAGGGCGACCTCAACCGCCAACTCCAAGACCTGGAAGGCGAAGACACCAACTACCGCATCAAGCGGGGGCTGGCCCACATTCTGCGCAACAGCTTTGCCACCTTTGACGTCGTTAGCCCGCTGGAACCAATTGAGCTACGGCGGCGAGTTTTTGCTCTGGCGGCCCAGGGCATTCCGTCTTCCGCTGCCGCCCAAGAAACTCTGACAACCCTGGGGCAAAAACTTTCGGAAGAACTGGATCGCGAGGTATCGGTGGCTGACCTGCGCCAAGGCCTCTACGCCGATCGTCAGGACAACCACATTCTGATTGAGTTTGAGGTCCCGACGCCCGACGCCCTGATTCACCGCTACAACCTATCGCAGACCCAAGGGGTATTCTACAAAGCCAGCGACCTGGCCATGCACCTGTACCGCAACGACCCTGGCGAGTACAAGCTCATGTTTCGCTATCTAAAGCTGTTTCGGCTAATGACCTACATCGAGGGCGACGCCGACCAGGGCTTTACTATCACCATCGATGGCCCCGCCAGCCTGTTCAAGCCCAGCACCCGCTACGGGGTCGATATTGCCAAGCTAATTCCCGCTATTCTGCATGTCAGCCGGTGGCGACTGACGGCGACGCTGCAAATGAAGGATAGCTATACTCAGCAGGTGAAAGCCCGACAGTTTAGTCTCGACAGCGACTGTGGCTTGGTCACCCACTACCCGCCGGGCAAAACTTACGACAGCATGATTGAAGAATCTTTTGTCAGTCGCTGGCCTGCCAAAACCCCCTGGAAGCTAGAGCGAGAGGTGGATCTGGTACCGCTACCCGGCAGCGTGATGATTCCTGACTTTCGCGTAGTGCACCCTGATGGCCGAGAGTATTTGCTGGAGATCGTGGGCTACTGGCGGCCCGAGTACCTGCGCAAAAAATTTGCCCAGGTGCGCAAGTCGGGGCGCGACAACCTGATACTGGCGGTGTCGGAGCGGCTCAACCTGGAGAACGCGGGAATAGATATAGCGAACGTTCCGGCCCAGGTGGTGTGGTTTAAGACAAAACTTCAGCCCAAGGTGGTGCTAGAGGTGCTGGGAGATTAGTACTCTGCGACGCAAGTTTAGATACTATTCTCGGGGGCTAGGGAGCAGGGGGGCTAGGGAGCCAAACAATTCGGAGTGGTGGGCACATTTCAACCGTCGAGTACTAGGTCATAATTGCGCCGCCCATGAGCTTTTCGTAGCGGCGCTGAAGCTCTTTGGCCAGTTTGGGCCAGCGGGCCAGTTCCGGATCTTCTTTCAGCAAGGCCTCTGCCGCCTTGCGGGCCAGCATCAGCACGTCCTGGTCTTCAATTAGGCTGGCCAGGGCAAAATCGGGTAGACCCGACTGGCGGGTGCCCAACACTTCCCCAGGGCCGCGAAAGCGCAGGTCCATTTCAGCGATAAAAAAGCCATCTTGGGACTGCTCTAGCACCTTGAGGCGTTGTAGGGCCTGTTCGCTGCGACTGCTGCTGAGCAGGAGGCAGAATGACTGAGCGGCTCCCCGCCCGACTCGACCTCGCAGCTGGTGAAGCTGAGAAAGACCAAACCGCTCGGCGTGCTCAATCAGCATGACTGAGGCGTTGGGCACATCTACCCCAACTTCCACGACCGTTGTAGACACCAAAATGTGTAATTCCTGGTTGCGGAAGGCGGTAATGGCGGCATCTTTCTCAGCGGAAGACATGCGCCCGTGCAGCAGGCCGACGGCAAATTCGGGAAAAATCACCTCTGCCAGTCGCTGGTGTTCTTCTACAGCAGACTTGAGATCGAGCTTTTCGGATTCATCTACCAGAGGCAGCACCACGTACACCTGGCGACCTTGGGCAATCTCGCGCCTAATCAGGTCGTAGGCGTGGGGGCGTTCTTTGTTGGTCAGCAGTGTGGTTTGAATGGCCTTGCGCCCCGGCGGCAGTTCGTCAATCTGGCTGACGTCTAAATCGCCGTGCATGGTCAGCGTGAGCGTGCGGGGAATGGGAGTTGCGGTGAGGGTAAGGATGTGAGGGTTTGCTCCTTTTTGCGTGAGCCTAGCCCGTTGCTGCACGCCGAAGCGGTGTTGTTCGTCGATCACCACCAGGCCCAGGTCGCGGAACTGAACGGGGTCTTCAATCAGGGCGTGGGTGCCGACCAGGATGGGTAGCTCTCCGGTAGCCAGTTCCCCCAGCATTTTGCGGCGTTTGGCGGCGCGGGTAGAGCCGGTCAGCAGTTCCACGGTGAGGTGCAGCTGGTTAAACCATTCCACCAGTTTGCGGTAGTGCTGCTCGGCCAGTACCTCAGTGGGGGCCATGATGGCGGCCTGATAGCCCGACTGAATAGCGGCGAGGGTCGCAACCACAGCAACAACTGTTTTACCTGACCCTACATCCCCCTGCACCAAACGATTCATGGGTACGGGCTTTTGCAGGTCGGCGAGAATGTCGTTGACCACCCGCTGCTGGGCTCCGGTCAGGCTGAAGGGAATAACGCTATAGAACTGGTCAATCAGTTCTCCGGTGGGGGCGAGGGTAATGGCGGTTTGCTGGGCCTGCTGCTGCTGGCGGCGACGCAGGAGACCCAGCTGGAGGTAGAGAAATTCATCAAACACCAGGCGGCGGCGGGCTTTGGCCAGGTTTTCTTCGTCGTTGGGAAAGTGGATTTGGGCGATCGCATCTCCCACCCCGATCAGCTCATACTTATGGCGCATGTCCACCGGCAGCGGATCTTGAAGATCTGCGATCGCGGGCAGAGAAGCAGCTACGGCTTTGCGCACCAGGTCAGCGGCAACGCCTTCGGTAAGGGAATACACTGGCACCATACGGCCAATGGTGAGCGACTCAATGCGATCGCTCATACTGTCCAACACCTCCAGGTGCGGATCGTCCAGCGTGACGCCAAACTTACCGTCTTTGACCAGGCCCGAGGCGGCGACGACGGCTCCCTGGGGGTACTGGCGCTTTTGCTGCTGCTGCCAGCTGGGGGTAGCGTAGCGGTTACCGGGGTAAAAACGGTTGAGCTTGAGGGTACCGCTGCCATCAGAGAGCTGCAGCTCAAAAATGGTCAGCTTTTTGTTACGGGGGCTGGTGAAGCAGTTAACTCGTTTGACAGTACCGACAATGGTGACCGTTTCGCCCGGTTCTAATTCGCGAATTTTGACCTGCTGGGCATAGTTGATGTGGTCGCGGGGATAGTAATAGAGCACATCTTGAACGGTAAACAAGCCTAGCTTGGCCAGGCGATCGCTGTTCTTAGGGCCAATCCCCTTCAGGTAGGTGACGGGCTGGTCGAGGCCAAACCGAAAGCTGCCGGTGCCAGTAGCCTTTGCTAGCTGGGTAGTTTTAGGCGCAGCTTTGGGTCGCCGGGATACTTTAGCGGTTGTCGGTTCACCTGACTCTATAGCGCTACTTTCTCGGGTGCGGAGGGCTTTAGTCTCGGCAAATTTCTCTAGCAGGCGCTGGGTGCCGTGGAGAAAGCGGCGGGTTTCGGCCACCAGATGCTGGCGCTGGGCAAAGCTGAGATCGATGTAGCCGTCATATTTTTGGGCTAAGCTTTGCCACGACTGCTGCTGGTCGGCAGGGAGAACGGTGGGAGGCTGTTGCAGACTATCCCGCAAAAACTCGCTGAAGCTCTGCTGTTTGCCCACTAGATTGTTGAAGCCGGTTTCGGCCTCAACCGAGAGGGCTCGCTGTAGCCGCACCCAATCGGGCAGGGATGTCTGTGTTTCTGTCATGGATTCTGGCCCGAATCCTACCGGGACGTATCGTCGTACCAGACCGATCGCCAGGCTTGCTCGGCTTGAGCGATCGCCAGCTCGCGCTCGGCCTGCTGGTACTGCTTGCCCAGCTTGCGCAGCCTGCCGACCGCTGTTCGCAGCTTGCTGCGCCAGAGTGCCGACTGCACATCGCCAAACTCAATATCGCCCAGGCGCAGGTGAATAGCAGCCAGGTGAGTCATAGCGCCTTCTAGAGCTTCTGCATCGTCTTCAGAAATTTCAGCAATCTCGGCCTCGGCCCCATCGCTGTCTTGCTCTGGGCGGTCAAGCTCTGCGGCCACATCGCCCGCCATTGCCACCAGCACATTCAGCACATTGGGAACAGAGTGCCCCTTAGGAGCCGCGACATCGGCATCAGATGCCACCTCCAGCACCGATTCAGGCAGGTCGGGAATCACCTTAGCTTTCCTCAACAGGTTATTGGCCTTCCTAGACACCCGCTCAAGCACGGCGCGAATCATCTGCTCCAGAATGAGATGGTGCTTTGCGACCAGAGTGGGAGTGAGCGGGTCGCCGGTAAAGGGGCGATCGCTAAAGGTCTCTTCAATCTCGTTGGCCATAGCGGCCATAATCACCGATTGCATCAGCGCTTTAGGATCAATTCCTGCGGCTGTTTCTGTCGCTTCATCGGATTCACTGTCGGGTGATGATTCTTCTGATAACGATTCTTCTGGTGATAATTCCTCTGATGAAGCTGCCGCTAAAGGCAGTGGGGAAGATTCTGGTATGGCGGGAGTCTCGGGCGCGATCGCGTCTGTTTCTGCTCCCTCAGTTGACTTATCATCATCTGAAAGCGAGACCTGATCAGACTCATCGACCTCATCGCCAGCAGCAGCCTCCGATGGCTGGGACAGGGACGCGAGGGCGGTTTCTAAGCGGTTGAGATCTTCAGGGTTAAGGCGCTGGGTAAGGTCAATCTTTGGAGCTGTTTGATCGGGTTCCATTAGTTGCTGAAGCCAACCCTGGGCTTTGTGCCCCAGGCTTTGCATCGCCTTTTGAAGACGAGCGCGATCGCTGACAGTCAGCGCCAAAAAATCTTCGGGGTAGACCTGAGTACAGAGGTGGTAGGTAGCCATAATTACCTGCCGCCGCATAGCCTGACCCAGCACCGACAGGTAGGTAGCGTAAATTTGGCTAAACTCCTCGGCTAGCGTGGCAGTGGCACCCTCTAGCGCACTGAGATCTTTGCGAATACTTTCAACTGGCCTTACCATGCATCTCTACCCATGCCATACCTGATTATAGGGACATCTCAAGTCCAGCTCGAGATCTGTAGTTTTCCCCTCGGCAACATTCCACTTCTGAACTTAGATTTGGTTTATATAAAAACGGGGGTGCAACAACAGCACCCCCGTTTCCTAGCCCATGAGGGCCGCACTTACTTTTTCTTCTTCTTTTTAGCCGACTCTTTGGCCGGTTCTGCGGCAGGCTCCGGTGCGGTCTCTGGCGCGGCTTCTTTCTTCATACCGGTCTGGGCGGCGACTTCATCGGCGAAGTTAGTCTCTTCTTTTTCGATGCCCTCACCCAGAACAAAGCGGGAGAAGCGGCGCACCTGGATATTTTCACCCAGCTTAGAAATTGCCTGCTTAATTAGCTCTTCCACCGAGATATTTTGGTCTTTGATGAAGGGTTGATCCATCAGAGATAGCTCCTTCAGGCGCTTTTGAATGCGGCCTTCGACAATCTTCTCCTGCATGGCAGCAGGCTTATTGGCGATGTCATCGCGACCCATCTCAATGGATTTCTCTTTCTCGGCCACATCGGCAGGAATGTCGTTAACCCGCACGTACTCTACGTTTGGGCAAGCAGCGATTTGCATAGCAACATCGCGCACCAAAGTCTTAAATTCGTCGCGACGGGCTACAAAGTCAGTTTCGCAGTTCATTTCTACCAGCACGCCTACCCGGCCACCGGTATGGATATAGCTGTCAACCAAACCCTCGGCGGCTACTCGGCCCTCTTTCTTAGAAGCAGAGGCAATGCCTTTTTGGCGGAGCCATTCAATGGCCTTTTCAATGTCGCCCTCATTTTCTTTCAGGGCTTTTTTGCAATCCATCATGCCTGCGCCGGTTTTGTCGCGCAGGTCTTTGACGAGCTTTGCAGAAATATCTGCCATGGTGTTTTAACGTCCTAACGCGCTGTCGTCAAACTCAATACAAACAGACAAACAAAGGGGAAATGCCTTAATTCAGCTTAAACCCCTGGAGCATCTTTCGAAGGGGCTTCACAATGATCGCTCTCCCTCAAGCAAGAGAGCCTCTTGCTTGAGGGAGGTAAGCCTTACTCTTCGCCGCTATCGGCAGCGGGAGCATCGTAGCCGTCCTCGTCGTCTTCGGCTCCATCATAGTCTTCGTAGTCGTCGTCGCCGCTCGACTGACCGCCGTGAGACCCTTCGTAGATGGCATCGGCCAGCTTGCCAAGAATCAGCTTGATAGAACGAATGGCGTCGTCGTTACCGGGGATGGGTACGTCTACCAGGTCAGGGTCGCAGTTGGTATCTAGCAGCGAAATAATGGGAATGCCAAGCTTGTGGCATTCTGACACGGCATTATATTCGCGCTTGATATCGACAATGATGGCAACATCGGGCACCTTGCGCATGGTTTTAATGCCGCCTAGGTACTTTTGCAGCTTCTCTAGCTCACGGCGCAGCACGGCGGCTTCTTTTTTGGGGCGCAGGTCAATGGCCCCTGTTTCTTCCATGCGCTCTAGATCTTTAAGGCGGTTGGCGCGAGACTTGATGGTTTCCCAGTTGGTGAGCATGCCGCCCAGCCAGCGCTGGTTGACATAATGAGACCCACAACGGCTAGACTCTTGGGCCACAATGCCGGCGGCCTGGCGCTTGGTGCCAATAAACAGGAACTTTTGCCCCTGCTCTGCGGCACCGCGGACAAACTTGTAGGCTTCTTCCATCAACTGGGCTGTCTGCACCAGGTCAATGATGTGAACCCCATTGCGGGCGGTGAAGATGTACTGATCCATCTTGGGATTCCAGCGGCGGGTTTGGTGGCCGAAGTGAACCCCAGACTCTAGTAGCTCGGGTAGAGTAATAACGGGCATTTGGTTTTGACTCCTTTCGGGTTAATCCTCCATTCGAACGTGCTCTCCCAGTGGGAAAGACCCGAAAATTCGAATGTGCGATTTATCAGACAACTTTACTAGGGTATCACAGTGGGGGCCTGGTTATAGCTTTGCTGAAACGTTACCTGCGCTGGGTGATTGTGGCCGCCGCGATCGCATTTTTAGCTCATACCTTGGCGAACCACTGGAGCGAGGTAACGGCCATTCGCCTCCGCACCAACGGATTTTCCCTGCTGTTGTCGGCCCTGGTGGTTACGCTGCTGGCCCATTGCTGGTCGGGTTGGGTCTGGAGCTGGATTTTGCAGGCGCTCCAGCAGCCCGTGCAGGGCATCTGGAGCATGCCGGTCTATCTCAAAACAAATTTGCTGAAGTACCTGCCGGGCAATGTCTGGCATTTCTATGGCCGGGTGCGAGCCCTGGGAGAGATCGGTGTTGCCCGAGGGCCAGCGATTGTCGGCGTAGTGCTAGAGCCATTGCTCATGGCTACCGCCGCCCTGCTGTTGGGGTTAGCTAGCCCCACCCAGTACTGGCCAGGACAAATAGCGGTGCTAGGCCTGGTGCTGGGAGCGGTTCACCCGCGCTGGCTTAACCCACTTATGAATCGACTGGGGCAGGCCAAAGTCAAAGATCAGAATACAGAGCAGCTGGCCCCCGCCGCACTGCACCGCTATCCTCTCAAGCCCCTGGCGGGTGAACTGGGCTTTGTGCTGCTGCGAGGTCTGGGGTTTGGGCTGGTGGTTAGCGCTGTTAGCCCCCTACCCATCACCCTCTGGCTGCCGGTGGTGAGCCTGTTTAGTCTGGCCTGGCTAGCCGGGCTGGTGATTCCTGGGGCACCAGGCGGGCTGGGGGTGTTTGAGGCGATCGCCGTCACCC
>NZ_JADEXE010000564.1 GCF_015207265.1 Nodosilinea sp. LEGE 07298 | reverse complement strand
CCCTCTCACTCACCCGCCCTCTCACCCATCCACTCCCTATGCCCTACCTGCCTGAAGAACCCGAAGACGAGTTTGAACTCAACATCGTGCCGATGATCGATGTTATCTTCGCAATTTTGACGTTTTTCATTATCTCTAGCCTGTTTCTCACTCGATCGGAATCGCTGCCGGTAAATTTGCCCAAGGCCGACAGTTCTGAGGTGCAGCAGCGAACGCAGATCACGGTTTCGGTGGAGGATTCTGGTGCGATCGCGCTAAATCGAGAATCCATTGATCTAGAAAATCTGCAATCGGGCGTGCGCGACCTGATGGGTACCACCCAGGAATCGGTGATTGTGATCAACGCTGACGAAGCCGTCAACCACGGTCGCGTGATTGCGGTGATGGACGAACTGCGGGCGATCGAGGGAGCCACCCTGGGAATCGCAACGCAACCGGAGAATTAACGCTGGTGTCATCCCTTCAGCCAGATATGCAGTCAAATAGGCCAAAGCCTGTATCAATACTGTCCCAATCACCTCTGGTGCTGGTGCTGGGGTTAGCGTTAGGCAGTTTGATGTTGCTGACCTGTCTTTTAGCGAGCGTTTTGCTAGGGGCAGCGGATATCGCGCCGGGGACGGTGTGGCAGGCCATCTTTCAATTTGACGGCTCGACTGAGCATCTGATTATTCGCACGGTGCGGCTGCCCAGGGCGATTTTGGCGGTGGTAGTGGGGGCAGCCCTGGCGGTGGCCGGAGCCATTACCCAGGGGCTAACCCGCAATCCGTTGGCGGCACCGGATATTTTGGGTATCAACGTGGGCGCAGCCCTGGCGATGGTACTGGCGGTGTTTTTGCGGGGCAGCGGCGGCAGCTACGTGGGGTTTGCCTTTGGCGGGGCGGCGATCGCGGCCATTACCGTTTACTGGCTCGGTTCTTTGGGGCGCAGTGGCCTGACACCGCTGAAGCTAGTGATTGCGGGAGCCGCGCTCTCCTACCTGCTTAGCTCCCTCACCACGGGCATTCTCATCCTCAGTCAGCGCACCCTAGATGAAATTCGCTTTTGGCTGGCAGGGTCGCTGGCGGGGCAGGATATGGCGACAATGCTGCCGGTGCTGCCCTATATTGCCGTAGGGCTAGCGGCATCGCTGACACTGGGGCGGCAGCTGACGCTGATGAGCCTGGGGGAAGACGTGGCTCAGGGCTTGGGGTTGCAGACGGCCTGGGTGAAGGTGGGAGCGGCGATCGCGGTGGTTCTCCTGGCGGGCAGCGCCGTGGCCCTGGCTGGCCCCATCGGCTTTGTCGGCCTAGTGGTACCCCATGTCGTACGCTTTGCTGTCGGAGTCGACTACCGCTGGATCTTGCCCTATTCAATCGTTTTTGGCGGCATTTTGCTGTCGGTGGCCGATTTGGCTGCTCGTCTGGTCATTCGTCCCCAAGAGCTACCAGTCGGGATTATGACAGCGATCGTAGGGGCACCGTTCTTTATCTATTTGGCGCGATCGAAGATTAAACGGTGAAGCGCAGGTTAATGGTGGGCAGTGCCCACCCTACAAAGGCCGTTAAACGGCAATAAGCCGCTGCATCGCTACCTATCCACCCATCCACCCATCCACCCA
>NZ_JADEXE010000563.1 GCF_015207265.1 Nodosilinea sp. LEGE 07298 | reverse complement strand
CCACCAGAGTCTCTAGCTTCACTCAGATCACCCTGGCGCAGCTATCGCTGTAGACGTTAGAAAAATTCTCCTAGCCCCAGCTCTTGGCGAACGATCGCGAGCGGCTTGTCCCAGTTGAGTTCGACTGGGTAGGCGATCGCGGCCCGTCCCCTTACCCCCATCCAAAACCCACGCCACAGCGCCCTCAGCAGCGGTACCGTCCACAGCGGGTTGGTCAGGCTCAGGGGCACAAATGACAGCACAAACACGTTGAGCAAATCGCGGTACTGCACCAGGGTGTAGGCCGCCACCCCAAACTCCCCAATCGGTGAGGCATCGAACCCAGTAAAGATGTGGTAGATGTCGTGGCTGATGGCGGTGCGCTGGCGCAGCCATTCGCTGTTGGCCTCGTCGGTCATAAAGGTTTCTGGGTCAAACCCGTAGCGGATCATGTGGCGGGCATAGGCACCCCCTAGGGTGTCGGGCGGTAGCTGCACCAGGGCATTGAGATCGACTGAAATAGTGCGGTAGATCAAGTGAGAGGCTTGGTGGGCTAGTCGCCGCTCGACCCAGCGCTGCCACTGGCTGTGGCGTCCGGCGGCAAGAATGTGCAGAATGCCTGCGGCAGGATCGCTTAAAAAGGCCCGGTAGGCGGCCGCTAACTCTGACCAGTTGATGCCGCTGAGGGGCGACGGAACGCGATGACAAGGCTTAGAGCAGGGTCGAATTCGGCTGACCATGGCATTTCTCCAGTTAAGACAGGATGTGAACAAATGCGATCGAAGGAACGGGCGATCGCCCAGAACCGACATAATGGAAACTCGACTGAGTGAATATGCAACTTTTTGCATTTCAATGTTCTAATACTATATGCACTTAAATGCATAGTCAATCTTTTGCATATTTAGTTTTGTAACGCTTTCTATGGCCCTTTCCCATGCAATTCTCTCGGCGCTGACCGAACGCCCGTGCAGCGGCTATGACCTGGCTAAGCAGTTCGATGGCTCGGTGGGGTTCTTCTGGCACGCCAGCCACCAGCAGATCTACCGTGAGCTAACTAAGCTAGAGCAGCAGGCGCTTGTGACGGCCGAAGCCGTCGTCCAAGAGGGCAAGCCCGACAAAAAGATTTATCGCGTCACCGAGGCCGGCAAACTACAGCTCAAGGCGTGGATTGCCCAACCGTCTAAGTGCACGCCCACCAAGGATGATCTGCTGGTCAAGCTGTTTGTGGGGTACCTAGTACCCCACGCAACCGTGCAGGCTACCCTTGAGCACGAACGCGCCCAGCATGTGGCAGCGCTAGAGGCCTACCGGGCGATCGAGCAGAAGTACTTCGCCGACCCCGAGGCTATGTCTCTGGCGGCTCGATTTCAGTACATCACCTTGCGCAATGGCATTCACTTCGAAACCAGCTGGCTGGCCTGGTGCGACGAAACCCTGGCTACGCTCGAAACCTTACCTGCCGATCGGGCGTCTCCTTGGGCGAAACCGGGCGAAGACATCCACCCTTAACCCTAAGTCAGCAGAACGACTCAGCTGAGAAATGCGAATTTCTTGAGAAATGGTTTCATCCTCAGCTCTGCCAAGCTTTACTGTGGAGTGGGCGGGTAAGACCACGATCCC
>NZ_JADEXE010000011.1 GCF_015207265.1 Nodosilinea sp. LEGE 07298 | reverse complement strand
TCCCCCCTTCCCCTCATCCCCACCCATGCCTGACCTTCACCTGATCGACCACCCCCTGATTCAGCACAAGCTCACCCTGATGCGACGGGCCGAGACCAGTACCGCCAAGTTTCGTACGCTGCTGAGGGAAATTAGCCTGCTGATGGCCTACGAAGTGACGCGAGATTTGCCGCTGAAGCTAGAGACCATCCAAACGCCCATGACCACGATGGAAGCGCCAGTGCTGGCTCCAGAGAAAAAGTTGGTGATAGTTTCGATTATGCGGGCAGGGCAGGGCATTCTCGACGGCATTCTAGAGCTAATGCCCTCGGCGCGGGTTGGTCATATTGGCCTCTACCGCGACCCGCAAACGCTGCGGGTGATTGAATACTTCTTTAAGGTTCCGGAGGATTTGAGCGATCGCGATGTTCTCGTCGTTGACCCCATGATTGCTACGGGCAATACAGCGGTGGCGGCGCTATACCCGCTGAAGCAGGCCAATCCGCGATCGCTGCGGTTTCTCTGCCTGCTGGCTGCCCCCGAAGGCGTGGCTCACTTCCATGGCGAGCATCCTGACGTGCCCCTTTACGCCGCTGCCGTCGATGAAAAGCTCGACGAGCACGGCTACATTTTGCCGGGGTTAGGGGATGCGGGCGATCGCTTGTTTGGCACTAAGTAGGCTTGATGGGTAGTTGGCCAAACGTTTAGGTTACCCACAGCATAGTTTAGGACCACAAAAAAGCGTGTTTTGTCGTAGTTTTCAAAACATCTTCGCCTTAAATTAATCTACAGATAGTATTTAGAAGGGCTGGCAGTAGCCAATTAGATTTTCAATAGTCAGAATCAGCTTGACAATAAATTGATTAAGATAGTCAAAGTGATTTACCCAGCGCCAGACCATTGGCCTCAAGAGCCGACGACGCATCAATGTAAAGCCATTCTTAACCATATTAAGACTTCTTCAAAAAACTTTCGTTACACTTAAAACTCCCTATCTGCGAGGCTTGCAGGCTTTTTCCACAACTAAATCCATTATTTGAAGTACTAATTAACGCAACTTAATAGTTCTAAACTACCGGCTCATAATATTTCTCTTAACATTTTTTTAAGCCCTGTCAACGCTCTGTGTAGCAACGCTTAAGGCCCTGATAGACTTTTTTCTATGTTGGGTATGATGCTATTTCAGGGGTTGTTTGGGGGCGACTAAAAGGCGGTTTCTATCATGTGGCACTACTTCGTGTTGTTTTGGTAACAGTGTTTTATTCGTGGCCAGTTAAAATGGGTCCATCGCACCAAAGCTGCGTTAGCGTTTTGACGCAGCTGGGGTCGATAAACAATCCGTGTTGGGGTTTGTTGGTGTAAAAGTCTTGAGTAATTAAGGCTGCATTGTCAAAGCGAATGGCCCGAGCTTGCCCTTGACGGGGCGCTTGCGGCATCTGCTTCGAGCCTGCAGGCTGCCAGCGAATTCTGGTGTGACCATTACAGTATTAAGGGTTCTTATGGCTAAGCAATCTGTTCGTCTGCCCGATTCAAGCACAGCGGCTGAAGTGCCTCTGTCGCTAGGGGTCGCGGGGGATGTCATTCTCGATGCTGAGGCACAGGTGAGCCAAATACAGCAGGCGTTGGTCAATAACCTGCACTGGGTGCAGGGCAAAGACGAGCAATTTGCCAACGCCCACGACTACTACACGGCTCTGGCCCACAGCGTGCGCAACCAGCTGCTGCAAAAGCGCATTCGCACCGCTAAAACCTACGCCGACAAGCGCGCTAAAACCGTTTACTACCTGTCGGCAGAGTTTCTGATGGGTCGGCAGTTGGGCAACGGGCTAATCAACCTGGGCCTTTACGACACCATGCGCCACGCCCTGGCCGACTGCGGCCTCGACCTGGACGAACTGCTAGAGCGTGAGGCCGAGCCGGGTCTGGGCAACGGCGGTCTAGGTCGCCTGGCCGCCTGCTTCATGGATTCGCTCACCACCCTCAACCTGCCAGCGGTGGGCTACGGCATTCGCTACGAGTTTGGTATCTTTACCCAGCTAATTCGCCAGGGCCACCAGGTGGAAGCCCCCGACAAGTGGCTCAGCTACGGCAATCCCTGGGAAATTGCTCGCCCCGACTACCGCGTCGAGATCAAGTTTGGCGGCCACACCGAGGTCTACAGAGACGGCGACGACGACTACCAGGTGCGCTGGGTGCCAGGTCAGACGGTGATTGGCATTCCCCACGATGTGCCGGTACCGGGCTACGGTACCGAGAATGTCAACATTCTGCGGTTGTGGAAGGCTGAGGCCGGAGAAGCCTTTGACCTAGTTGCCTTCAACTCGGGCGACTATTTTGGGGCGGTAGCTAGCAAGATGATCTCTGAGAACATCACTAAGGTGCTTTACCCCAACGACGAAACTCGCCAGGGCAAAGAGCTGCGCCTGCAGCAGCAGTACTTCTTTGTGGCCTGCTCCCTGCAAGACATTATTCGTCTGCACCTGCGTGACCACAGCGATTTGACCAAGCTGGCCGACTCGGCGGCGATTCAGCTCAACGACACCCACCCGGCGATCGGGGTGGCTGAACTGATGCGCCTGCTGCTCGATGAGCACCACATGGAGTGGGAAACCGCCTGGCAAATTACCCAGCGTGCCTTTGGCTATACCAACCACACGCTGATGCCTGAAGCCCTGGAGCGCTGGTCGGTAGACCTATTTGGCAAACTGCTGCCGCGCCACCTGGAGCTGATCTACGAAATTAACCAGCGCTTTTTAGACCAGGTCAAGCTGCGCTATCCCAAAGATCCTGCTCGCCTGGAGCGTCTGTCGCTGATTGAAGAAGGCCCTGAGCGGCGGGTGCGGATGGCTAACTTGGCCTGTGTGGGTAGCCACGCCATTAACGGAGTAGCGGCGCTGCACACCGAGCTGCTGAAGCAGGAGGTGCTGCAAGACTTCTACGAGCTGTGGCCCCATAAATTTAGCAACAAGACCAACGGCATTACCCCCCGCCGCTGGCTGCTGCAGTGCAACCCCCGCCTAGCTCAGCTAATTTCTGAAACGATTGGCGACAGCTGGATCACCAACCTAGATCTCCTCAAGGATCTAGAGGCTCACGTGGACAACGCCGATTTCCGTCGCGCCTGGCAGGCCATTAAGCAAGAAAACAAGTGGAGCCTGGCCCGCTACATCCAAGACACCCTGGGCCTAGAGGTCAACCCCGACTCGATGTTTGATGTGCAGATTAAGCGCATCCACGAGTACAAGCGCCAGCTGATGAATGTGCTGCACGTGGTAACGCTGTACAACCGTATGGTGCAAAACCCCGGCGACCATGTCGTGCCCCGCACGGTGATCTTCGGCGGCAAGGCGGCCCCAGGCTACGCCATGGCCAAGCTGGTGGTGAAGCTAATCAACGCCGTGGCCGATGTGGTAAACAACGACCCGATTGTGGCCGGGCGGCTGAAGGTGGTGTTTTTGCCCAACTACAACGTGTCGCAGGCCCAGCGGCTGTTTCCGGCCTCTGATCTGTCTGAGCAGATTTCGACGGCTGGCATGGAAGCCTCGGGTACCGGCAACATGAAGTTTGCCCTCAACGGGGCGCTCACCGTGGGCACCCTCGACGGCGCTAACGTAGAAATTCGCGAAGAGGTCGGAGCCGACAACTTCTTCTTGTTTGGCCTCACCACCGAACAGGTGGCCGCCTGCAAGGCCGTGGGCCACAACCCCTGGTACTACTACGACACCAACCCCGAGCTAAAACGGGTGCTGGACGTGATTGCCTCAGGGCTGTTCTCGCCCGGTGAGCCCGACCTGTTCTTGCCGATTCTCGACTCGCTGCTGGTCGATGACCCGTACATGGTGATGGCTGACTACGCCGCCTACGTGCAGTGCCAGGAGCACGTTAGCCGCACCTACGAAGACCGCGATCGCTGGGTACGCATGGCCATTCTCAATACGGCTCGGATCGGCAAGTTCTCTGCCGATCGCACCATTGCCGAATATGCCCGCGATATTTGGAAGGTGAAGGCGGTGCCAGTGGCAGGGGAATAGGGTTCAAGGTTTAGGGTTCGAGGTGTTGCCTTGAACCCTAAACCAACTAAACTTCCCTCTGTTTGGGTGGCGGTGTTTTAAAAGCCGCAATCAGCAGGCAGGCGATGCCAATGTTGATGCACACATCGGCCAAATTGAAGATTGGAAAGCGGATTAGTCGAAAGTCGAGAAAGTCGATGACTTCTCCAGCCAACATGCGATCGATGCCGTTGCCCAGGGCACCACTCAAAATTAGCCCGTAGCCCACCTGCTCCCAGCGGTTGGGCAATCGTGCTTTTAGGCCTAGGGCAATCAGCCCCAGGCTAACGGCCATTGACAGCCACTTGAGCCATTCGCCATTGTTGCTAAACAGGCTAAAGGCGGCACCACTGTTGGTGACATAGGTAAAGTAAAACACCCCCGGCCAAATTGGCAGGGAGTCGGGTGGTGTGGTGAGTTCAAAGGTTTGAGCTACCCACATCTTTGTCAGCTGATCGAGGGCCAGCCCCACCCCGGCGGCGATCCAAAACCAACGATTTCGCACTCTCATGGGCCTAGTAAAACAACAGCTGACGCAGCACCAGCGATAGCACTGCCACGGCACACACTACCACTAGGTGGCCCGGCAGCGGCAAAATTGAGTAGCCCAGCAGCAGCTCCCAGTAGGAGGCCGATACGGTCTGCAACCAGCCTAGCAGGGAGGCCAGAGTTAGGTAAATAATACCTAGCCCGTGAATAATGCCCAGCCCACTGAGACTGCTCAGTGCCAGGGTTTCGAGCTTGGGTGGGTTTTGAAAGGCCAGGTAACCACATACCCAGCCAGCAGGCACAAAGCCGATTAAATAGCCAAAACCGGGTTCGCGCACGTAGCTGAGGCCGCCACCTTGGGTAAATACCGGAAATTCAAATACCTGAAATAGGGCCAGCCCCAGCACCAAGTAGGCAATTTGCGAGAGTGCCGCCGCATTTTTGCCCCCGACACAGCCGGTCAGCAGCACGGCCCCGACCTGAAAGCTGACCCCCAGCGATAAAATTCCTATTCCAGACTGGCCCCAGCCCCACGGGGCGCTGAGGGTAAAGGCTTCCATCCAGGTGGCCACAATGGTGAGAACCAACCCAATCAGAGCCCACAGTAGTTCAAATGGTGCTAGCACCGACGATGTCTTCACCCGTTAGCGGCAGAATTTAGACATTCACATTAGCAGGGATTGCCAGACTGGGCACGGGTTGGCCGAAAGATTTTCGCCCTGCTGAATATAGAAATTTAGCGTGCCAATGATTCCCAAACAACCGCTGTGGAAGAGGGGTTTGGCAGAAATAAAGTAAGGGAACTTTGGAGAGAGGTTGGGCAGTGGGGCGTTTTGTGGGCAGCGTCGTCGAAAACCGGTTTCGACTTTGCCTAGCCCTAAAGTAACTAAAGCTCCGATGGAGTCGAAGTCAGGATGCTACTTGATTCTGAAGGCATTGGCGCAGCGCCTTTAGGGGAGCTAGGAGAGCACCAGGGCCATCGAGACTGCCTCGAAAACTCCAGTGCTGAAATGACGATGATAACGCTGAGGCTTTGATGTCAGCCTTGGCGCTTATTGCTAAGGACGGTGTTATTCACTCAAATTGGCGCGATCGCTCCAGCGATCGCGCTTCATCCACAGCCAAAGGTAGATCAAGCCGACGATAAGGCCCAATAGCAGCAGCGTCAGCGACCAGGAAATCTCACCTGGCCAGAGTCGCTCAAGCAGCAACCCCAGGAGGTAGCCCCCTAGGGGAGCGGCGATAACTGACAGCGCAACCTTGCCTAGAAACGTGCTCAACCTGCTGTTCTTTGCCTTAGCCGACAGATCAGACAGTTCAGGTTCGTCGGTAGTTGAATATTTCATGGCGTTGTAAGGCTGCTTGTAGGGCTAGTTCCAGGTGCGCTCGCCCGACTCGTCAACGCGGGCCTGACGAATGACGTCAGAAATTTCTTCGGCGTCTTTGACGTGGTGTAGTGCCTTTTGGCCTTCTTCGGGGTCGTCTACGACAAAGTAGGTGGGTACAACGATGTGGTCACCGGTAATGTCAGGAGCGTCGACAGCCACCTGCTGAGACTTCTCCTCCAGGGTTTTTTCGCCGTCAACCATATCCCCCGGATTTAGCACCATGTTCTCGTTTTCTTCGAGAGCTTTTTTCTGGGCCGCTTTTTGCTCAGGTGACACGTCCTCAGGGGTAAGCGGCTGATGAATTTCTTTATGCTGGTCAGAATTTTGGGTAGCCATATTTTCTTTCCTAAGGTCTACAACTAGCTTTAGCCTAGCGAGCAACCCAGGGTGGCCACATCGCTCTAAGGAGACAAAACTTCTTTTTCTAAGGTGCGGCCTGACCCCTCTGGCAGACTACCAGCGTCTCGTTTGATCGCGGGTTCGGGCACGCGCAGCATTAGTACGGCGGCTAGGCCAATCAAAACGCCACCCAAAGCCAGTGCCGAAAGGCGATTGCCGTGCAGCAGGTGGCGCATGACCCAGCCAAAGCCCAGCGACATGACAATTTGGGGCAGGGTGACAAAGCCGTTAAACAACCCCATATAGACACCGCTTTGGCTTTCGGGCAGGTCATCCATCAGCAGGGAGTAGGGAATTGACAGAATGCTGGCCCAGGCAATGCCCACCCCCACCATGGAGAGCAAAATGGAGTAGCGATCGTGTACTAGCAGCAGCGACAGCAGGCCCACTGCCCCCGCCATCAGGCAGGTGGCGTGGGTCGTCACCCGGCCCCAGCGCCGACTCAGCGTAGGGATCAAAAACGAGATGCCCAGGCATACCAGGTTGTAGAAAGCGGTACAGAGACCAGCCCATTCCACCCCGTGGGCATAGCTGAGCGACTCACGATTGGGAGCCTCTAAAATATTGCGGGCGATCGCATTAGGCAAGTATAAAAACATGCAGTAGATACCGGCCCAGCTCAAGGCCTGCACCCCTGCTAGCTGGCGCATCATCGGCGGCAGCGAGGTCATCGCCTGGGCGATCGCCCAGATCGGATTTAGAAGTTCTTCACTTTCATCAGTATTCACCGATGCGTCTGCGTTAGACGGGGGCGGCTGCGGTTCATTGACGGCCCAAAAGGTACACAGGGTGCTAATTAGACAGAGGATTGCCCCAACGATATAGGCCCCGCTAATCACGGTAGGCACTCCAATTTCTGTAAACTCAGCCGCTGGCTGAAGATGAAAAAAGTACTCTAGAAGCCAGGGCAACCCTGCGGCGCAGATGGCTCCTAAACCAATGCAAACGCCCTGAATGGAATAGCCCCAGGTGCGATAGCGAGCCGGCAGCAGGTCACCCACAAAGGGACGACTGGGCGCAATGCTAATGTTTAGGGCCAACTGCAGCACCCAGTACAGAGCCACGGCCTGGGCCAGGCTTGTCGCCAGGGGCAGCGCCACTAGCATAATGGCTCCCAGCACGGCACCGCCAAGGAAGTAGGGCTGCCGTTTGCCCCACGGGCTGACAGTGCGATCGCTCAGCTCCCCTACGATGGGCTGCGCCAGTAGCCCCATCAGCGGTGCTCCTAGCCACAGCATCGGCAGCTGACTGACATCGGCCCCCAGTGACTCAAAGATAGCGCTGGCATTGGCCGTTTGCAGGCCGTTGCCAATCTGCACCCCCCAAAAGCCCAGATTCATTGTAATTAGCAGGCGCAAACCCGGACGCTCGACGGTCATAAGCGGTTGCAAATAGTAGCGTTGGCTGGCTAGATCCGTTTCATCTTGGGCGGACGGCCCCTCGTTCACATCCTTCCCTCGACGCAGTTTGGCCCGATTTAATATTCTCTAACCAAGTCGCTACAGTCCAATGCTGGCTACCGAACCACCATCAACCCGGTAGTTAGCCCCCACTACAAAGCTGGATTGTTGAGAACACAAAAAGGCGATTACAGCCGCCACTTCCTGAGGTTTGCCCCGGCGCTTGAGCTTCAGATGGGGCCGCTTTTTTTCTAGAAAAGATTCGATCGCGCCATCGACATCGGTGCCGGTTTTTTCGGCGCGTTGCTCCATCATGGCGTCGGTCATGGGGGTAGCGATAAAAGCGGGTGCTACCGAATTCACCAGCACGCCATCTTCAGCATAGGCTTTAGAGAGATTTTTGGCAAAGTTGAGTACACCGGCTTTGGCCGCACAGTAAGGCATTTCATCGGTGTAGGGCTGCACAGCATCCTCAGATGTGATCAGCACAACTCGGCCCCAGCCTGTTTCGCGCATAAGCGGAATAAAGGTGCGACACACTCTTACTGCCGCCATTAGATCGACTTCGAGGGTTTCTAGCCAATCGTCGTCGCTGATTTCTAAAAAGTCGCCAGTAGCCCCGGTAATACCGGCACAGTTGACCAAAATATCTACCTGCCCATACTGGTCGAGCACCTTATTTTTAGCGGCTTCAATATCATCTAAATTGCGTAAATCGGCCTGCACCCCGATGACTTCGCCGACTTTTTTTAACTCGTTTACAGCAGCATCAAGCTTGTCATCGGTTTTATCGAGGAGCGCAACTTTTACACCCTCATCGGCTAAAAGTTTAGCGGTAGCGCGGCCGATACCAGAGTCAGCCCCTGTAATTACAGCTACCTTGCCTTTAATACCAAAATCCATTAAATATTCTCCTTTGAATAATTATGTTTCTAAACAAATCTTAATAGCGTAATTGTGTAGAACCATCTGCCTTTTTGTAGACTTTCGGTAGAGTACTGAGAAGGCCGGTATAGTCATCGCCAGATCGACCGGTTAAGGTGTTCTACACAGCGTTTATCCAATAAAGAGAATGGCAGCCCTCTACTGATGATCGCTTTGAGTTAACTATTTTTGAGCTAAGCCGGTCTAAAAAAACGCACAAAAAAAGGGGAGCAATGCACTGCTCTCCCTTTTTTAAGGCCTAAATAAAGAGGCCAAGGTTAGTGTGTAGCACTAACGCCAATTAGTCGATGGCTTTCTTAGCCTGATCTTTTACGTCTTCTTTGGCGTGCTTGGCTTCAGCCTCACCTTGCTTGGCTTTACCTTTCATTTCGTCGGAGGTATTGCCGGTTGCTTTACCAGCGGCTTCTTGTGCTTTACCTTCGACATTCTTAGCGGTAGCTTCGGCTCTATCTTGAATACCCATGGATTATTCTCCAATTTGATTAACACCCTTACAGCTTAAGAAAACGATTTGCTTTGCCCATCGGTCAATGGGAACACTTTTACTGAAGAATGTCTTCGGGTTCTAGATCGTCAAGGCTGTCTACAGGGGGATAAATGACAAAACCACCGCTGCGATCTTCGGTATCGCTAGCGTCGGTATTGACATCGTTAGAGGTTGTAGAGCCGCGATCGAGTCTGTAGGTAGGAATATTTCCACCGCTGAGATCGACCTGGCTTGGATCGATGGGGGCGTAGTAAGTAGGAACGCCGTCAATCTCTAAAATGATTATGCCAGTAGCAGCAGAGTTACCCGTAGTGGGCTTCCAGCGTCGGGCAGACTGCTATCGGCTGGGTCTTCAACGCCATCGGGTAGCCCAACGTCGTCATCAACCGTGGGGCGAGTGGGGCGAACAGTAGGGGTTTCAGCGTCGTTATCAATTTGGGCAGCTAGAGGTAGCCCGATGCTAACTATGGTTAGGGTGCTCGCGATCGCGATCGTACGTTTAATCATTTGGGCAGTTCTCCTGAAACGATCGATCCATCAAGGCCAGACCTGCGAAGCAAATCTAGCCTTGATGACTACAGCAGTTAGCGGAGTACAGCTTGTTATTCTCTAACTAGAGAACTTCACCAGCACCCTCACCATCCTTAACGTTTTTCTTAAACAGGGTGAGCAGTGAGGGGGTAACAAAGAAACCAAAATAAATGCCCAGCAGACCCGTTAGCCCGTGCAGGAATACGTCTGGCCCAAAAATAGGAAAAAGGCCAAAGAAGGTATTTAGGACAGGAACAAAACCCATAATGGCGAGCACGGTGTAATAAATGCCTAACTGTCCAGCAAATAGGCGAGAGCTATCCAGCGAAATAGCGGCTACGATACCCAACAGCCCAGTCACAATGTGCACAATATTGTGAGCGGTATTGACCGGAAACAGGCCCATTAGAGCACCATAGCCAGAAACCACTTCTAGGTTGCTAGCCGCTGAGTCAAAGGAGACAGGATGGGAAACTAAGGCTGGAATAAAGCCCATGACGCCAATGGCGACATAGACAATACCAATTATCAATGCAAATTTCTGTGTAGTCTTCATGGCAGATTAGATTTAGCTTAAGCGCGACAACTGCAATCAAGTTAATAATTCTTAGCCGCATTAGCCTCTTTAATAGGGGATAGCTATCCCTACTTCGCAAGGCAGACTATATAGCGATTCTCGATTTAGCAAGGTACAAAATTTCTGAATTCTAGCTCCCCGGTTTTAGGCTGTTTAGGCTTTGCTCTGCTACCCCCTTGGTAAAGGGGAGGTGAATCTCTCTGTGGTACTCTACCTGAGCAAAAACTGCTGTATCTGCTTGATTCGCGTGGCCTAAAGCCGAACTCGCACTCAAGCAGATTCCTTGACAAACGCCAGGGAATCTTGCTTAAGTGCTAAGTTTTTATGACATGACTTAAATCACTGTGTCGTCGGGGATGGTGGCCCCTCGCAAAATGGTAATAATACCGCTGCGAATAAAGAACCCTTGATCTTCTCGATCGGCTTCTTCGACACGATCTTTGTTGAGAATCTGCACGTTGCAGCCAATGCGAGCATTCTTGTCGACAATGGCGTGGTGAATTGTGCTGTTCGCCCCAATGCCAACGGGAGTGTTGACGGTATCGCAGTTACCTCGACGCTCAAAATTGTCTTGGTAATAGTCGGCCCCCATAATTAAGCTGTCCTCAATGGTACAACCCGATTCAATCCGAGAGCGAATGCCAATTACCGAATTGGTAATGCTGCATTCTTTGAGCACGCAGCCCTCGCTAACCATCGACTGAGAGATAGTACACTGCAGGTACTTAGTGGGCGGTAGATAGCGAGCCCTCGTATAGATGGGGGCCGACTCGTCATAAAAGCTAAACAACGGGTTGGGCTGTTTCACTAGTGCCAAATTTGCGTTGAAGAACGACTCGATAGTCCCGATATCTTCCCAGTAATCGTTGAACAAATAGGCCTGTACCCGATAATCTTTGGCCGAGTTGGGGAGAATCTCCTTGCCGAAGTCAGTCTGGTCGGGCTGCTGCTTGAGCAGGTCGATTAACACATCTCGTTTAAATAAGTAAATCCCCATGGAGGCAATGTAGGGCTTTTCTTTAGCTTCTTCAGCAGAGAGACCTAGAGTAGTGGTGTCGACCTGCATCACTTTAAGGGCATCACCCTTAGGCTTTTCACTGAAGTCGATAATGCGACCCGAGTCATCAATTTTCATGAGACCAAAACTGGAAGCCCGCTTATCGTCTACTGGCAGTACCGATAGGGTAATGTCGGCATTGGTCTCGCGGTGGTGCCGCACAAAGTCTCGATAGTCCATGCGGTACAGGTGATCGCCCGAGAGGATTAAGTACTCGTCTACATTCATATCCTCGAAACGCGGGAGATACTGCCGTACGGCATCGGCGGTACCCTGAAACCAATCTAGATTTTCGGGAGTTTGCTGGGCGGCCAGCACTTCTACAAACCCCTGCTGAAAGCCTGAAAAGCTATAGGAACGGGAGATATGTGCATTTAAAGAAGCTGAGTTAAACTGCGTCAGCACGTAGATTCTGGAAATATCTGAGTTGATGCAGTTGCTGATGGGAATATCAATTAATCGGTGTTTTCCGCCCAGGGGTACAGCAGGCTTAGCTCGAGTTTTAGTCAATGGGTAGAGGCGGGTTCCAGCGCCGCCACCCAGTACGATTCCTAACACTCTATTCACAGTATCTCCTTCTTTGTTTGTAGCTTACGACTAGCGAGGTTAAAGTACGCTTCTAAAAACAGCATTATCCTCTGGGCTGCTTTTGTGATCAGCAGAGAGGCGTAACTAAATGGCGCTATAGGGTGGGTTGTAGCGTTAGTGGGCCTTAGCCCAAGCGTTGCCGGGGTTGGCTTTAGTTGCGTTACTAGCGACAGTTCACCCCGCAGAAAGTAGAGTCCGTCGACTGCTGAAGACTGCTGAAATTCTGAAGCCTATTACCTTTGAGGACTTAACAGAAAACAACGTACCTGCCGATCGGTCTTTGGTTTCGCTCAGCCCTCGAGCACTAATGGTTGAGCGAAGTCGAAACCTGGCTTCTGAGTACAGCATTAACCCGTAGATCCCTACTCTAGGGTTAAGCCTTTATTCCCTCCATCGACATGTACCCCAGGGCATAACCCCTTGGAGAAAATGTCTAAATTTTGTAAAGAATGCGCGTAATCCTAACGAATTGAACACAAACAGTTTTTAACAAAGGTGATTTCTCCAATAAAGCTTAGATATGCGCCGAAATTTTCTAATTTCAAGGCCTATCTACGTCTTTTGGCCTCTTCTTTTGCGTCTGTGGGTAGATGGGGCGGATTTGGCTAGGTCATACATTAGTTGGCAAGAATTGATTACCGTTCGCATTCATTGCAGTAGCAATTGAGAAGGAAAGTACAGCTATGTCTTACACCAACGAACCTGGTGCTTACAGGAATGAGCCCGGAGCTTACAGGGATGACCCCAGCGCCAACCCCAACTACCGGGTTACGGAAACAACAACAACTATGCCCGTAGCCGAGTATCACGACTTGGTACGCTGGGGGCCAATTTTTGCGGGATTAGTGATTGCGATCGCAACTCAGCTTGTGCTGACCGGTATAGGAGCTGCTATAGGCCTCACGACTCTAGCCAACGCACCGACCCCCCAAGGCGAGGCGAGTGGTGTTGGCACTGCCGTTGGTATTTGGTCAATCATTAGTTTGCTGATTGCGCTGTTTATTGGCGGTTGGGTTACAGCCCGCGCCTGCGGCCCCATGAACCGTAAAACGGCTATGCTCAATGGCGCTATTTTATGGGCGACTACTCTGGCTGTAAGCGCCTGGCTACTGTCTACCGGTGTAGCAGGAGCCTTTGGCCTGGCCGCTCAAGGGGCCGATGCGGTCCTTAACCAGATCCCTGCTGGTGAACTGCCCAACGTTCCCCAAGACCCCAGCGTGCCCCCCCAACAGATCCAAAACGCTGCAGGCAACGCCGCCAAAGTAGGCTGGTCGTTTGCACTGGGTTCGCTGCTAGGCTTGGTAGCTGCTCTGGCTGGCTCTGCCGTTGGCGTTCGCCATCCCCGTGCCGCTACCCGCTAAAGGGCTGGCCGACGGCCGACTATTGTCAACTACATCAACACAGCAGACAGTTAGTAAGGTAGGTTTCGGCCTACCTTTTTTGTTGCATGGTTTGGTTATATCTTTCCGGCTAATCGAGCCAAAAAAATCTGTACCGGAAGTTTGAGGTAGGCATAATAGCTTATCGATTAAGCTAACTGTATTCAAGAAATTTTTAACTTATTAAAGTGTGTACTCCATCAGATTTTCGTATTCTTGTCGTAGATGATATCGACGATAATTTGTTTTTACTGCAAACCGTTCTGGAAACAGAGGGTTATGCGGTAGATACTGCTGGGAATGGCGGCACGGCTTTGGCGAAAGTCGAAAGCTCTCCCCCCGATTTGATTTTGATGGATGTGATGATGCCCGATATGAATGGTTACGAAGTGACCCGACAGATTCGGCAAAATCCAGCTTTACCGTTTATGCCTATTTTAATGGTCACTGCCTACGACACAATCAACACCGGTCAAGGTTTAGCGTTGGGCTCCCATAATTTCATTCGTAAGCCCATCGAGTTTGACCAATTGTTGACGAAGGTGGCAACCCTGTTAGAAGAGTGTCACCACCACGATTCGGCTTCTTAGAGGCGAGTGGGCAAGCGCGTGCCGTTATTCAGCTAGGGCCGCGATCGCAGCCACCAGATCAGCCGGTTCAAAGGGTTTACTGAGATGGCGCTGAAACCCAGCGCTTAGGGCCTGCTGCTGGTTGATTTCTCCGGCGTAGGCCGTCAGGGCTACCGCCTTGAAGGTGGGCTGCTTACCCTGCTTAGCAAGCTGCGATCGCACCTGCTGCACCAGCATGTAGCCATCAATGTCGGGCATCGCGATATCGCTAATCAACACGTCTAGCTCTAGCTGGGGCAGTCGCTGCAACGCCTCTACGGCGGAGGTGACGGCTGTTACCTTTGCCCCAGCCTGCTCTAGCACTAGCACCAGCAGTTCGCGGGCGTCGGCTTCGTCTTCGACCACCAAAATACGCACCCCGGTCAGCAGGGTAGGCCGACTCGAGCGGCAGAAAGCAGCGGCGGCTTCAGCTTCCTGGATCGCGTCGTCGGAGTGCCTCTGCAACGGAATCCGCACCGTGAATGTAGATCCTAGCCCTTCGCCGGGGCTGGCCACGGCAATCGTGCCGCCGTGAAGCTCTACTAACTGCCGTACAATCGCCAAGCCCAGACCCAACCCCCCAAACTGCCGGGTCGTTTTGCTGTCGGCCTGGCGAAAGCGGTCAAAAATGTAGGGGATAAACTCTGGGGTAATCCCCTGGCCCGTATCGGTAACGATGATTTGGGCGTGGGATGGCCCTCCTTTTTGCGGCGGTGCCTCTGAGGAGTCTGGCTCTGGGGTAATTGCTGTCAAGCTAATCTCCACTCGGCCCCCCTCGGGGGTAAATTTCACCGCATTGGAGAGCAGGTTCCACACCACCTGCTGCAAGCGACCAGCATCGCCCAGCACGGGTAGCACAGTGGCTTCGAGGTGGGTGTGCAGCTGAATCGACTTGGCCTCTGCTGCCAACCGCACCGTTTCCATCGCGGCTTCGATGGTGGTCTTCAGCGACACAAAGGCACTATCTAGATTGAGCTTGCCCTGCAAAATGCGGGAGACATCAAGCAGGTCGGCAATCAGCTGGGTTTGTAGCTTGGCGTTGCGCTCAATGGTTTGCAGGCCCCGCATGAGAATGTCGTCGTCGGACTGGCGCTTTTGCAGCAGCTGCGACCAGCCCAAAATGGGGTTGAGGGGCGACCTGAGCTCGTGGGAGAGCACGGCCAAAAATTCATCTTTGATGCGGTTGGCCGCCTCGGCCTCGCTGCGGGCAGTTTGCTCGTCTTGGTAGAGGCGGGCGTTGTCTACGGCGATCGCCACCTGGTGGGCGATATTTTCGGCCAAAGCTAAATCAGTCGAGGTGTACTGGCGGTTAGACTCGGCGGTGACAAACGAAATCACCCCTAAAATTTGCCCACGGGCAATCAGGGGTGCCGCGATGCATGAGGTTAGCCCCAGCGCTTGCAGCAGGCGTAAGTGCTCAGAGTCTTGGGCCACCAGTTCCAAGGCCATGGTCGGAATAGTTGCCGCCAGCTCGGTTTGACCAGTACGCAAAATTTTGGCGGCCCCTGCGGGTGTGTCCAGCGGTTGAGGATAGCGGTGATATAGCTGCCAACCCAGCTCTACCTTAGCCGGGTCACAGTGGGCCATGGCCACCCGTTTCAGGGTTTGCTCAGACGCCAGTAGATCGATGGCACACCAGTCGGCAAAGAAGGGTACGACCCGATCGGCTACCCGCTGTAGGGTATCGGTGTGGTTGAGCAACGAAGCCAGCGCGGTACTGATATCGACCAGCAGCGCGGCTCGAAACTGTCCGGCTTCGGCATCCAAGCGAGCCGTCTGTTCACGAATGCGCTGGGCTCGCTCGGCTTCGATCAGCTTGCGATCGGTAATGTCAAAAAATGACGCCACTACAGCAAAGGGGGTGGGGTCATTGGGGTGAAACAGCGGTCGCGTGTTGATCGAAATCCAGGTCAGGGTGCCATCGGGTTTGTTTACCCCCATCACCACGTTAGACTGCGGTTCGCCAGTGCGCAGCGTGACCATGCTAGGGTGGCGATCGCCGGGAAAATCGGAGCCGTCTTCGTAAATGGTTGACCAGGCAGGGTCGAGGGAGTTGCGCTCCGTTAGTTGGTCAACGGTGAGGCCCAAAATTTCGGCGGCACTGGCGTTGCAGGTGTAGATTGTGCCGTCGACATCCTGCAAGACAATACCTTCGGCGGTCGTTTCAATCACCGAGCGATAGCGCTCCTCAGAGGCTTGCAGGGTCAGTTCTGCCTGCTTGCGCTCGGTAATATCGCTAATTGACGAGATCACATGGGTAATGTTGCCCTGCGCATCGAGCAGCGGCGAGGCATTGACACACAAAATTGTGCGGGTGTTGTCGGTATGGGTAATAACCATTTCAAACCCGTACACCGGCTGCCCAGTCCGAATGACCTGCATAAAGGGCAGATCTGCGGGTGCAAAGGCTTCGCCCTCTAGGGTCGTAATCAGCCAGGTTGGGTCACTGTAGCGGCGCTGAGTTAGCTCATGGCGAGTTTGGCGCAGAATCTTCTCGGCGGCGGAGTTAACCGCCACAATTTGGCCTTGCAGGTTAAAAATGGCAATTCCATCGGGAATAGTCTCAAAAATACTGGAGAGCTGGGCTTCACTAGCGCGCAGGGCATCTTCCATACGCTTGCGATCGGTAATGTCGTGCATGACCACTACTGCGCCCTGGGGGCTGCCGTCAACGGCGGCGATCGCCTGCCCACTCGCCAACACCGTGCGGGCTACTCCCCCCTTGGGGGCAATCACCATCTCAACATTGTCTACGACGTCTCCCTGTAGGGCACGAAACAGCGGAATCTCTTCTGTGGGCAAAGGCGTATGGCCATCGGGTTGATAGAGATCGTAGTAGTCAGCCCACTGCTCGGGGGGCAGCGGTTCTTCGGGCAGGCCGTGAAAATCGCGGGCCGTCTGATTAAAGAGGGTCAAAATGCCCGTCTGATTGCAGGCCACGATGCCTGCCTGCACGTTTTCGAGCAGCACCCGCAGCATCTCCTGCTCTGTTTGCAGGGCAATTTCGGCCTGCTGTCGCTCGGCAATTTCGAGCTGCAGTTGCTCATTGGTATGGGAGAGTTCGGCGGTGCGCTGGGCCACCAGCTGCTCCAGGTCTTGCTGCACCCGCAGTCGGGCGGTATCGGTGTGCTGGCGATCGAGTTCGGTGGCGATGCGCAGGGCGAAAATAGGCAACAGCGCCTCAATCAGCTGAACATTGGTGAAGGGGCTACAGTCCATGACCCCCAGCAGGCCCAGGGGGATGCCGTCGGCATCAAAAAAGGGAATGGCCGCATAGCTATCGATGCCCAGGGGTTGCAGCAGTGGGGCATCGGGAAACTGCACTTTTACCCCACCGGCATAGCAGCACAGCGCCCGGTTGAGCAGCACCTGCTGGCAGGGGGTGTGGTGCAGTAGATACTCAAAATTGTCGGCGATTTGCCCCTGAACACAGGCAGCAATGGTTTTCACTGTATCTTGGCGATCGCCATCAATCAGCCCAATGTAAGCGTAATCAATGCCCAGGGTATGGGCTAGGTGCTGCACCAGCGCTGCAAAAAAAGCTGACCCCGTTTGGGCCGCTACTCCTTCAGTTACGGCTACCAGGGCCGTATCAATGTCAGCGACTCTGTGGGCGGCCAGGCGCAGTTCTAGCTCATCGACGACTAGGGCCGCCAGGTCGGCCAGCACCATTTGCTGATCATCGCTGAGCCCGTCGCGGGGTTGAGCATCGAGCACACAAAGGGTGCCGACGATAAAGCCATCGTGGGTACGCAGTGGTGCCCCAGCGTAGAAACGTACCCCCGGCTCACCGTGCACCAGCGGATTACCGGCAAAGCGCTGATCTTGATGAACATCGGGCAGCACAATCACCTGTTCAGTCAGCAGCGCATAGCTACAAACAGAGGCCTGTCGCTGTACCAACTGCAGGTCAAACCCATAGGCTGACTTAAACCAGGCCCTAGACTCATCGACCAGCGAAATTAGAGCAATGGGTACGTCAAACAGTCGGGCTGCCAGGGCTGTAATGCGGTCGAACCCGGCTTCGGGGGGAGTATCTAGAATGTTGTATCGCCGCAGGGCTTCTAACCGTCCCGCTTCATTGTGAGGTAGGGGAGATGGTGGCATTAGCGGTTCGGAAGATGCGTTGGGGAGAGCCGTGATGGCGTTCGCGAAGCGTGTGCACAGAGCTAAAGCTGGCCAGTCAGCGATCGCAACATATTCAATTATGACTGAAATTCACAGCCTGGCGTTGCTAAGCGGCGGCATGACCTTGGCTAGGGGCATAGGCGTAGCCAATCTGAAGGCTTTGTGGCTGCTCGCCCCTACGAGAGAGGTTGAATATTTGATTCACACCTGTGTCTAGCAATTCCCATCGCTTTATGCTCCCTTTGGTATAGCTTAGAGTGCCCTAAAGAGAGCCGTGGTCTGCCCTTGGGCAGACTTTAGCCCGTCTGAGCCGCCGTCTAGTTACAAACGAAATCGGCGGCCCAGGCAGGACCGCCGATACAGCTAATCAATCAGTAGCTTTTGAACTTGCTTAATAAGCCCTAGAGCAGGCCTTTGTAGACCTCTTCAGTAGCGCTTCAGCCTAGCCCCTGAGGCCCAAATCGTAGGCTACTTCATGCACGCCAGGGATCTTCTTAATGTCGTCAACAATAGCCTGGGCCGCGCTGCGATCGGCTACTTTGCCCGACAGTCGCACAGAACCATTGGAGACACTAACTTTCAGCTCTTTGGGGGTCTTGCTTTCAACCCGATTGGTAATCTCCTGATCGCCCAGGGGTGTACCTTTCGCATCGGCATACTCAATGCCTTGGTATTGATTGCCTTGGGGGGTCGTCTGGAGCGTTTCGTTAAGTTCTTTTTGGCCGCTCGTCAAAGCATCGCCATTAACCGCACCAGCCATAGCCGGTTGAGTAAATCCAACTAGCACAACCGCCAGACAAGCTGCGGTTACTAAACTAGCTTGTCCAGCCTTGGGAAGGCGTACCAGCCGCAGGGCTACCCCCAGACCAACCATCACCATTCCAACTTCTAAAGCAATCAACATGGGCTTTACTCCAATAACAAACGACTAGTGAGGTTTTGATTCGCGATCTTTTGCCGATCGCCTTAAAAAGCTACAGCCTTAAGACCAGCTAAATGGGCGATCGCACCGCGCCTCACCACATGTCGATCAGTAGTTTAAGTAACTTGGCTTTAACAAACATCTCCCAACAGCTATAGGACGGCTAAGCCAAAAGGCAGAGCTTGCCTAGGGTAATGCTCTCAGTTTCTGGTTGTTAAGTTATTTTTCGTTGTAGAAATGTTATGCCTGGCTCACAGCACCACTAATAACTAATTTTATTCAGCAATTAGAACCGTTCACTTATGTTGTTGCTTGTCCGCGTATTCCGGTAACATTTGCCCCTGCGCTGCCGTCATCTCGACCAAAACCCTCTTTAGGACGATGGAAAAGACTGGGATAGGGGTCAGTCTAATGATTACTGGGAGTGAGTATGGGCATGCCAAGGCACTTCAAGCCCTTTATCCTAACGGATTCTAATTGTTCAGCCTCACTGTCAATTGAGAGCACATATAAACATTAAACCGTGGAGGAAATTTTCTATGGCTACCGGAACTAAAGTTCAACAAGTCGTCAGCAACCTTGAGTATGACTGGCTCACCGTTATGCAAAACAAAGCGGAGGCGCTTCAAGCCTACGACAAGTACGTGCAGGATGCCCACGATGCTAACTCGCAGGAATGCGTTGATCTATTTACCCAGCTCAAGCAGACCGAGATGGATCAAATTCAAGAGATTCGCAAGCATTTGATGAAAACTATGTCCCAAAGCTAAGAGCAGTTATCTACTGCCGCAAATCGTTCTGCGAATACGTTGAGCTTTGGGCCTCTGATATTACAGAGGCCCAAAGTCGTGTCGCCGCAACTTCACACTATACGACCCTACCTCATGGGAGGAGGTATCACCTTCAAACCTCACTCAGGTAGGATTGATCTTGTCCTTATAGACGAAGAAAACCCTTAAGAGAATTTTTCTCTCAACAATCTATTTCTAACGGTAGGTCGCCTCAATCAGCATATTATTTACCATCAAAACACACTTTGAGTAATTCTCCCATGCAGACATTCGACGTTGTTATTATTGGGGCAGGCCATAATGGCTTAGTTTGTGCAGGATATTTACTAAAAGCAGGTTACAGCGTTTTACTACTAGAAAAACGCGAGATTCCGGGCGGGGCAGCCACTACAGAAGAGGCCTTGCCCGAAGATGCGCCTGGCTTTTATTTCAACCTCTGCGCCATTGACCACGAGTTTATCCATCTAGGACCTGTAGTCGATGAGCTAGAGCTAGAGCGTTACGGCCTAGAGTATCTCTACTGCGACCCCATCACCTACTGTCCGCAAGCGGATGGCAAAGCATTTCTGGCCTACCGCTCAGTTGACAAAACCTGTGCTGAAATTGCCCGCTACAGCCAGCGAGATGCAGAAAAGTACAAAGAATACATGGCCTTTTGGGATACCCTCACCCAAGCCATAACCCCCGTATTCAACGCACCGCCAAAATCGGTTGTCGATATTTTAGGCAACTACGGCCTGCACAACCTGCAAGATTTGTTTTCGCTGATTGGGGGCGTGGATCAGGCGCTAGACCTGATTCGCACCATGCTGAACAGCCCTCAAGACACCCTCAATGAATGGTTTGAGACCGAGGTAGTCAAAGCCCCTCTGGCGCGATTGGCGTCAGAACTGGGGGGGCCGCCCTCCCAAAAGACTCTGGCGGTAGGATCGATGATGATGGGGCTGCGCCATAACCCCGGAGTGGCCCGGCCCCGAGGCGGCACGGGTGCCCTCGTCGAAGCCCTGGTGCGCATGGTTGAAGACAACGGCGGCGTCATTCTATGCGACCAGTCCGTTGAGCAAATTTTAGTGAATGCCAACGGGCGTGTAGAAGGGGTGCGAGTAGCCGGTGGTCAAGAATATCGGGCCACCAAAGGGGTGATTTCAAATATTGATGCCCAGCGAGTCTTTCAAGACTTGGTGCCAACCGCCGACGCTCAAACCCTGGCCCCAGGCCTGGCAGAACGGCTAGACCGTCGGATTGTCAACAACAACGAGGGCATTCTCAAAATTGACTGTGCGCTCTCAGAAATGCCCCGCTTTGAGGCCTACAACCACCAGGACGACTACCTGATTGGCTCGGTGCTGATTGCTGATTCAGTAGATCAGGTAGAAACAGCCCACACCATGCCCAGTCAGGGCCTGATTCCCGACCACGACCCATCGCTTTATGTGGTCGTGCCTACGGTGATGGACCCATCAATGGCACCAGCGGGCCAGCATACCCTTTGGATTGAGTTTTTTGCTCCCTACCAGGTCAAGGGGGCCGAAGGCACAGGGCTAATGGGCACCGGCTGGACCGACGAACTGAAGAACAAAGTGGCCGATCGCGTGCTCGACAAACTGGCCGACTACACGCCCAACCTGAAAGAGTCCGTTATTGCACGGCGGGTCGAAAGCCCGGCCGAGCTGACCCAGCGAATCGGCGTGCGCAAGGGCAATCACTACCACATCGATATGACCCTCGATCAGATGGTGTTCTTTCGCCCCTTGCCCGAACTAGCCAACTATCAAACTCCGATTGACGGGTTGTTTTTGACTGGGGCGGGTACCCATCCGGGCGGCTCAATTTCGGGTATGCCGGGGCGCAACTGCGCTCGCGTGTTCTTGAGTGTGCAGGAACCCCTGAAGTACAACCTGAAAGAAGCCGGTAATTGGCTCAAAGACCGCTTTAAGTCAGTGGCTAGCTTAAGTCGCTAAAGCCTTTCACCATCAGCCAGCACAAACTCTGGCTGATGGTGAATATTGAACGAGCGTTGTAGTTGATCATTCACATAGTTAGAGGACATCGCCATGGCCACCCAGGATTACCAGAATCAGTCTAATCAGGTGCCGTATCCCAATTTGCCGCCGCTGATCGACAGCCGCGCGACGGAGTATCGAGGCACTGGCATTACCAGTTCGATCGCTATTTTTGGGCATCCCATTCACCCCATCATCGTTATTTTCCCGATTGCCTTTTTGAGTAGTGCGGCGGGTGCTGACCTGGGCTACTGGCTCACTCAAGATTTCTTTTGGGCCAGGGCCAGTGTCTGGCTCTTGGGGCTAGGGGTGCTGTCGGGCGTGGCTGCCGCCGTTACCGGTATGGCCGACTTTATCAATATTCCTCGGGTGCGTCACCGTACCGCTGGATGGGCTCATATGGCCCTCAATGCTGGGGCGCTGGTGCTCAGCATTATCAACGTCATTTTGCGGTGGGGCAATCCAGCGGGGGCCATTTTGCCCGTAGGGCTGGTGCTGTCGCTGGTGGTGTCGGGGATGCTGTTGGTCAGCGGTTGGTTTGGCGGCGAGCTGACGTTTCGTCACAAGGTCGGCATCGTCGGCCCCGGTGAAACTATGGAGCCGTAAGGGCCTGCCCTGCAACGCCCGGTTCAGCTATTCCCTGTAAATTATTCAGGTGTAATTATGACTTGGCAAGATCATATTGATTTTGACCGCTGCACTATTTCCCACGGTTCGACATCTAGCTCCATGACGCCGGGCCTAACCAACACCTACGACGACGAACTGCGCGAGAAGGCGGGCCAGCACGTGCCGCCGCCGCCGCCGGAGTATATGGGGTTGGAAGGGGAGTACGACACCTTTGGGCTGGTGCGCCGCCTGGCTGAGGCCCTCGATCGCGAGTCTGATTTAACCGCCATCGATACCCTCACCCTAATTCAGCACGGCAGCACCATTCAGCTCACTGGCCAGGTGGGCGATCGCATTATCCTGGAGCGTATCGTCGACGTAGCCAGCCAGGTTGACGGAACTCGTTCTGTCGATATCAACCACGTGGCGGTCAGTAACTCCAGTGGTGATGAAGCCGAAATTAGTCGTTGAACATCAGCTTTTAATAATTGCAGGGTGGGCATTGTTCACCAGCCCGGTAGCATTCCCCCCTGCAATCTGAAATCTGATTAACGGCCCCTAGCTGCTACCGATTGCCTAGTCCTCGACGGCTGAAATATGCCCACCATTCCGAATCGCTTGGCTCCCTAGCCCCCCTGTTCCCTAGCCCCCGGAGAATAGTATCTAAACTTGCGCCGCAGAGTACTAGCTTGTGGGCTTTTCTATGGGTAAATCGGCGGACCGCCATGCGCTCCAGGAGCCAGGAATATTGACGACCGAGGCAAAGCCATACTTTTGTAGCAGGCTAGCGGCGATCGAAGCCCGGTAGCCGCTACCGCAGTAGGTGGCGACAGTTCTAGTGTGGTCGAGACGGGACAGGTTTTCCTCCAGGTGCGGCAGGTAAATATGCTGGGCGTGGGGCACTGCGCCGTTTAAAAACTCCTGGTCGCTGCGCACGTCTAAGACCAGCAGGTCATCGCGGTCAAGCTGCTCGTATAGCTCGGTGACGGGCATTTGGGTAATGCGCTGGAGCGGTAGCCCCTGGGTGTGCCACCCGGTCATGCCGCCGTGCAAATAACCGCTCACCCGGTCATAGCCAATTCGAAACAGGTGTTCACTTGCGGCCTTAAGATCCTCTGGGCCTTCGGTAATCAGTAAAAGCGATGTTTCAGGATCGATCAGCCAGCCCACCCAGGACGGAAACGATGGCCCTAGCCCAATATTGATGGCCCCTGGTATATGGCCGCCGCCAAAGGCCAGCATCGAGCGGGTGTCGATCACCAGAGTGTTGGCCTGCTCCATCTGGCGCTGAAAGGCTTCAATAGTTAAAGCCTGGGGGGCCTGAAGGCAGCCTTGAACAGGCGGTCCGGCGGCGTTGACTTTTTTAAGGTGGGCATAGTGGCGGGGCGGTTCGGGCATATCGCTGAGCAACCAGTCGACAAACTCGTCGGCGCTGCGCGGCTGCAGGGCCGGGTTAAACAAGTGCTCATTGCCCAGGGTACTCTGGGTGCGATCGCCGATCGACTTGCCGCAGGCTGACCCAGCTCCGTGGCAGGGATAAATTTCCATGCGATCGCCCCAGGGCAGCAGCAGTTCAAACAGCGAGTGGTAGAGCCGGTGCGCCAGCGGTCGAGCGGTGCCTTCTCCCAACAGGTCGGGTCGGCCCACATCCAGGTTAAACAGCGTATCACCGGTGAATATTGCAAAAGGCTGCTCCTCCTGCTTTGTATCGGACAGCAGTAGGCTAATGTGCTCAGGAGTGTGCCCTGGGGTATGTAGAACCTCCAGGGTAATGTTGCCCAGGGTGATGGTGTTGCCCGCCTTTAAGGGCTGGTAGTCAAACTGGTAGTCGTCGCTGCGCCCTGCCGCAATTGGTAGGCCGAGCTGCGCCTGCAACTCCCTCGCCCCCGAGACAAAATCAGCGTGAATGTGGGTTTCAATAGCGTGGGTAATGCGCAGCCCCAGCTGCCGCGATCGCTGTAGATACACGTCGACATCACGGCGGGGGTCAATAATAGCGGCAACCCCCGCCGCCGCGTCGCCAACAATATAAGAGAGCTGGGCCAGGCCGGGCGTTTTTATTTGTTCTAGAACAAGGCTCATATAGGTATTCCCGATGGCAACTTGCCTTGACGCTAAAGGGTTAATCGAGATGGCGTCATCGCTCACCCGAATGATTCTTTTCGCCATCTTTTGAAGGATTTAGATCAGGTGATTTTGAAGTAGCCTTGTATGAAGATGAACAGAGTCCAGGCAGAGAAAAAGAAAGCCCTTTTGTACGTTTGTTAAGTTAGCTTTAGGATGACATTAAGACGAGTTGAGGCTAGTTCTTAAGAAATAGGCAGTCGCCCAACTGAGATTAGTTATTCAGCTCTAATGATAGATATGCCTTTGTCCTAAAGTTATTAGGCTGTGATCGGAATATCACTGGAGTCTTTACATCTATGCCTGCCACCTTAAACGATCAAAAACGAGCCGCGATCGCCGAGAAATTGGCCGATATCAAAGCTATTCAAAGCGTGATTATTGACAATGAGGAGCAGTTTTTAAACCAGTGCGACAACGACCATCTGCGCAAGCGGCTGGAAGATATGCTTGAAGACGACCAAAAGAATTTAGACATTGTAGAAACCGCCATTACTCAGTACGGGGTACAGGCCGAGCCCAAATCTACGGTGCAAGAGCTGGTCAGCCAGACCAAAAACACCTTCTCGCGCTCCGAGCTGAGCCTGTACGAAAAAATGGCCCAGCACGAACTGCTCAAGCATGGCCAGGTTGTCTCGGGCCTAGTGGTACACAAAGCGGCTCAGGTAGTGGGCAAAGACGTAGAAGCTGCCCTCGCCCCCCTCAATACCGTCAACTTTGAAAACCGCGCCCACCAGGAGCAGCTCAAAGGCATGCTCGAATACCTCGGTACCCTGGAGCTGACTGGCGAAGAACCTCAGCAGGGGCTATGGGCTCGTGTGCAGGATGCGATCGCCGCTGCCACTGGAGTTGTGGGCAGTGCCACCACCCAGGCCTCGGATAGCGACTCCGCTGATGTCCTCGACCTGATCTTTATGGATCACCAAAAGGCTAAAACCCTTATCAGCGAAATTCGCAATACAGACAATGCCGAGCAGCGTAAGGCTCTATTTGGCCAGCTTTACAAAGATCTGCTGGTGCATTCCAAAGCGGAAGAAGCCGTTGTTTACCCTGCCGTTCAGCCCTTCTACGGCAGCGATGACACCCAAGAGCTTTACTCTGAGCAAGCCGAGATGGAAAACCTGCTTAACGAGATCAAGTCTATGCCTTCTACAGGCGACTCATTTATCGCCAAGATTAAGCAGCTCAAGGCCATGGTAGGCGACCACACTCGCCAGGAAGAAAGCACCATGTTTGCGTCTATGCGCAAAAACCTTTCCCAAGATGACCGCGAGCGTATGGGCGCGCGTTTCAAGGAGAGCAAGCAGACGCTGCAAAGCCAAATGTAGTAGCGCTCGGTGTATAAGAGGCTCGCAATTTGGTTATTGTCAGCCTGGGTGAAACCCCTTGCTTCTCGATGCTGGTCCGTAAGAGCCTGATTTGGCCGCCCCACCCTTGGGGACGAGAGCTAGTGCCACATCTGCATCAACGTGAAGCTTGAGCAATTAGGTTTCATCCCAAAAGTTTCAAATGTTTCAACTTAGTTCTTTAAGGAGCAATTTATGCAAAGCCTAAAACGAGTTCTTAATCCTACCGCCTTACGGCAGTGGGCCATCGTTTTTCTAGCTGGGTTAATGGTGCTTGTAACGACCGCCTGTGGCGCAGCCCAGTCTTCTACACCCGCTAGAAACAGTGTTGGTAGCGGCGGCCCGGCCCAAAACGAGGCCATGTACCCTCACAAAGATACCATCCGTGACACCAGTGCCGCCGATGCCAAGGCCGATCGCATGATTCGTCAGGCCGAGCAGCGCATGCAAAGTACTGACGATAACGCGGTAGAAGAGGCCGCTAAGAACATTGGTAAGTCGACCCAGCGGGCTGCCGACAATGCCGCTGCAAATACCAAGGGAGCTATCAATCGCGCTGCCAATACGGTCGATCAAAACACTCCTGACCTCCCCAACAGCTAGCCTCTATCGCTAGATTGCCTGTTTGGTAAATCAAAGTCACGTTCCAGGCCAAAACAACCGCACGTTGTTTTGGCCTGGAACTTAAGCTGAAGAATAGGCCAAACAAAATAGAGCGATCGCATCCTCAAATTTATTCTCTTGCTACATCTAAAACGCTATGATCGTCAATCTTCAAAGCGATGGTTGGGAAATCATTTACCATCGCGCTCATGCTCTTTTAGCTGCCCAAATTGCCGGCCACTGGGACTTTGACAAGCAGACCTATCGCCTTTACGAAACTATTGCCGCGATCGCCCACCACGACCACCTCGAAAAAGAGTGGGAAGACGATCAGCTCACCGAAGCTGGTGCACCCCTAGACTTTACCCTAGAGAAAGAATCACCGCTTGAAAAGCTGCGCAAGCACGCCGATGAGGCGCTTTACCAGGGGCGCTGGGTAGCAATGCTGATTTCAATGCATCTGTGCTTTTTAAACCAGGGTAAAGGGGAAGACGATCCTGATATGGCCCAGTTCTTAAAAGAACAACAAAAGCGACAGGCCGAGTGGCAAGCCGAACTAGAGATTAGTCAAGAAGAGGCTGAAAAAGCTTATACCTACATGCGGTGGTGCGATCGCCTCTCGCTAATTTTGTCTCAGCGCCAGATTCCTGTTGGCGGGCGCAAATTAGAAATAACCTCTGGACCTGATGGTCGGCCCTACAGCATTTATCAACTCGATTCTGGCGACTTAAGCGTTACGCCCTGGCCATTTTCCTGCGATAAATTTGTGATCAAGGTAGATGCCTGCTATTTGTCACAGCTGCAGTTCTCATCCAATGACGAACTAACTCAGGCATTGAAGAAGGCTCCCCGTAAGTCACTGACCTGGACACTTAAGAAGTCAAACTAAGCGCGGTGTGGGTGCCTAAAAAATAGGGCTTTTCAGTTTCTAGAGCGCGTGAATTTTTACTACGATTTTGTTCTTAACACAGGTTAGCTTAAACGGCTTAGCTAGCGAATAGCTCAACTTAATATTCTGTCTCTGGGCGGATAGGGTTTATTCGTTTGGTAGCTACAGTTACATTATGCTCGCGAGCAAGTGTTGGGTCGTCTTATTCATCGATTGTTTTGCTAGTCGATTGGTTAAAGATAAGTCGATCGATGAACTCATGGAAAGAGGTTTTTAAGGTATCTTTATGTTTGCCGCTGTCAACAATCGAGACTTGAGGAAAGACCTTTCAAGTCGCAGCTTTTCAACTCCTGAAGACATTGACTTTAGCACTCTAGAGCAAGAATTTATTGATCTGCTGAATCTTGAAAATCTTGACCAGCAGGTTACTCAGTCTCCCCAATATGTTGAGGCATTAGAAGCCGCGATCGCCGCTGCACTGCCTTTAGCCTATGGAGATACCTCAGAACCAGGCGATCAATCGGCCCATCGGTTCTTGCAGCGCATTTTGTACCGCATCAACCGTCTCAACCTCTTTTGGTATGACGACCTCCAGCACTACAGAAACGAGCGATCGCTCTACCTGCAGTGGCTACGCGATCGCATTGAGTCTGCCTGGCAAGCCTGGGAGTTAGGCCAGATAGACGTCGAACGCTTGAAACAGCAGGACGTACAGCAAACCTTAAGAGAATGGTACGACGCCGATCTAAACCCACCGGTGACCGAAAACAGACGGTTCCTGCGCGAAGACCTCGATCGCGAGGGCTATCGCCGACTGCTAGCCATTACATCACTAGATGGTCTAGTAGAAGCTAGCCGCATGTCGCGCATTTTGGGGGGGGCCAGCAACGCAATTCAAGCCATGTTGATTCGAGTGCTCATGGAGGAGTACGGCAACGGTCGCCTTTCTCGTAAGCACTCTACTTTTTTTGCCAAAATGATGGCCGAAATGAACCTAGACACTACCCCAGAAGGGTATTTTGATCTGGCTCCTTGGCAGCTGCTGGCCAGCATTAACCATAACTTCTTGCTGACTGAATGTAAGCAGCACTTCCTGCGGTACAACGGCGGGTTAACCTACTTTGAAATTGTTGGCCCATCTATCTATACCGACTACCTGATGGCGGCCCAGCGATTGAATTTGAGCGAAGAGTCGTCAGGATATTGGGAGTTGCACATTCGCGAAGATGAGCGCCACGGCCTTTGGATGCTGCAGGATGTAGCGATCGCCCTAGCAGAGCAATACACCGATCACGCCTGGGAAATTTTGCTGGGATATGCCCAGGAGAAATTTATTGGCGAACGGGCAGGCCAAGCGATCATTCAGCAAATTAAGCAAGCGACCACTCCCCTACCCAAGATCTACTCAGTCTAAGCTGTGAGCCTGTTTTCTAACTTACTTACTGAACCCTTGCCATGAACAAAAGCTTGTTGACCTCTGACCCTGCGGTTGAGGTGAAATCTCCAAATCAAGTTTTCTTTTGCCCCGAAGAATCGCAGTTCTATGCCCAGTGTTTGGAGAAAATGGTGCTATCTCAGGGCGCTTCAGAAAGCCCCATCGTTGAATTTGGGTCTGGGGATGGTAGCCCGGTGATTCAGGCGCTGCTGAGAAGCTCCTTTAAGGGAACAATTCAGGGATACGAATTAAACTTAGCCGCCTACCAATTGGCGAAGCTCAGAATTGAGCAGTACGGGCTAACCCCTTATTACCAAGTTCACAATGACTGCTTTTTCAAAGGATCTACAGCAGCAGCGCGATGCCTGGTCGCCAATCCTCCCTACCTACCCGCTCCTGATAATCAGCTCTATATGCCGTCCTTGCACGGCGGCGACGATGGCGCAACCATTACCAAGCAGCTCATTGCTCAGGGCTGCGAGCAAGTCATGCTCATGATCTCCGCCTACTCAAACCCTGTGGACACGGTTAACCATGCGCTCAACCTTGGGTATGAGGTAGTTGATTTTATGGTCACCCCGCTTAAGTTTGGCTACTACAGCTGTGAACCCAAAGTAAGAGACTCTATTGCAATACTCAAGCGCAGGCGTCAGGCCTTTTTCTCAGAAAGAATCTACTTTCTGGCTGGGGTTCTTTTTCGCCAAAAGAGTGCTGCTACGGCCTGTCTGTCAGAAGAATTTTTGAAAGTGATGACAGCACTTTAGTCACCATCCCTGGCATTCAGGCGAACAGATTCTAACCTTCGCTATAAAACAATGGTGTACATCTCTTTCCCCACACCTAGATGCCCTCGGATTAATGCAGGTTAGGGTTCAGGTTTGAGATGTCATAGTTTAGGGATCTGCGGATTAATGGTGTACCAGGTAGCCAGGTTTCGACTTCGCTCAGCCTTCAGGAATCGAGGGCTGAGCGAAGTCGAAGTCCGATCAACAGCTACCTTATTTTCTTGCGAGTCCATTAAGGCCAGTCGTGTACCTGAAACTTTGAACTCCACTAACCCGTCATCTTTGGCTTGGCAGACTACTAAAGCGGTCTGCCAAATACCTGTACCCAGTAGATCCGACCGCTGCCCGTGGCGTACCCAACGCCCAACTCCGTAAACGCGGGGTTAAGAATATTCCGGCGGTGGCCGGGGCTATTCATCCACGCGCTCATGACCTCGGCGGCGGTGGGCTGCCCCATAGCGACGTTTTCACCAATATTTGACCAGTTGTACTGGGTGGCATCAATCCGCGATCGCATCGTCGATCCGTCAGAGCCATCATGACTCATGCGTTGGCTGGTCGCCATATCCTGGGCGTGGCGCTGGGCCGCAGCAGTGAGTTTGTCGTTTATGGTCAGGGGCGGCGCATTCACCCGCTGGCGTTCGGTATTGACCAGCCGCAGCAAATCTTGATCGATCGCGATGTCGGCCTGGGCTACGGTTACGCCAGAATTTGTCGCCGAGCGCTGGGCTGCTGCCGGGGTTAGGAATACCGGCAGCAGCCCAGCTAAAACCGCTGCTAGCAGAATGGCGCGGGCAGGTTGGGGGCGTAGCATTTGTTTCCATTGCTGCATGGCTATTTCCTCAGGGTAAAATGTGGCGCTGCCGTAAACGACTCAGCCCTCCCCTTTGACGGCTGCACCAAACAGTCGGTTCCACCTTTGCGGTTTTACCGACAACTGCCCCTAGAGTCTTCCCAAAATGGTGCTAACTTCTAGCGCGGATGCTAGCGCGGATGCTGGGCCATGAGCTGGCGCACAGCTTCAGCATGGTACGAACTGCGGGTCAGCGGCGATGACACTACCTGCAAAAACTCCTTTGCCTCGCCCGCCACGCGCCAGGCATCAAACTGGGCCGGGGTGACAAACTCTGCTACAGGCAAATGCTTTGGCCCCGGCGACAGGTACTGGCCCAGGGTTAAAATGTCGCAGTCAATGGCCCTTAGGTCATCCATCACCTGCCGCACTTCGGCATCGGTTTCGCCCAGCCCCATCATCAGGCCCGACTTGGTATATACCCAGGGGGCGAGCTCTCGACTGCGCCGCAGCAGTTCTAAAGAACGGGCATAGTCGCCCTGGGGCCGCACTCGCCGGTAGAGGCGAGGCACAGTCTCGGTGTTGTGGTTCAGTACGTGGGGGCGCGAGGCCAAAATGGTCTCCAGCGCTTGCCAGTTGCCGCACAGATCAGGAATCAGCACTTCAATGGTGGTCTCGGGGGTTGTTTGCCTGACCGCCTCAATGCAGGCGACAAACTGGCTGGCTCCGCCGTCAGCTAAGTCATCGCGATTAACCGATGTAATCACCACGTGATTGAGCCGCATGCGCCGCACCGACTCGGCCAAGCGCAAGGGCTCGGTCGGGTCGAGCGCCTGGGGCTTTTTCTCAAAGTCAATATCGCAGTAGGGGCAGGCGCGAGTACAGGCTGGCCCCATAATCAAAAACGTAGCTGTGCCCGCCTTAAAGCACTCGCCAATATTCGGGCACGAGGCCTCTTCACAAACGGTGTTGAGGCCCAGGTCTTGCAGAATCGACTTAACTTCACCGACCCGTTCCCACTGAGGAGCTTTTACCCGTAACCAATCTGGTTTTACCGCCACAGTTTTCAACCCCGGCACTATGTCTGCGACTCAATCATATCAATCCCCGCAGCACTTGCCCTGGTGTGCTGCGCTGCAAACGGGCTACAACCTGGGGATAGCAGTATGCTGGAGTTGGGTGGGATCAATCAAAACGACCTATGGACACGCCAGCTCCCCTAAATCGCTGCCTGATGGTGCTGTGCTACGGCGCTGCCGGGCTGTTAGCTGCCGCTACCTGGCAAGACCAGGTCAACTCGCGCTGGCGGTTTGAGGCTCCCTTCGAGCGCATTCGCCTAGCCCGTTTGACCCCGATCATTACTCAAGCGCCCGAAACCTTAATTACCGCCAACACCCGCGTGGTCATTAGCCTGAGTCGGCGACGGCTTACCCTCTTTCAAAACGACAACGTGCGCGACGAGTTTCCCGTGGCCATTGGTCAAGATGATTGGGAAACCCCCGTGGGCGATTTTGCAGTCCGCGACATGCGCACCGACCCCGTGTGGCAGCACCCTATTACTAAAGAAGACGTTGGCCCTGGCCCTAGCAATCCTCTGGGTTCGCGCTGGATTGGCTTTGCACTGCAGGGCCAGTATCATATTGGCATTCACGGTACTAACCAAGAAACGCTAGTTGGCGAGGCCGTTTCCCATGGCTGCGTACGAATGTTTGAAGCAGACATCCACGAGCTCTACAGCTATATCAAAATAGGCACCCCGATTAAGGTGGTGCCTTAGTACTCTGTGGCGGCGCTATAGCTGCTGTGTTGAGGGTTTCAGGTACTGGGTTTCAGGAACGGTGAGCCGACTGATATCGCGGAGGATTTGAGCAAGGCCGATATTACCCATCCCGCTTTGGAAAGCCTTCCAGCCCTGATAGAGACCTTCATGGGGAAAAAATAAGGCCCAGCAGAAAGAGCTAACCGTTACTGATATTCCCGTCGAGAGGTTAGACCTGGAGGGCCACCGGGAGTTCGCTGCCTACATCGGTTAGATTAAGGTGGTGCCAGGGTTTGCCGTCTAGGGCCATCTGCTCGATAAGGCTGGCCAGGCGCAGGGCTTTGAGGGCCTGCTCGCCGCCTACGGAGGGCTTTTCGCCACCGCGCACACAGTTAATAAAGTGCTCTAGCTCAGCGTGGAGAGGTTCAATATTGCTGGTATAAACTTTTTCAATCAGGCCGTCCTGGCGGTAAAGCACCTGGCCATAGTCAGTAGAGCAGTCGGCGGTGGTCTGCCGATGAATCAAAATCTCGTTGTTGAGAAAATCGGCATCGGTGAGGGAGTTTTTGCAGTGGGCCGTAATGCTGCGAATTTTGCGGTGGGTGACCTTGCTGGAGGTCAGCGTGGCCACAATGCCATTGCTAAAGCCCAGAGTGGCGGTAACGTAGTCTAAATAGCCAGAGTTAGAGGCCCGGCTGCCGCTGGCGGTGAGGGTGGCGACTGTTGACCCGGCTAGCTCAAGCAGCAGGTCAATGTCGTGAATCATTAGGTCAAGCACCACCGACACGTCGTTAGCCCGCTGGGAGTAGGGGCTCATGCGGCGGGCTTCGAGGGCCAGCAGTTCTTCGGTTTTCAGAACTTTGTGCAGTTCTTGAAAGGCGGGGTTAAACCGCTCGATATGGCCCACCTGCAAAATGCAGTTGGTCGCCGCCGCCGCATTCACCAGCGACTCTGCCTCGGCAATGCTGGCGGCGATCGGCTTTTCAATTAAAATGTGCACTCCAGCCTGTAAACAAGCCATGCCCACGGTGTGATGAAGCCGGGTGGGTACCGCTACGCACACCGCATCGACATGCTTAAGCAGCTCTTGATAGTCTTCAAAAAAACGAATTCTGTACTTGCCAGCGGTGTCTAAACCCCGCTCTACGTTGACATCAGACACGCCGACTAGCTCTACGTCTTTAAACCGGCTGAGTACACGCGTGTGGTGCTGGCCCATGTTGCCCACGCCAATAACGCCGACACGAATAGGATCTGGTAGATTTCGAGATTGGTGCATGTCTAAGGCAGATGACAACATGGGGTTTTGCACGCCTGTCCTTCCTAGGGAGACAAAGATACGCTGACAGCTAAACAGCTAATAGATTGCGAACGTCAGAGCCAATGGAGAACTGGGACGGCCAGGTAAAATTACTCAGATAGTATCACAATGCTTCACACTGTAAAGAATAGCGACATTCCTGGGCAGAGAAGCATGAATTTACGACCAGATTCGCAATCTAGCCCGGATCTGTACTCGTTATTTCGAATTTTGGCCTGCTCTGTAATGCTAACGATGCTGGCCTAGGCCGTCGAGCGACCTGTGGCAGTTAAGTAGCTGTCTAAACGGCTGGATTCCCACGCGATCGCAGGCGTTTTACACCTAGTTTTTTAACCGCTTAGATGGCGTCGCCGATAGTTTGTCCCTGGGGAATGCTGCACTTTAGATCATAAACGTCTCATCGGAATCGGTGGAGGCACTACGACTAGAGATATTTGGTTCAGGCCCCGGCAGCGGTGAATCAAGCGATCGCACCAAAATATCTTTGAGCCGGGGGCCATCGGTCGATAAAACCACCCACTCATGCTCGGCAAACACCAGGCGATCGCCCGTGTGGGGGATTTTTTGCATTTGATAGATCAAAAATCCGCCTAGAGTCTGGTAGTCGTCAGCATAGGGCAGGGCTAAGTTGAGCAGTTCATTGACCTCTTCGAGGTCGGTGTGAGCCTTAATGCGATACGACTGATCGGCGAGCAGCTGCACCAACTGTTCGTGGTCATCGGGCTCGTGAATATCGCCAATAATTTCGGTAGTTAAGTCGTGGAGGGTGAGCAGTCCGGCGGTACCGCCAAATTCATCGACAACGATGACGAGTTCTTGGCCTGTTCGCTGCATAGTGGCCAGCAACTCGTGCAGCGGCGTGTGCTCGGGCACAAAGCGAGCGGGTTTGACCCAGGCCCGCAGAGGCGTATCAGCATTGATCTGCTGGCGAGCCAGAGGCTGCAAAAACTGCTTCAGCTCGACCATGCCATGAATGTCGTCGAGGGAGTCACCCATGACCGGGTAGCGGGAGTGCTCGGTGGTGGCCACGACCTCAATTAGCTCCCCAAAGGTAGCCGCTAGGGGAATAGCATGGATTTGAGTGCGGGGTACCATGATTTCTTCGGCGGTCACGTCGCGAAACTCAAACACATTGTTGAGCAGCTCGCGCTCTTCGGCTTCCAGGCCTGGGGTTTCGGCAGTGGTGCGAATGATGAGCTGGAGTTCTTCGGGGGTAAGGCGGCTGTAGCTGACCTGGTCGCTGTACCGAATATTGACCAGCCGCAGCAGCAGCCGGGTCGACTGATTCAAAATCCAAATAAACGGATTGAATAGCCGGGCAATGGTCAGGCTGGGGGGACCTAAGAACCGAGCAACTTGCTCGGGGTAAAGCATCGCGACCGATTTAGGACACAGTTCTCCCAGCACAATTTGCAGGTAGGCAACCAAAAAAAACGCGATTGGAATCGCCAGGGCGTGGGCCAGAGCTTCGCTTTGGGCCTCGTTTAGGGGAGTTTGGGTAATCCAAAAGGCTAGGATGACAGCCATGGTGCCTTCGCCCACCCACCCCAGCGCTAGGCTAGACAGGGTAATGCCCAACTGGGTGGTGGAAAGCAGGCGATCGAGGCTGCGCTGGAGTTGCTGCACCGTCTTGGCCTGCACATCGCCTTCAGAAACCAGCTGGCTAATGCGCGATCGCCGTACCGACACCATTGAAAATTCTGCCGCCACAAAGAAGGCGTTAATGCCAATTAGCATCAGCACAGCCAGTAGCCGCGATGCGATCGCGGCGGGAGGCAGCTGTTCAGGAATAATGACGGTTAATACATAGGGTAAAACGCCCATTGTCCAGTGCCTAAAAGCTACTGGCCGCCGCTAGTGCGAGCTTTTACCTGCTGCAAAACCTCAGCTTCGTTGACTAGAACGACATCGCCATGTCCTGCCGACCCAGCCTCGCGGGCGACGGGAGAACCACTCGTAGGCCGAGTTTCTGGCTGGCGTACACCGGTCAGCGCTTGCCGCCCCAGGGTAAACCCCCACGACGCGCTGACGACCCCCGAACCAATCATCAGCGAGAGCAAAATTAACGTAAACGCTACGGCAGGGTTCATGGCAGGGGCAAAAATAGAAAACCTGAGATGGAAATACTTTAGACGCTGAGTACTTGACCAAGTTAATCGCGACAGGAGGCAGTTGCCCAAAATTCAAGGTATATGGCTCAAGACAGACCGTGGGCCGGACACCTTGAACCCTACTGACCCAGTATCTTTGGCTTGGCAGCCCATTAGGTCTAAACATTACCCCAATTATAAAGTTTAAGCCTCAAACAAAATTTAAGATTATGGTTTAGACCTGCGCGTACAATAGAAAGTGCTTTACCGTTTAGGTAGCATCCCAGGGTTGGCCGAGCGGATTAGGCAGCGAACTCATAATTCGCCCCAGGCAGGTTCAACTCCTGCACCCTGGATTTTTCACCCCCTGTCGGCTCAACTGGGTGTTTGAGTGTCTAGGCTCAGGGCGTTTTTTGCAAAGAAATCCCGCCCTGGATGAACGCTCGTTCGCTCAAGGCGGGAACTTTGCTGATTTAGCTGGATCTGCTTTGGTAAAAATCACTGTTAAACCAGCCCGTGCTACGGATAGCTACAGCTGTTCAAAGATAAACTCTGACCCGACGTAGGGCGCGCTGCTGCTGGGCATGGTCAGCAGGCTGCTGCTGTAGGGGTTGGCCAAATCTGGTACACGGATGGTGGGGTCGCTGGTATTTTGCAGCAGCAAGATATCTCGAACGGCGGCAGAGGTGGCATTGGCATCCCACTCGATCGCGCGCTCAGGGAAGTCGAGGCCAAAAATGCGTTTGGCCTGGCGGGTAATGCCCCGATTTCTGAAGTAGTCGCCGGAGTAGGTGGTACCCAGGTTGTCTAGGGCTTCAGGAATTGTTTCGGGTGCTGTATCCTGGGCGTGCGCTGCCGGCGCAATGACCGCCGCCGCTAGCATTGCCAGCGCCAAACCAGAAATATGATTTAATTGAATGCCCATGGCCAAGCCTCCTCAACTCAATAAAACAGTGCGGGGAATTGGTGCGATTCTGGCATTGTGCCGCTGCCCTGAACCAGGCCTGGGGCCAAAAATGCCCCTATCCTATACAAAACTGTGCCGAACCGATCACCCAGTGCATGTCCTTTATAGCGCGATCGCAGAAAACTGGAGCATTTTTAAGGAATTAACCGCCCATGGACGAGCTACTGCTGAAAATCTCAGCCTCTGATCTGCTTAGTCTAGAAACCGCTGCCCTGCGATCGCCCCTGCTCGATTTGTTTTGCCAGGGAGCCTACCAGGAGGGTGACTTTGTCCTCACCTCGGGGCAGCGCAGCACCTACTACATCAACGGCAAGCTGGTTACCCTGCACCCTCAGGGGTCGCTGATGGTGGGCCGACTGCTGCTCGATTTAGTGCCTGCCGAGACAACCGCCGTGGCGGGGCTCACCCTGGGGGCCGACCCGCTGGTCACCGCCGTTAGCCTGGTCGGCCTCTACAATGAGCGCACCCTATTTCCGCTGATTATTCGTAAAGAGGCCAAGGGGCACGGCACCCGCGCCTACATTGAGGGCATTACCCTACCCCCCGGCAGTGCCGTAACGGTGCTCGAAGACGTGGTCACCACCGGCCAGTCGGCCCTTAAAGCCGTCGACCGCCTCCAGTCTGCCGGGTATCAGGTCGACCAAATTCTGGCCTTAGTCGATCGCCAGCAGGGTGGGGCCGAGCTTTACCAAAGCCAGAATCTCCCCTTTAAGGCCCTGTTTACCATTCAGGATATTCAGGCTCACTGGGCCACGCTCCAGCCCGCCTGATGCCAGCCTTACCTCGTCCCGACATTGGCTTTATACCAACCCCCGCCGATGCCGCCGCCGCCATGCTCAAGCTGGCCGAGCTATCCGCTGCCGATGTAGTCTACGACCTGGGCTGCGGCGATGGTCGTCTGCTGATGCAGGCTGCTGTAGACTATGGCGTTCAGGGGGTAGGCATTGACGTCGACCCAGTCCTTTTAATGCAGGCTCGCGCCCGCGCCCGCCAGGTCGGGGTTAACCATCGACTGACCTTTACCCAAGGCAATTTGTTTGAGGCCGATCTGCACGACGCTACGGTGGTGCTAATCTACCTGCTGCCGCACCTGAATCTGCGGCTGCGATCGCGCCTGCAAACCCAGCTGCGATCGGGTAGCCGCATTGTCTCGCACATGTTTGACATGGGCGATTGGCAGCCCCACCTTACCCAGCGCCTAGAGCCGTCAGAGGAAGATTCTGTACTCTATCTGTGGCGCATTCCCTGAGCACTGTCCAAAAACAGCCCCCGGCAAAGAACCGGAGGCTGTTGGCTTTTGGTACTGTGAGCTAGCGACTTAGGCTACCGCTGGCTTGCGAGCCACCCAGTACTTGCTCATGAAGTGGATCTGATTGCTGACCTCTTCAAAACCTGCATCAGTCATCCGCAGATTGAGGTCGTCGGTGGTGTAGTGGCGGTAATAGGGCTCATGGAACATCGTCGGGAAGTTCTCCATGGCCGCCTCAAACTCAGGTGAGTCGAGCCGCTGAATCGAGTCGCACAGAACTACGGTGCCGCCGGGCTTCACAACCCGATACATCTCGTTGATCACGTTCTGCCGGGCCACCGCCGGTAGCTCGTGGAACAAGAAAACGCTCACCACGCCGTCAAAGTAGTTGTCGATAAAGGGCAGACTCTCGCCATTAGCCTGAATCAGCTGCGGCAGCACACCGGGCTGGGCGGTCAGGGTTTCATTCGCTTTGCGCAGGTAGGTCGGCGACAGGTCCACCCCATACAGCGAGGCTTTGGGCAGTGCCTCACGAATCATGCTCAGAGTGCGACCAGTGCCGCAGGCTACATCCAGCACCTTTGCCCCCTCGGTGATGCCAGCCGTTGTTAGGCCCTGCTTAAGAGGGGCCAGAATGCGCCGCCGCATCGGGTCGGCAGTACCATTGAAGAGGATTTCTACCTGCAGGTCGTACAGGTTAGCCGACATATCGCTCAGGTAGCCGTTGGTCTGGTGGTGAAAGTTTTGCAGGTAGTACTTGGGGTAGCCTGCTGTGTCAATATCATCAGCAAAGGTCTGATGACTACCCTGATTGAATCGATCCCAAATGTTGGGCAGGTCTAGGCATACCAGCGGATAAAACCGAAAGAAATCATCCCAGGGGTTATCGAACAGCAGCTCTTTAGGATAAATGCCCGCTTCGGCATCCTGCCAATCGCGCTCAAGTAAAGCACTCATGCGCTGCTGAAGCAGCTGCAGGGATTTGATATCTAGGGGCGTGGTCTGAACGTCTTTGGGCGGATTAACCGCCTGCATGACCTGGGTGCTAACAGTCTTGTGGGCCAGCCCAAAGTAGCTTTTGCCCTGTTGTAAGGCTTGATAAGCCAGTTTCGTCATGGTGTCAGGCATACAACCAGCAGATGAATTAATTGTTGAACAAAAAATATTTAATCGTGTAAACGATTGTAACGAAAATTCTGAGGGCGTGGGGTCTGCCCATCGATAGGATCCCACACCCTTTAGGGATGAGATAACGCTTTGACGTGTTTAGTCACGAGTGCTCTATTAGACGTGCCGGAGGTACTTTGGCACACTATTTGGCACACTAAGGGATGCGCCTCAAAATAAAGCACCAGCTAGAATAGCTACTCCGTAGTGGATTCCCGCCTGCGCGGGAATGACGTTGAGATTTTATTAATTTTCGAGTCCCTAAAGGCGGGCGTTCTGAATCTGCTGCAAAAACCCATCGATATCGCTGAGCAGCGCGGCTTGCGAAAGGCTGGTTTGGTTGCCGGAGCCCAGCCACTTAATCTGCACGGTGCCCTGGGCTGCTTCGTCGTCGCCCACAATTAGGCAGGCGGCAGCACCGCTGCGATCGGCCCGCTTAAACTGCTTGCCAAAGGCCGAGCCGCTGAGGTCAAGCTCTGCGGACAGACCCCGATGACGTAGTTTTTGGGCCAGCTGTAGGGCGTTGGCCTCGGCCTGTTCGCCCCGCGACACCAGGTAGAGGTCAGGGGCCGCAGTCGTTGTCTGCTGAAGGGTTTCAAGCAGCAGGGTAAGGCGTTCTAGGCCGATCGCCCAGCCCACGGCCGGGGTTGCTGGGCCACCTAGTTCTTCTACCAGGCCGTCGTAGCGACCGCCGCCGCATACCGTCGCCTGAGCCCCCAAATCTTGGGATTGAATTTCAAAAGCTGTGTGAGTGTAGTAGTCGAGCCCCCGCACCAGGCGCGGGTTGAGTTCGAAGTCAATGCCAAGACCGGCGAGTTGATCTAGCACCTGGTCAAAGTTGCGCTTCGACTCAGGCCCGAGATAGTCCAAAATGCTGGGCGCATCGGCGGTAATCGCCTGGGTTTTTTCGTCTTTGCTGTCGAGAATGCGCAGCGGGTTGCGGCTGAGCCGATCGCGCGAATCTGCATCTAGATCGGCGGAGTAGGGGGTGAGGTAGTTGACCAGAGCTTCGCGGTAACGATCACGATCGCTCCTGTCGCCCACCGAGTTGAGATAAAAGGTCAGATTCTTTAACCCCAACGCCTGCAAGATATCGGTGGCCAGGGCAATCACCTCAACATCGGCGCGAGGATCGGCACTGCCCAGCACCTCGACGCCGATCTGGTGAAACTGCCGCTGGCGACCTTTTTGGGGGCGCTCGTAGCGAAACATGGGGCCGGCATACCAGAGCCGCTGCACGCCGCCCTGGGCATAGAGGCTGTGCTGAACGTAGGCCCGCACGACCCCAGCGGTGCCCTCAGGGCGCAGAGTACAGCTGCGATCGCCCTTATCTTTAAAGCTATACATCTCTTTACCCACCACATCGGTGGCCTCACCAATGCCCCGCTCAAACAGTGCGGTGGCCTCAAAGGTGGGGGTGCGAATTTCGCGGTAGACGGCTCGGCCTAAAATATCTCGGGCCGTTGCCTCAACCCGCTGCCAGGTGTGAATATCGGCCACCTTGAGGTCTTGGCCTACAAACTGCGCCTTTGGCACAATATCTTCGGTTCCGGGCAGAGATTGAATCGGCTCCATATCTGAACAGGTGCTCTCAAAGGGCAATACAGAATCCCCATCATAGCCCGTGTTGGACTCAGAGCCAGTGACTCAAGCCTCCTGGCTTTCGGGTTTGGCCTCAGGCAGCACGCAGCAGTTGACTTCGTCGATACAGACCTTACCCGACTGCAATGCCCACCGAAACAGCGCCACCCGATTACCTGTTGCTGTCTTCGTCAAGATGTTGCTGATATGGTTGTCGACGGTGCGCTTGCTAATTTCTAGCTTTTCAGAAATTTCCTGGTTGGTTAGCCCCGATGCCACTAGCTCTACGATCTGTAGCTCCCGGTCAGAAAGGCTTCCCTGACCGGGTACCGGAGACATCTCATCGCTTGCCATAGCGGTCTGTTCCCTTTGTCATTATGTATTTATGCTTATGTCTACTACCACTATAGGCGATCTGGTTTCGGGTAGGCTTCTAGAACAGGTTCGAGGCGATAGTGCAATGGGCTATGGGTGGATAACTGCCGCTATCAATAAGCCTCTAGCCATGCTAATCAGGGTAAACAACCGCTTAGCCCAGTGGAAAAAGGGCTTGGTTGGTCTCAGCTTGATCGCCCTGTTGCTGCTAGGGTTCGGCCTACCGGTGATCGCAGCCCCGACAATGCCCACTGCCGATGCTGCTCCCTTGGCGACTCCTACCGCTCCCGATGCTAACGACATTCCCTCTGAGACCGTCAGCCGCTTTGTCAGGGCCTATATAGCTGTGGTCAAGCTGATCGAATCGCGCGAGCTGAGCCTACAGCGGGCCGAAACCGACACCGAGTCGCACCAAATGCAGCAAGAGATTCAGGCGGCTGCCCTAGAGTTAATTCAGGCTGACGGGCTCACCCTGTCGGCCTACTGGGAACTGCTGGGGCTAGCCAATAGCGACCCAGAATTTCGCGATCGCGTCCTGGCCCAAATCGACGAAGCCGATCCCTAATCTTTGTGCCCAAAACACCAGTTCAGCATTCACTGCCCTCCCTAGGGCTGCACAAACTCCGAAGGCCGCTTGAAATTTTCGACCGGCACATTGACTAAAGCCTGCTGCATAAAGTCTTTCCACACCGGGGCGGCGTAGGTGCCCCCAGTCGTGCCCGCTCGCATCGGCGAGTAGTTGTCGTTACCGATCCACACCGCCGTTGAAAGCTGGGGCACATAGCCCACAAACCACACGTCGCGCTGGGAGTCGGTGGTGCCGGTTTTACCGGCGGCGGGCCTTCCAATCTGGGCGGCTGTACCCGTGCCTCGGGCAATTACGCCTTGCAGCACATCGGTGAGTGAAGCGGCGGCCCAGGGGTCGAGCACTAGCTGGGGCTGGGGGGTATTGTCGAGCAGCACATTGCCGCTGCTGTCGCTCACCTGCACAATAAAGGTTGGCTCAGAGTACCAGCCATTGCTGGCAAAGGTGGCGTAGGCACCGGCCATTTCCATCGGGGTCAGATCTACCGATCCCAAGGGGAGCGAGGTCACGGGCTGCATCGGGCTGGTAATACCCAGGGTGCGGCACAACTCAATAATTTGGTTGACCCCGACTGCCTGGCCTAGCTTTACTGCTGGCACGTTGCGCGACATTTCCAGGGCCGTGCGAATGGGGATATTGCCCATAAAACTACCGTCATAGTTTTTAGGACTGTAGGAGCGATAGCCGTCGGGATAGCTGACTGGGGTATCGGCAATAGAGCTGGCTGGTGTATAGCGTCCAGTGGCAAAGGCTGTGTAGTACACAAATGGCTTGAAGGCCGACCCTGGCTGCCGGTAAGCCTGAATGGCGCGGTTGAACTGGCTTTGCTGGTAGTCAACTCCGCCCACCATAGCTTTGACAAAGTGGGTGCGGGGGTCAATGGCCACCAGCGCCATCTGGTCAGCGATGTGGCGAATCCGGGCATTGTGCCGCTGCACGGTGGCTTCGGCCATTTGCTGCATACCCAGGTCGACGGTGGTCTGCACTCGCATGCCGCCCTTCACCACCGCCTCGTTACCAAAGCGCTGCTTTAGCTCCTGCACCGTCGCCTCAGTCACGTAGGGGGAAATGCTGCTGCGAAACGATTTCACCTCACCCACCAGCAGAGGGGCGTCTCGGGCTGCCAACTCTTCTTCAGGCGTAATCCAGCCCAGCTGACGCATGCGGTTGAGTACAATTGCCTGCCGTTCCTTCGTGGCCTGGTAGTTTTGGAAGGGGCTGTAGCTCTCTGGAGCCTGAATCAACCCCGCTACCATCGCCGCTTCGGGCAGGGTCAAATCTCTAGCCGATTTGTTGAAGTAGCTTTGGGATGCTGTTTCCGCGCCGTAGTTGTTGTGCCCCCAGTACACCTGGTTGAGGTACATCTCCAAAATTTCGTCTTTGCTGAAGATTTGCTCCAGGCGCAGGGCTAGCACCGCCTCTGCCACTTTGCGACTCACGGCTCGCTCGGGAGTCAAAAATAGGTTCTTCACCAGCTGCATGGTGATGGTAGAACCGCCCTCTACCGCTGACCCAGCCGCTACGTTGGCCAGCATGGCTCGGCCTACACTACTGGGGTTGATGCCGTTGTGGGAGTAAAAATAGCTGTCTTCGATCGCCAACACGGCCCGCTTTAGGTGGGGAGATATGTCGTCGAGATCGACGACTTCGCGGTTGGCCTCATCGTGGAGGCTATGGAGCAGGGTGCCATTGATGTCGTAGATGTAGCTAGTCTCGCTGGGTACATAGTTGCGCAGCACCCGCACATCGGGCAGGTTGCGAAAGCTAATGGCCAGCCCCACCAACCCGCCCGCCAGTACAGAACTGGCAATCATGGTGGTGCCCAGGAGTGCCGCTGCGGATACCTGGCCCACGTCTTGCACATACTTGAGTACGTTGGGCGCTCGGCGCAGGGGCTGAGGCTGAGATCGACTTTTGTGGCGAAGGGTGTTGGATGACACGTTGGCTATTAAAGGCTGCTAAAGATGACGATGCTAGGTAACGATAGATGCTAGAAGCTGCTTTTGAACGAGGCTGCTTTTCAATGGGTAGTGCGCGTCGGTAGGTGACGGTTAGGACATTATAATGACCCTCTAGATAAGTGAACCTGCCCCTGGTGTTTACAGTCTACTCAAACACATCAAAGGGGCTAGTCCAGACCGTTATGCGGCGAGGATGCTGAGAGACCGACTTGATGCGCGATCGCAAGCACGCCTATCCTAGCCTCGCCGATGGTTATAAGGAGAAGCCAAGGGCCAGTTCTGTCAAAAACTATACTATTGGGCCGCGATCGCCCAGTCCCCACCGTTACTGTTCTGATTAGCTCCCCGCCTGCCTACCTACCCCCTAACTCCGTTCGTACTCACCATGCCCCAGGCCAATTCCAGCGCTCCCCCCGCTCAGTTCGAGCGTATTTACCGGGGCATTAGCGAGGTCTTTCCTGACCAGCCCGACTCCAGCGACCCCGAGCAAAACCTAGTGCAGCAGCTGCTCCAGGGCGATCGCCCCCTGCGGGTCAAGTTGGGTATTGACCCCACCGGGGCCGAAATTCATCTGGGCCACAGCATTCCGGTGCGCAAGCTGCGCGCCTTTCAGGATGCTGGCCATACCGCTGTACTGATCATTGGCGATTTTACCGCCCGCATTGGTGATCCCACCGGCAAGTCAGAGGTGCGCCGCCAGCTTACCGAGGCTGATGTTAAGGCCAACGCCGAAACCTACCTTGAACAGGTGCGCCCCATTCTTGACTTTGACACTCCAGGGCGGCTGGAGGTGCGCTACAACTCCGAGTGGCTATCTGGTCTCGATCTAGGCAAAATTCTGGAACTGCTCAGCACCATGACCGTGGGGCAAATGCTGGCCAAAGAGGGCTTTTCCGAGCGCTACGGCAAAGGCGATCCGGTGTTTCTACACGAGTTTCTCTACCCCCTGATGCAGGGCTACGACTCGGTAGCTGTGCAGTCTGATGTGGAGCTGGGCGGCACCGACCAAAAGTTCAATATTGCCGTCGGTCGCGACTTGCAGCGACACTTCGGCCTCAGGCCTCAGTTTGGCCTGCTGCTGCCCCTGCTGCTGGGCACCGACGGCAGCCAAAAAATGTCGAAATCTTTGGGCAACTACGTAGGGCTACAGGAAGACCCATTGAGCATGTACTCCAAGCTCGAAAAAGTGCCCGACGCTTTGATTGACGACTATTTTGAGCTGCTGACGCCCTTCGACCTCGGCACGCTGCCGGAAAAACCGCGCGATCGCCAGAAAATGCTGGCCCTAGAGGTCACCCGCCAGTTCCACGGTGAGGCAGCGGCCCAGCAGGCCCAGCAGGCCGCCATTAGCTTGGTACAGGGTACCGGCGAACCAGCGGCAGGCGTGCCCGAGTTTTCCCTGACCGGGGTCAACTTCCCAGCCAAGCTGTTTTACCTGGTGGGGTCTACCAGCCTGTGCGCCAGCAGCAGCGAAGCCCGTCGCCAAATCCAGGGAGGGGCCGTCAAGCTCGATGGCGAAAAGCTAACCGACCCCAACCAGGAATTTGCCAGCGCCGACGAACTAGCGGGCAAAGTAGTTCAAGTGGGCAAGAAAAAGTTTGCCCGACTGGTTCCTTAAACCGTGTTGGTCTGCCCATCTGCGGGGGATAGGTTAGTGGGGTTCAGGGTTCAAGGTTCACGGTTCACGGCAGGCCTGAAACCTGAAACCTTGAACCTGAAACCTCGAACCCTAAACCTCGAACCTTAAACCTCGTCCCCTGCCCCCTGGGCCGTTAGAGCTGCCACGATTAAATCGGCCAAGTCCTAGCGGGCAGGCTGAATCAGCAGGTGACGCAGCTTATCGCGATCGCCGACAGAGAGGGTAGCCGCAAATTTTTCTAAATCCTGTGGGTTCATTGTGCTGAGCACCTGGTGCAGAGCATCGAGCCCTGGGGCCTGCGCCGAGGCCGCACGGGAGGCATTAGGTTCAGGCAGGCTACAGCTACCGCCGTCGCAGTTGAGATGCAGGTCGTGCCAGAACATAGTTGGTACAATCCAGCCCCGCCGTCCGTGCAGTTCATGGAGCAGCACATCGGTTTCCCAAAATGTTTTGGGTGAAGGATAGCTTTCCTCAGTCCAGGCGTGGGGCACCGTAAAGCAGCCAAAATGCCGCAGATAGTCTTCCGAATCGAGTAGGGCGGTAATCATCGCTTTTACTCCCTGACGCATCAGAATATCGCAGTAGCGGTGCATTTCTGCTGGGTCACTGGGAGCGCGACCAATAAAGTGCTTAAAGCACAGCTCAATAAATTTAGGATTTGAGGAGTTGTAGTAAAACTCGTTGAGATATACCTCAGAATGGCCCAGCTCGCGCAGGAACCGCTTGACGCCGATTTTGTTCTTTAAAAATTCTGCCTCGGTTTTAGCTAGCTGTTTGCGCTCAAACCCATAGGGCTGTCGTTCTAAAACCTGAGCATAGATCTGGTGCAAAGCCGCCTGGCGCTCTTCCCCGGGAGACTGCCGACTTACCGTAATTTCTTTAACCGAAAACTCATCTGTAGACGTCATGGCAAACCTTCCTGCAAAAGAGAGTATCAACCATCTTGTGGCTTACGCTCAGACTGCCCAGGGACGAATTCTGGTCGATGGTTTTGATGCTTTTCTTAACCAATACGAATCGACCCCACCGTCGTAACAGCAGGGTCGATTCGTATGAAACGCCGATTTTGACAGCTAGGGCGGGGCGATCGCCCGTTAATGCTTGCCTTGGGCTAGGTCTGTAGCTTAAGGCCCCGCCCTAGCGATATTCTATACCGGTACCGTTACCCCATCGGTGTAGCGGTGCAGGTTAGCCCCCAGCAGGCGCAGCTTGCCCTCTAGGTCGTCGTAACCGCGATCGAGGTGGTGTAAGCCCTGAATGGTAGTGGTACTCTTGGCCGCAAGCCCTGCCAACACCAGAGCAGCCGAGGCCCGCAAGTCAGTGGCCAGCACCGGCGCACCGGAGAGCTGGTGTACACCTTTAATAATGGCGCAGTTGCCGTTAAGGCGAATATCAGCCCCCATGCGGTTGAGTTCAGCCACGTGGCGCAGGCGATTTTCAAACACTGTTTCGGTGATCAGGCTGCTGCCTTCGCAGACCGCCATCAGGGCCATAAACTGGGCCTGCATATCGGTAGGGAAGCCGGGGAACGGCCCGGTCTGAATATCGGTAGGCGCAATAGAGTGGGACGGCACGTAGCGCACTCGGTTGGGGCCGTCGGTAATGACCTGGCCGCCAATTTCGTGGAGCTTGGCAATTACGGCGGTTAAGTGCTCAGGAATAATGGGAGCAATGCTGATTTCGGAACGGGTAATGGCCCCGGCCACCAAAAACGTACCCGCCTCGATGCGGTCTGGAATAATGCCGTAGTCGGTGCTGTGCAGGCTGGGTACGCCCACGATAGTAATAGTGTTGGTGCCCGCCCCGCGAATCCGCGCCCCCATGGCTCGGCAGAAGTTGGCTAGATCGGTCACCTCAGGCTCTTGGGCAGCATTTTCAATAATGGTTTCGCCGTCCGCTAGGGTGGCAGCCATCATCAGGGTTTCGGTGGCTCCCACGCTGGGGTAGTCGAGGTAGATTTTGGCTCCCTTGAGCCGTCCACCGCTGCCGGGTACGTAGGCGTGAACGGTGCCGTGCTCAATGTGTACATCGGCCCCCATCGCCTGCAACCCACGGACGTGTAGCTCAACCGGGCGTGCCCCAATCGCACAACCGCCGGGCAGGGGAATGCGCGCTACCCCCATGCGGGCGAGCAGTGGACCAATGACAAAAAAGCTGGCCCGCAGCCGACTGACAACGTCGTAGGGGGCTTTGGTGTGGGCAATGGTGCTGGCATCGACGGTGAGGGCATCGCCCTCGCGCTTGAGCTTGACCCCTAGGGCGGTTAGCACCTCACCCATGCGAGCAATATCCATCAGGTTGGGGATATTGCGAATGCGGCAGGGCTGTGAGCAGAGCAGCGTACCTGCCATTACGACTAAGGCTGAATTTTTGGCTCCGCTAATGGTGACCTGGCCTGCTAAGGGAGCACCGCCAGTGATCTCGAGCACAGCACCATCCGCCTCGGCAGCGGTTAAGGGGTTGGGCAAACCAATGGATGTAACGATGGCGGTGTCCTCCACAACTGATAACTCCACTTTTCCCCAAATTTTCGTCTAGATTCTACCCGAAACCATCAATTTCGCCATAGCAATCCAGATCCATTTGCCAAACTTGGCCACATCAGGATAGCTGATTCATTCAGAATCACGAAATCTTTTTTCAAACGCTTGACTCTGGTGCTCTATGGGTGCATGATTACAAGTCGCGGCGTTCATAAAAAACGCCCGGCCAGCGGAACTGGCGGAATTGGTAGACGCGCTAGGTTCAGGTCCTAGTGTTAGCAATAACATCCGGGTTCAAGTCCCGGGTTCCGCATTCATCGGTAAACGGTTAACCAGGGGATGTAGTCATGCTTACGAGCCTGCAAAATCCTCTGGTTAAGTTTATTCGCAAGCTGCATCAGGCCAAAGTACGGCGATCGCAGGCCCAATTTCTGCTCGAAGGCACTCACCTGATCCAGGAAGCCTTGGCCGCTGACTATCCCCTACAAGTTGCCTGCTACACCCCTGAGTGGCAGCAAGCTCATGCCGATCTAGCCCTAGCCCTGGAGCAGCGGGCCGATCGCGTCGAGCAGGTGTCTGCGGCGGTGCTAGAAGGTATGGCCACGACTCAGCATCCTGATGGGGTGGTGGCGATCGCTCCCCAAGTCTTTCGTTCTCCAAATCCAGCGATTCAGGGCATTGGGCTGGTGGTGGAAACCCTGCAAGACCCCGGCAACCTGGGCACCATCATTCGCACGGCGGTAGCCGCCGGAGCCGAGGGCCTGTGGCTCAGCGCCGACAGCGTGGCTCCCGACCATCCCAAGGTGTTGCGGGCCTCGGCGGGCCAGTGGTTTCGGCTACCCCTCGCGGTGGTAGATGATCTGAGTTCTGTCGTGACAGAGTGGGATCAGGCTGGAGTGCAGCTAGTGGCCACCAGTTCCCACGCCACCACGGATTACTGGTCGGTAGACTTTACCCAGCCGACGGTGATTGTGCTGGGTAACGAAGGGGCCGGGCTGTCTAAAGCCCTGCAGCGACAGGCCACAGTGGAGGTGTGCATCCCGATGGCGGGGGCAGTAGAATCGCTAAATGTAGGGATTGCGGCAGCACTACTGCTCTACGAGGCGCGGCGACAGCGATCGGTGGTAGAGGTTTGAGGTCGAGGAGTTGTCTGATTGCCCCTGGTAGTCAAGAATGAAAGAAAACTTTAGTCCTTATGTAGGGTCAATGCCCTTGGGGGTCTCTGGGGTTAAAGCTCTCCATTGTCCCACCTTCAACTAAGTAACCCTGTTTTTGGATCACCTGTTCAGGAGCCTGCTGTGAGCGACGCATTTGATTACGACCTGCTGATTATTGGCGCTGGGGTGGGGGGCCATGGGGCTGCCCTGCACGCGGTGAAGCGGGGGCTAAAAACGGCCATTGTCGAGGCCGATGTGATGGGGGGCACCTGCGTCAACCGGGGCTGCATTCCCTCTAAGGCTCTGCTGGCGGCCTCTGGCCGGGTGCGCGAGCTGCGCAACGAGCACCATCTAAAATCACTGGGTATTTCGGTGGGCAATGTTACCTACGATCGCGAGGCGATCGCCGACCACGCCAAAAACCTGGTCAGCAAGATTCAGGGCGATATGACCAATAGCCTGAGCCGACTGGGGGTCGATATTGTCAAGGGCTGGGCCAGGCTGGCGGGGGAGCAGAAGGTAGCGATCGCCACTCCCGACGGCGAAAAAATTGTTACGGCTCAGGACATCATTCTGTCGCCGGGTTCGGTGCCTTTTGTGCCCCCCGGCATTGAGACCGACGGCAAAACGGTGTTTACCAGCGACGAAGCGCTCAAGCTCGACTGGCTACCCGACTGGATCGCCATCATCGGCAGTGGCTACATCGGCCTGGAGTTCTCGGACGTCTACACCGCCCTGGGCTGCGAAGTCACCATCATCGAAGCGCTGGATCAGCTGATGCCTACCTTCGACCCCGACATCGCCAAGATCGCCCAGCGGGTGCTGATTGCCCCTCGTGACATCGAAACCCGCGCTGGCGTGATCGCCCAAAAGGTGACGCCCGGATCGCCTGTGGTGATCGAGCTAGCCGATCGCGAAACCCGAGAAGTGGTCGAAACCCTGGAAGTTGATGCCTGCCTGGTGGCCACGGGCCGCATTCCTGCTACCAAAGATCTGGGGTTAGAGCGAGTTGGCGTGGAGGCCGATCGGCGCGGCTTTATTCCCGTAGACGACCACCTACAGGTGCTGCGCAACGGTGAGCCGGTGCCCCATCTGTGGGCGATCGGCGATGCCACTGGCAAGATGATGCTGGCCCACGCGGCCTCGGCCCAGGGTATTCTCACCATCGAAACCATCTGCGGCGAGCCTCGCACCGTCAATTACCTAAGCATTCCGGCAGCGGCCTTTACCCACCCTGAGGTCAGCTTTGTCGGCATGACCGAACCCGCTGCCAAACTGATGGCCGAGGCCGAGGGCTTTATGATCGACACCGTGCGCACCTACTTTAAGGGCAACTCCAAGGCCCTGGCCGAGGGCGAGTCGGACGGGCTGGCCAAGGTAATTTACCGCAAAGACACAGGGGAAATTCTCGGTGCCCACATTATTGGTATGCACGCGGCAGATCTGATTCAGGAGGCGGCCAATGCGATCGCCAATGGCCAAACCGTTACCGACTTGTCGTTCTGCGTGCACACCCACCCCACCCTCTCGGAGGTGCTCGACGAGGCCTTTAAGCGAGCGGTGGTGGTCCCCGCCTGATCAGCGGGCACTGCCCACCGTTCTCTCTGGCGATCGCTCGATCTACCCGCAGCCGCGATCGTCGCCATTCCCCAGTGTAATTCTCGTAGGGTGGGCATTGCCCACCTTTCCGCCCTGCCCTGATCCGACCAACCTGCTGCTGCGATCGCGTCATGCCCGGTTCTAATACTCTGCTCTTTTCCCAGGGTTAATGGTGGGCAGTGCCCACCCTACAATTGAGACACTGGCCCAATCTAAAACTGCCAATCCAAACTCCAAAATTAATGAAGATTCGTCGCCGCCCTCCCAACCCCGCCGTTGCGGTCAAAAACTTGCAGTATCAAATCAAAGCCGACGACGCTGAACCCAGGCACATTTTAGAAAAAATTGTTTGGCACAAAGAAACCGAGGTGGCCGCTCTGCGAGAGCGACTGCCCCTGGCCGATTTACAGCGACAGGTGCTGGATGCGCCGCCGCCGCGTGACTTTGTGGCCGCCCTGCGGGACGGGTGCACGACCCCGGCCCTGATCGCCGAGGTAAAAAAAGCCTCCCCCAGCCAGGGCGTAATGCGGGCCGACTTTGACCCGGTGGCGATCGCCCAAACCTACGCCGCCCACGGGGCCACCTGCCTCTCGGTGCTTACCGACAAAGCCTTTTTTCAGGGCGACTTTGAGTACCTGGCCCAAATTCGTCAGGCGGTGGACCTGCCCCTGCTGTGCAAAGAGTTCATCATCTACCCCTATCAAATGTATCTGGCCCGATCTAAAGGGGCCGATGCCGTGCTGCTGATCGCCGCTATTTTGACCGATCAAGATTTGACTTATTTTGTGCAGATCGCCAAGGCTCTGGGCATGGCGGTGCTGGTCGAAGTCCACACCCTCGAAGAACTCGATCGGGTGTTGGCGGTGCCGGGGCTGGCGCTAATTGGCATTAACAATCGCGATCTAGAGACCTTCACCACCCGGCTAGAGACTACCGCAGACCTGATTACGGCCCGCCGCGATCAGCTGAACGCCAGCAAAGCCTTGGTCGTCAGCGAATCGGGCATTCACACCCCGGCAGATCTAAAGGCGGTGGCTGCGGCCGGGGCAACCGCTGTACTGGTTGGTGAATCGCTGATTCGGCAGCCCGACCCTGGGCTTGCCATCGACCAGCTTTACGAAAAAAATACCGTATAGATACTGCGGTCTTTCAGTACTTCCTGTTTAATCATTAGATCGAACCCTGGGGCACCGCAATGGCAAATCTAGGCAAACCGCTCCCGCTACCTTCCCACATTCACTACGAACTGCTGCTGCGACTGCTTGAACAGCAGACTATGTCGGTGGCCTACCAAAATCCCCAACTTCGGATGCAGGTGCAGGGGCTGATTGTTGCCCTGCGCAAGGCGTTGTCGCAGCAGCGCCAGCTCGAAGAAACCTGTAAACAGGCCAAAATTGACGTCGAATATCAGTGGTCGACCAATCAACTGGGCGATCGCTTTTTGCCAGAAGATGTCGTCCCGTAAAGTTAGGCCAGCGATCGGGTACCACCACCGACCAAAACCGCAACTTTGCTAAACGGTAGCCCCTATTACTTCCAGGGCAAAATTTTCTCTGCAAGCTATCAGGAATGTCGCTCGGTGCTGGCCAAGATCCAGCCTCGTGTTTTAGAGTTATGGCTTCTGGGAGGTTTCCCTAGCCCTGTAGACCTGATTACTGCTGGAGAAGAGTCTATGAAACGACGTTGGTTTTTAGCATCTACCGCAGCGGTGGCGCTGGCCACGGTGAGTTTGACCGCTGCTTGTGGGGGGAATGAGTCTGCTGAGGGCGGTGAGGCTGCGGGCGGCGTTCTCACTATGGCCACCTCTGCCGACTACCCTCCATACGAGTTTGTGGAGACCGCCGGGGGTACCGAAGAAATCGTCGGCTTTGACGTCGATATTGCTCGCCACATTGCTACCGAGCTGGGCTACGACCTCGAAATTACCAACATCGACTTTAACGGCCTGATTCCGGCTCTACAGGCTGGCCGGGCCGACTTTGTGATGGCGGGTATGACCCCTACCGAAGAACGCCAGCAAAACGTCGATTTTTCTGACATTTACTACACCGCCCAGCAAACGATTGTTTCGCCCTCAGGCAGTGGCATTACGTCTCCAGCCGACTTAGAAGACAAAACTGTAGGGGTACAGCTGGGCTCAATTCAGGAGGGGCTAGCCCAAGATTTGGCGACAGAAACTCCCGGCATGGAGCTGTCACCCCTCAACCGCATCAACGAAATCGTGCAGGAGCTGAAGTCGGGCCGTATTGATGCGGCCATTATCGAAGATACGGTGGCGAAGGGATTTTTGGAGAACAACCCCGACCTAGAGGCGGTCGTGATTCCAGAAGAAGGTCCGGTGGGGTCGGCGATCGCATTCCCCAAAGACTCTGAACGGGTAGACGACTTTAACCAGGTGCTGGCCGAAATGGAGTCGAGCGGTTTGATGGAAGAGCTAATCGTCAAGTGGTTTGGCGATGGGGCCGAGTAGTCACCTCTATGAACCTAGACTTTGGCCAAATTCTGCCGTCGCTGCCCTTTATTATCCAGGGCATTTTAGTCACTCTCAGGTTTACGGTACTATCGGCGCTGCTGGGGTTTACCCTGGGCACCCTGCTGTCGCTGCTGAAGATCTCCAGCATTAAGCCGCTGCGGTGGTTTGCGGAATTTTATACGTCAATTTTTCGCGGCACACCGCTGATTTTGCAGCTGGCGCTAGTGTACTTTGCCACTCCCCAGCTAATTGGCTACAGGATCTCGCCGATTGAGGCGGGGGTGTTTACCTTCTCGCTCAATTCGGCTGCCTACAGCTCGGAAACCATTCGGGCGGGCATTATGGCCGTCGATAAAGGCCAGCGGGAGGCGTCGATGTCGCTGGGGGTAGCCTACCGACCCATGATGCTCGATATTATTTTGCCCCAGGCGTTTAAGAATATTCTGCCCGCTCTGGTCAATGAGACCATTGCGCTACTGAAAGATTCGGCTCTGGTGTCTACTATTGGAGCATTAGACCTGATGCGGCGGGCTCAGGTGGTGGCAGGTCAGACCTTTCTCTATTTTGAGCCGCTGATTGTGGTAGGGGTGATTTACTACGTCATGGTGATGGGGCTAACCCAGGCAGCCCAAGTTCTTGAGCGGAGGATGCGCCGCAGTGATTAGAATCGAGCACTTAGTCAAATCCTTCGGGCCATTGGAGGTGCTGAGGGACATTTCTACCCAGGTCGATACCGGGGAGGTGGTGGCGATTATTGGCCCCTCGGGGTCGGGCAAGTCGACGCTGCTGCGCTGCATTAACCTGCTGGAGGTGCCTACTGCTGGGCACATTTTTATCGATAGCATCGACATTACCTCACCCAAGTGCGACATTCTCAAGGTGCGCCAGAACGTGGGCATGGTGTTTCAGCATTTCAACCTGTTTCCACATAAAACGGTGTTGAGTAACCTCACCTACGCACCGATGAAGGTGCGGGGGCTCTCGAAGGCGGATGCGGGCAAAATTGCGCTGGATCTGCTGGCTAAGGTAGGGATGTCGGAGAAGGCTGACCAATATCCTTCACGGCTGTCGGGGGGGCAAAAGCAGCGGGTAGCGATCGCCCGCGCCCTGGCCATGGAGCCCGATGTGATGCTGTTTGATGAGCCCACCAGCGCCCTCGACCCCGAAATGGTGAAGGAAGTGCTAGACGTGATGAAAGCTCTGGTCAAAACCGGCATTACGATGTGCATTGTCACCCACGAGATGGGGTTTGCCCGCGAGGTGGCCGATCGCGTTTTGTTTCTCGACGGGGGCTATCTGGTCGAAGATGCGCCGCCGGATGTGTTTTTCAGCGCACCCAAGAGCGATCGCGCTCAGCAGTTTTTAGAGAAGGTGCTGTAGCTAGGGTTTCAGGTTTAGGGTTTAAGGTGTCAGGAAGAACCTGAAACCTGATACCTGAAACTCTATATCTCCTAATTCGTTTAAGCTAGGCAGAGATTCTAGCTGAGGCAACCTCCATGTCTGTGCTTGCAGCGCCGTCTGCCTGGACAATTCGCGATCGCACCTTTATCTGGGGCAGCCGCACCTATCTGATGGGAGTGCTCAACGTAACCCCCGACAGCTTTAGCGACGGTGGCCAGTTCAACACGGTAGAGCGGGCAGTGGCCCAGGCTCGCCACCTGGTGCACCACGGTACCGACATTCTCGACATTGGTGGTCAGTCAACCCGGCCTGGGGCTGAGTCGATTTCTCGCACCGAGGAGCTGGAACGGGTGATTCCAGTCATTGAAGCCATTCGTCGGGATGACGACGATATTCTGGCTCAGGCGATTATCTCGGTGGATACCACGCGGTCATCGGTGGCGCGGGCGGCGGTGCGGGCTGGGGTCGACATTGTTAACGACATTTCGGCGGGCACCTACGACAAGGGCATGCTCTCGACAGTGGCCGACCTGGGCGTGCCGATTATGATCATGCACCTGCGGGGCACCCCGATTACCATGCAGCAGCGCACCGATTATCACGATATGGTGGGCGAGATTTACGAATTTTTGCAGCACCAGATCGAAGCGGCGATCGCAGTCGGCGTTAAACCCAGCAAGATTGCCGTTGACCCCGGCCTGGGCTTTGCCAAAACCTCTGCCCAGAGCCTAGAACTGCTGCGGCAGATCAGTCGGTTTCGCGAGTTGGGCCGCCCGCTGCTGGTTGGCCCCTCGCGCAAGAGCTTTATCGGCCACATTCTCGACCAGCCCGACCCCCAGCAGCGAGTGTGGGGTACGGCGGCGGCCTGTTGTGCGGCGATCGCAGGCGGGGCGGACATTCTGCGCGTCCACGATGGGGCGGAGATGCACGATGTGTGTCGGGTGGCGGATGCGATTTGGCGGGGGAAGGG
>NZ_JADEXE010000119.1 GCF_015207265.1 Nodosilinea sp. LEGE 07298 | reverse complement strand
GGGGTAGATGGGTGAGGGGTAGATGGGTGAATGGGTGGATGGGTGGATGTAGCGTGGGTCAGCGTCGTAGCCCCGGTCTTTTCCTCTAACCGACATCCAGACCCGCGACCCTGGGAAGCATGTGGATAGGCGGAGTTTAATCATGGGGTTTGTTGGTACTGAGTAGGCCGAGGAGGGTGGTGGTGCTGGTAGTCCAGAGGGCGATCGCGCTATTGAGCACCCGAGTTTGAGCTTCGGTGAGGGTGGGCTGGCTGGCTAGGTGCAGTGCCGCGCCGCCAGAGCCGAGGGTGAGCGATAGAACAGTGGCGAAAATCAGGTTGAAGGTGGGCGGGGTTTTGGTTTGTTTCATGGTGAACTCTGTTGTTTATTGGATGAGTCCATCATCGTCGGGATGTTGCGAAAGTTCAGTCCCTACAAGGGTTTCGGGCGGTATGACTTGGGTGTGAGTTGAGGATGAGTTGCGTTACCCTTGGGTAAAACCGTGGTCAAGCGAGATAAAACGGCATGGCAGGGCGATCGCTCACCGCAACCCCAGAGGGCATTCAGCAGATCAACCGGGCGCTGACTGGACGGGGCTGGAGCCGAGAGGACTTGGCGAAGGATTGCGACTGTAGCCGTCAGCCCGCCGTCAAGTTTTGCGCTGGCCAAGCCGTTAGCAACAAGTTATTTGTCAGCTTCTGCAAAGCTTTAGGCTTAGATTGGGAAGACGTCGCTGGGCAAAAACTTGTCCCTGTGCCCGCCGAAACCCTAGAACCCGAAACAGATATTGATGCTTTGGTGCAGACCGTTCGCGCCCAGGTATATGACGACATACAAGCCCGCTGCGGCACCATGCGCGTGCTCGATATGGAGCAGCCTATTGGCCTGGGCGACATCTATACCAGCGTTAACATTCTCGAAAAGCTCTCTGGGCGGCGACGGCTGGGTCTAGATGAACTGCTGCAAGACTGCGACCCTGAAAACTTTGACCGCTTTTTGCTCGGTCAAGTCCGCCATAAACGAGTACCAGGGCTAGAAGCGGTAGAGCGTCATAACCAACTAATGATTTTGGGCAAGCCAGGGGCGGGCAAAACTACCTTTATGAAACGGCTGGCCATTCTCTGCAACCAGGGCGAATTTCAGCCCCAACGGGTGCCCGTGTTTGTGACGCTGAAGGACTACGCCGAGGCACCGGGTGAACCAACGCTGCAAACTTACATTCAGCGCCAGTGGAAGGCCTGTGGTGTGGAATTGGCGGATGCACTATCGATGGTATTGGGCAATGGCAAAGCTTTGGTGTTGCTGGATGGCCTGGATGAGGTCTACGAGACCGACCACGACCGGGTGCTGCAAGACATCAAACTCTTTATCCACCAGTTTAGAACCTGCCAATGCGTGATCACCTGTCGCATTGCTGCACGAGAATATACCTTTGAGCAATTTACCGAGGTGGAGGTGGCCGACTTTGACTCAGAGCAAATTGCCGAGTTTGCTACCAAATGGTTTGCGGCCAAAAACGACCCCAACAAGGCGAAAATCTTCATTCAGCGGCTAAACGAAAATCAACCCATTCAGGAATTAGCGACCAATCCGCTGCTGCTGACGCTGCTGTGCCTGGTGTTTGGCGAAGCGGCGGACTTCCCCGCCAACCGAGCCGAACTGTATAAAGAAGGGCTGGATGTACTGCTGAAAAAGTGGGACGGTAAGCGCAATATCGAGCGCGACCAGGTTTACAAAAAACTGTCGCTGAAGCGCAAAGAAGATCTACTCAGCCAGCTTGCTTTTGAAACCTTTGAGCAGGGCAGTTATTTCTTTAAGCAATCGGTGGTAGAACACAAAATTATCGAATATATTCGCAATCTGCCTGGTGCCAGCGATAATGACGAGGCGCTGCAATGCGATGGCGAGGCTGTGTTGAACGCGATCGAGGCCCAGCACGGTTTGTTAGTAGAGCGAGCTAAAAATATCTACTCATTTTCGCACCTCACGTTTCAAGAGTACTTTGCGGCTCGGCATCTGGTTAGCCCTATGGCGGGCTTAGAGCTGGCGTTGCAAAACCTGACTACCCACATTACCGAAAAACGTTACCGCGAAGTTGTCTTGCTAACGGCAGGCATGCTGCCTGAGGCCGATAGTCTCCTGCTGCTTATGAAGCAGCACATTGGCCAGTTCATGTTTGATGAACCTGCCAATGAACCGAAATTACAACTGGTTTTGGAATGGGTGCAGCAAAAATCAACTTCGGCGAATGAATTCCACAAAAATTCTGTAATTCGAACCTTCTACTATGCTCTCGCTAGCAGTCTCGCAAGAGGTACTGATTTTACTTCTTATGACAGTCAATTCTCATTAAGCATTGACGTTGGGGTTCTAGATCTAACCAGTGTTCACGTTCAAGACCTCAATACAGACCTTGCTTTGGCCACTGCTCTCGCTGTTGCCCTTCTTGGTGCTTTACCTCTCGGACTTAATCCTGATTTCAGCTTTGTTATGGAAACAAGCCCCCCTGAACTGAAACGCAAGATTCAGTGTTTGAAGGCTGAATTGCCCAGCCTTAATAATCCTTGTGTTTTTGAGGATTGGTGGGTGACAAAAAGCCAACCCTGGACTGAAAAACTGCGGGCAGTAATAGTAGAGCACCGTAATATCGGCCATGATTGGAAATTTTCTAAGGAACAAAAAAAAAGTTGCAAAAGTACTACGAGGCCAACAAGCTCTTGGTCGATTGCCTCAACAGCGATTTCTATGTCACCAAGGCCACACGACAATACATCGAAGACACCCTGCTACTGCCCCTCAGCGAAATCGAAAAATACCCAGTCCCCGATGCCATAGCAAATTTATAGCGGCAAAGACCTCGGAGTTTTTTACAAAACTCCGAGGTCTGGCAGCCTCCCATCCAACCCAACTGGAGATTACGCAATGACTACTCTGCTAGATCAAGCCTTTCAAGCCGCGCAAAAGCTGTCCAGCAACCTGCAAGACGAACTCGCTCAACAGTTGCTAGATGACATCCAAAACGAACTGCGCTGGCAAGAAACCCTGTCAGCCTCAGACGTAGATTCAGACATTCTCACCAGCATGGCTTTAGCGGCCCTGGCTGAAGACAACGCTGGCGAAACCGAAAACAAGGGCTTTGGCGAAGACTAATGAAATCGTAGGCATTGGCTGGCGAGCCTTGGGCGTTATGCAGGCAAAAGAAGACAAAATTGTCTGGTTTTGGATCGGCTCCCACGCCGAGTACGACAATCTGCTCAAGAAAAAATAAGCATTACTGGCCAGTCGGCGAGTGATGGATAAAGGGCTGGGGGGATTTCAGCGACCCGCGTTACGGTATCTTGGCGCTTCACGCGACCCCATGGCGGCGTAAAATACAGACGACTGATGTAGAGAGTGCGAAAGGTTAACTATGGGACGCTTTAGACCTGTTTTGGGAATTTTGCTGGCGATCGTGGCGACCTGCTTGATAGCCTGCGGTGGCCCGGCGACCAAAATACCCACCACCTACACCCCAGAAATTTTGCAGCAGGTAGAGCTGTACACCCCCGGCGTAGCCACTCTGCGCGATCGCTTCCCCGAGCTAGAGGGCTACATTCAAGACCAAGACTGGAGGAACGTGCAGAGCTTCATCCACGGCCCCATGGGTGAACTAAGGACGAGGGTAAATCGGTTAGCCGCTACTCTGCTGACCAAAGATCAGCCCCAGGCCGAGTCGCTAGCCAAAGAGCTGTACGGTCACCTGGAGCGGCTAGATGAGGCGGCTGTCAATGGGCAGCAGGTCGTGGCGGGGCAAGAGTACCGCAATGCCTTGGATGACTTCGACGCCTTCTTGAACCTGGTGCCGGCGGTTTAATTAAACGGTCTTAGCCGGTCCTACCGTAGGCTGTTTCCGGATCGGCGTGACGCACCCAATATCTGATTCGTAGGATTAGAGGCGTGATCGCAACTGCGTAACGCCTTCTACTGTCTTTGCTCCACAACCACCCTTGAAACAAATCACTATCATTGGCTGCGGCGTGGTGGGGGCTGCGATCGCCTACGAACTCAGCCTCTGCCCAGGGGTTCAGGTCACCGTTCTCGATCGGGCGGCTCCGGGCCAGGGCTCAACTGCTGCGGCCCTAGGGGTGGCGATGGCAGTGATTAGCCACAAGGTGAAGGGCCGCAACTGGCGACTGCGCGAGCAGAGCCTGCACCGCTACCCAACCCTGATTGCAGAGCTAGAATCCCTGACGGGGCAAACGATTCAGCGCAATACCCAGGGCATTCTCAGCCTGTGCTTTGACACTGAGGAACTGCCCCGGTGGCGATCGCTTCAGCAGATCCGCCAAGGCCAGGGATACCCGCTAGAGCTGTTGGAACCGGAGCAGGTGCGCGATCGCTGCCCCCACCTCAGCACCGACGGGGTCGCTGCCGGTATTTTCTCTTCCCAAGATTTTCAGGTTAACCCCACGGGGCTGACCCAGGCGCTAGTGGCCGGAGCCGCAGCAAACGGCGTTGAGTTCCACTTCGACCAGCCCGTAGTGGGGTTCGAGAAAGAGGAACCAGCAGGGGAAGACGCATTCTGCACCGCTGTTCACACGGCTAGTCAAACCATTGCCGCCGATGCGATCGTGCTTTCAACCGGCTTGGGCACCCTGCCGCTGACCCAAACCCTCGATCGGCCCACCGCTGTTGGCCCCGTGCTGGGTCAGGCGCTGCGACTGCATTTAGACACACCGCTCGGGCAACCCGACTTTCAACCCGTGGTCAATGGCCACGACATTCACCTGGTGCCCCTGGGTGGCGGCGACTACTGGGTGGGGGCAACGGTCGAGTTTCCGCCCGAAACCACCCTGGACATGGCGCTGGCGATGCAGCCCGAGGCCGAGCGGTTGGAGGAAGTACTGGCGGGGGCGATTGCCTACTGTCCCTCCCTGGCCGCAGGTACGGTAACCGAGCGCTGGTCTGGCCTGCGTCCTCGCCCCCAGGGTCAGGCCGCCCCGATGATTCAGCCCCTGGCAGGGTACAACAACATTTGGCTAGCCACCGGTCACTACCGCAACGGGGTTTTGCTGGCCCCGGCGACGGCGCTGGCGGTGCGAGATCGGTTGTTGTAGCGCAAACCTCAGCGATCGCCAGGCGAGCGTTCTACACTAGCAGGGTAATCTCCCCATCCCTCCTGCGTATGACTCTGGCCCCTTCTACCACCAACTGGGATGCCTTAGCCCAAGCTTTTGGAACCATAGAAACCATCCGCGACCCCAACCAGCGCGAAAAACTCTCGAAAGACTACTACTACTTCAGCCCCATCCTGCAAGAACAGCTGGGTAATCTGGTCGCCGATTTGGTTGTGCGCCCCACTAGCGAAGAGGAGGTGCTGGCGGTGGCTAAGGTGTGCGTGGAGGCCCGCGTGCCCGTCACCGTGCGGGGGGCAGGCACCGGCAACTACGGCCAGTGCATTCCTTTAGAAGGCGGCGTGGTGCTGGATCTCAGCAAGATGAACGCGGTGAAGCGAGTCGAGCCGGGGGTGGCCTGGGTGGAGCCGGGGGCCAAGCTCGCTGCCATTGATAAGGTGACGCGGGAAAGCGGCTGGGAGCTGCGCATGTACCCCTCCACCTATCGCACTGCCACGATTGGCGGGTTCATTGGCGGCGGCAGCGGCGGCATTGGCTCGATTACCTACGGGCAGCTGCGCGATCGCGGCAACCTCAACGCCGTGCGCGTCGTCACCTTTGAAGACAATCCTCGGGTGATCGAGCTGCGGGGCGACGAGGTGCACAAGGTCAACCACGCCTATGGCACCAATGGCATTATCACCGAGCTAGAAATTCCCCTTGGCCCCGCCTATCCCTGGGCAGAGGTGATTGTGACCTTCGACGACTTTATGACCGCCGCCCACTTTGGCCAGGCCCTGGGCGATGCCGATGGGTTGATCAAAAAGTTAATCAGCATTCACGCCTGGCCCATCCCCAGCTATTTTGCCTCCCTCCAGCCCTATCTTCCCGAGGGCAAAGCGGCGGCATTGCTGATGGTAGCCCAGCCTTCCCTAGAATTATTTGCGGCGCTAGTGAAAGAATTTGGCGGCACGGTCACCTACAACAAGTCGGCCCAGGAGGCTAGCAAAGGTGCACCGTTAGCCGAGTTCACCTGGAACCACACCACCCTCCACGCCCGCAGCGTGGATCCGTCGCTCACCTACCTACAAACCCTATTTCCCTACGACCCTAAGCTAGAGCGGGTGCAGCACTTCTACGAACACTTTGGCGACGAGGTGATTATGCACCTGGAATACCTGCGCATGGGCGGCAACACAATTCCAGCAGCGCTACAAGTTGTGCGCTACTCAACCCCTGAGCGGCTGGCCGAGATTATTCACTACCACGAAGCCAACGGCGCGCTAATTGCCAACCCCCACACCTACCTGCTCGAAGACGGCGGCATGAAAACCGTGGACGCGGTGCAGGTAGCCTTCAAAGCTGAGGTAGACCCCCACGGGCTGCTCAACCCCGGCAAAATGCGCGGCTGGCTAGAGCGCATGGAAGCCTTATCGGAATAGAGAGTATTGTGGCGATCGAACGTCCGTTTACCGATGAAGACCGAATTGAGTCGCTGAAGGCAGCAGTTCTGGCGGGGACTGCCGCTGGGATGGTGGCGGCTGGGCTGCTTTTGGCCCATCGAGTGCCGTCTCTGGGCTGGGGAGCGGCGATCGCATCGATCGCATCAGGCCTCAGCGGCAGCACGTTCTGGGTCAGCGCCGCGATCGCGGGCCTCTCCGGCGGGCTGTTTGGCATTACCTACCGCTACGCCGTGCGCCAGGACGAGAATTCTCAGCTCAAAACGGGGGTGGTGCTGGCCTTTAGCCTAGTGCGGGGGCTGGCTCTGGTGAATGTAGCGGCGGCAGTCAGCCTGCGGGGCTGGCCCTTTGCAGTAGCGATCGCCGAAAGCCTGCTAATTTTCGCTGCCGCCGCCGCTGTTCTAGAGGTGGCCCAGCAGCAGGGCTGGGTCAAGGCCGTGAAGTAAGGGTAGCAGCCCCATTCCAGCCTAGAATCTGCTGGGCCAGAGCGAAGGCCTGGGGGCGGCTCAGTTTGCCCTGGAGCGTTCTGGGAAGAGCGCTGACGAGAATCCACTGCTTGGGGCGTTTGTAGGTCGCGACCAGCGGACTCAGCAACCCTGGCACGTCTTGCAGTCGCGCTGGGGACACCATTACCACCAGGGCGCAAAGCTGCTGACCCCAGCGATCGCACGGCAGCCCCACCACGCAAACATCCCCCACTCCATCAATGTTCAGCAGCGCCGCCTCAACGTCTTCAGGAAACACATTCTCGCCCCCCGTGATGATCTTGGTGCTGCTGCGCCCGACGATATGCAGATAGCCCCCGTCATCGAGATAGCCAATGTCGTCAGTAGCGAATAGCCCCGTAGGGTGGGCACTGCCCACCACAATCTCTCTGCTGCTGCCCAAATACCCCTGGGCTAGAGAACTGGCCCAAATCACCACCTGCCCCGGCTGCCCCGGCGGTTGAGGCTGTCCCTGGTCGCTAAGAATTGTGATGCTGGCGTGGGGCAACGGTCTGCCGCTGCTGCGGTGCCCCGCGAGAAAGTCTTCTGGCAGCAGGGTGGCAACCTGGGCAGCAGTTTCGGTCATGCCGTAGGTGAGGGCAACCGGGATTTGGGCCGCCTGGGCCTGGTCGAGCAGCGATCGCCCTGCCGGAGCACCCCCCAGCAGCACCGCCCGAAAACTCTGTAACCAGGGGATATTGCCCTCTAAGGCCAGCAAATCCTGAAGCTGCGTGGGCACCAGCGAAAGAAAGCCACCGGAAGGCAATGCCAAGCGTTCCCCAACCTTGAGAGTGCTATAGGGCTGTAGCGCCAGACATCCCCCCGACGCCAACACCCGCAGCACCTGCATTAACCCGCTGACGTGAAACAGCGGTAGCACACAGTAGGCATGAACGGTCTCGACCCCAAAGTGGGCGCAAAAGCCTTCCACCGAGGTCATCAATGTCTCCCAGGTGTGTACCGCAAACTTAATCTGCCCCGATGATCCACCCGTGGGAATCAGAATTTGCCCCGGCTCGCCGCCCAAAACATGGCAGGGATAGGTCTCCAGCCCTGGTGCGAGCGGCACATCCCAGTCGAGATTCACCATATCCGTGACCTGCTGCCGCTCCTGCCGACCCCAGCGAGGATTCGCCAAAACGACGATGCAATCTGTAGCCCAGGCAGCAAGGCAGGTAGCCAAGAATTGCAGCTGGTCATTTTCAGCAATTAAAACGCTAGCCCCAGAACAGGACGCTCGATAGGCTGCAAAAACGGGCGTCAGGTGTTCTAGCCGTTGCCAAAAGTCCTCGCTGCTGGGGCCGATCAGCCAGTCATCGCCCCGGCGATCGCGCAGCACATCCCTCAAAGTTGGTCCCATAGCTCAGCGGGGGTGAAGGTATCCCAGTCATCAACGAAGTAGCCCTGGGTACCAAAGCCCAGCGCTGGAGCTGGTGCAGAGGAACAGTGCGAGGCTACGGCTAGAGCCGCCTGTCGCCCCACTACGGTTTCAAACGCAGAGGAGAAGACTAGCTGGGGACAATGGGTATGGCAGAACGCTTGCAGCCGCTGGGGTGACCCCGCGATCGCAGGCTTAACCACAAACACCCCCCGCCAGCCCTCGGCCCAGCAGGCCTCTAGCTGAGCTAAAGTCGCGACCGATTCATCTAGGGCGATCGCGGTTCGATAGCGCCTTCCCAAGGCTTTCATCGCCTCTATTTGGTCAGGCGGCAGCGGCTGCTCCAGGTGTTCGATCGCAGCGCTTTGAGGAGTTGCGTTGATGCGATCGCAGGCCGCTAGCCACTGTTCTGCCTGATCAATACTCAAGCCGCCATTGGCGTCCAGACGTAGGCGAATATTTGAAGGCAGGGTTTCAACCAACTGCTTTAGCCAGCGGATTTCACCACCGATTGGATGCACCCCTATCTTCCATTTCAGGGTGCGGTGCCCCTGGGCTAAACGTTGGGAGGCCAGATCTAACGCCGTTTCGCCAGCGGGTAGGAGGCCGCAGAGGTCGCCGTTAGCAAAGCTATCCGCAGGAATCGCGAGTTCCTGTTCAACAGAGCACCCCTCCTCAGCCAGTTCTGCCAGAGCGCACCCCAGCCCAAACTGAGTCGCAGACAACCGATCGGGTATAGTCTCAGCCCGCCACTCGCCGCCCTGGGCATTACAGAATGTCAGTGCATCCTCCAGCGTCTCACTGCCAAACCAAGGAATAGGGGCAATCTCGCCGTAGCCCACTCGGCCCGAGTTGTCGCGCAGCCGCACCAGCAACCCCTCCCGCCAAGTCCATAGACCGTGAGCGGTGTGCAAGGGCGTCACAAACCGCCGCTGGTAAGGCCGAACCGCTAACTCAATCCCCATTACCCTGCGTTAGACAACGCTCCAACAATCGCAAATCCAAAATTCTGCACCAGCCACCCCAAGACAGGCATCAAACGCCCAGCCGAGTACTCAGCCAAAAGCCTAGCGACAGCAGCACGCCGCTCCAAAAATGAAAGCCAATGGCAAAAAACTTGGCGTTGAAGACCCTCGCGGGCTGATCGTGGAAGCGGGTGACATGGCGGCTCAGCCGCCAGGCCGAGGGCAGGCTCAAAAAGACCAGCGCTGACCAGGCGGGGAACAGCCCCAGGGTGAGGCAACCAGCTGCGATCGCAAACACCACCCCACAGGTCCAGGGAATCAGCGCTGCCCCCCGTTTTGTGCCCAAGCGCACGATGGGCGATCGCTTGCCCGCCGCCAGATCATCCTCCACCTGGTGAAAGTGGGAGCAAAACAGCACCAGCGTGGTGGTCAGCCCTACGATTACCCCCGCCAGCTGGCTCGCCCACGACCAACTCTGGGTTTGACTGTAGTAGGCTGCTCCCATAGCCAGAGGCCCAAAGCTAAAAAAGCACAGCACTTCCCCCAACCCCTGATAGCCCAGGCGAAAGGGCGGCCCCTGGTACATATAGCCCAGACCGCAGCAGAGCAAAATTAGCACCAGCACGGTGGGGTCTTGCTGAATTAGGGCGATCGCCAAAATACCCGCAATCCCTAAACCCAAACAGAGGTTAGCCAGGGTAAACACCAGCCGTCGATTGCGAGTTAAATTGACGACCGAATGCGCTTTATTGACATCAATACCGGTCTCTGAGTCAAACACATCATTACTGAGGTTTTCCCAGGCTAAAATAAGCACCGCTGCCAGCACAAATAGCGCAAAAATACCGCTGTTAAATTGGCTGGTCTCAGCGTAGGCGATCGCGCTACCCACCACCATAGGCATAATGGCAACGCTATACATAGGTGGCTTTATAGCTGCCAGCCAGAGCTTAGGGGCAGCGGGATCTACCGATTGAGTGGTCATGGCACTGCAATTACTCCAGGCTTAGCATATCGCTTAGCCGGACGATGATTGCGACCAATTTCTAAGTTCAAACCTGACTACACCGCGATAAATACGTAGATGTAAGTCTAAAAAGTTACGTGATTTTCCATAGCGAATCATTAACAAAGCTTGTGCATATTAAAGCCACAGACATCTGCCTCGCTGAGTAGGGTCTGGTGCATCTACCCTAAGGAGACTCTCGCTATGTCCAGCCGCGGCTTGAATCTGTGTACCCTGTCCGGCAACGTTGCCGCCGACCCCGAAGTTCGCAATATTGAGCGCAAGACCGGAGGCAACACCCAGGTCGCCGAACTGACCATCTACGTCGATCGCATTCCTAGTCGTAAAGACAACGACAGCTTTACCGTCACCATCAGCGTGTGGGAAGGCTCCCCCGCCTGGCGCAAGCTCAGCCACGTCAAGAAAGGCTCGCTAATTATTGCCAGCGGTGCGATCGATGCCTCCCCCTACATCAGCAAGGCTGACTCTCAGGCGCGGGCCGGGCTACAGCTCAAAGCTACCGATATTTTTCTAGACACGTCGCCTAAGGTGGAGGAACCTAAGGTAGCGCAAGAGTTCTAGCGATTTAAACTATTCTGCTGAGTCTCGGCAAAGGGTTGCCACCCTCTTCACAGGCCACCCGCTGTCGAAGACAGCAGCAGATCCAGTATCCACGGAGAGAGCGCCGTGGGTTGAGAGCGAGGATGCGGAGAACCCGCATCCTTTTCTAATTCTTTTTTCTAATTCTTCAACGACCCAGGGCTGAACCACCGAAGGTTGAGCAGAGCCATCGCCACATTCCTACAGGGAAAAGCCCTCAGTGGGCTGTCGCTTGCGGTAGCTCAGTAGCCAGTTCACCATCGTAGCCCGCCGCGTCAGCCGAGGAATCAGCTGATCTACGGTGTAACCCTTGAATCCCAATTCTTCCTTCAAGAGCTGCTTGTCCGCTGGCGGAATCGAACGGGTAAGCTGCACCGTGGCCGGGCGGCTTTCAATAAAGTTGGGTGGCTCAGGGTACTTTTCGGCCCAGGCTGACTCTACCACCGAGGTATCCCACCCGGCTGGGGTTTCGCGATAGCCCAGGCCTTGCCACACCAGTCGATTTACGGTGTCGTCGCCTAGCTCATCGTTGAGAATGGCCCAAAGAGTGTCGTCGGTTAATGAGTGCATGGAGAGTTATCCACCTGGCGATCTGTCACTGGGTTGAGCTAATCCACGCCCATTTTAGAGTTTGGCTGAGCAATTGTGAATGCCTTTCTGAGCCTGGAATGCCTGGGAGATTGCGATCGCCAGCGCCCATTATCCATTCCTATATTCGCGCATCCACTTCACTCTCCCGTCACACTGTGGCCGCAAAACACACCTAATCTTTAGAAACTGTGAGGAGTGGCAACTACATTTTTATCGATGGTCATGCTGTCAGCCTGGAGAATTTATTATGCGACGCCCTCACCGCCATAATCACTTGCTCGGCATCACCTTTAACTTAATCAAGTACTTCTTGCTGGGGCTGGCGGGCTGCACGATCGCCTACATTGTTGCCCTGGTCGTGGACCTGCCCCTGGTAGCTAGTGCGATCGCGTTTTTGCTCGAACAGGTTTTGGTGCGATCGCTGGTGCTGCTGGGCTGCCTGTGGGCGATCGCGGTCATCAACGAATCTGCTCGCTCTTAGCTGGCGCTGGCTGAAACTTCCCCTTTTCGTTAGGGTTAAGGAGTGTAAAGTAAGCCTGAGTTTTCTGAGGGGCAACGCTGTGTCTACCGTTCTCGCCATCCCCACCGTCAAAACCTGGCAGTGGCAGGGGTTATCCATCCGTTACCAGCAGATTGGCACTACGGGTACTCCGGTGCTGTGCATTCACGGCTTTGGGGCCTCTAGCGATCACTGGCGCAAAAATCTGCCGGTCTATGGCGAGCAGTATCAGGCCTATGCGATCGATCTGCTGGGTTTTGGCCTCTCCGACAAACCCGCTCCCAATCAGCCTCTCCCCTACACCTTCGAAACCTGGGGCCAGCAAATTCTTGACTTTTGCCGCGAGGTGATTGGTCAGCCCGCCTACCTGGTGGCCAACTCCATCGGCTGCATCGTCGCCCTGCAGGCTGCCGTAGACGGGGCTGCATGGGTCAAGGGTATCGTCATGCTCAACTGCTCCATTCGGCTGCTGCATGAACGTCGTCGCAGCGAAATTCCCTGGCACCAGCGCCTCAGCACCCCGATTGTGCAAAATCTGCTGGGCTATGCTCCGGTGGGGCGCTTTTTCTTCTCCCGAATTGCCCAGCGCAAGGTAATTCGCAATCTGCTGGGCCAGGCCTACCGCCGCCCCGAGGCAATCACCGACGAGCTAGTCGAAGCCATTCTCACCCCCGCGCTCACCACCGGGGCAGCCGACGTATTTCTGGCCTTTGTGCGCTACTCCCAGGGGCCGCTGCCCGAAGATTTGCTGCCCCAAATTCAGTGCCCGGTGTGGATTATCTGGGGCCAAGACGACCCTTGGGAACCGGTCGCCCTGGGCCGCACCCTGGCTGATTTTCCTGCCGTGAGGGCGATGGAAGAACTGGCTGGCATCGGTCACTGCCCCCAGGATGAAGCCCCCGAACTGGTCAATCCGCTAGTGCTAGGGTGGTTGGGTGAGGCGGAAGCTGCTTGAAGCCAGAGGTGCGCGTCTGCGATCGCATCCCAAAGCAGGGCTACGGCTATGGCCAGCCTGCTCAGACTTACAGCCATTGCGATCGCCCCTAGGATCAGGCTGAGCCTTCCCTCAACCCCTCGCTTCAGCCTGCTATCAGCTCTCTCAGCGGCCCCTCATTTCTAAAGTGTCTCTAAAGGTTGCCAGCAAACCCAGTTAGCCTTCTTACCATAAAGACAGATTACAAAAGCAACCTACACAAGTAACCCTAAGAACTGTCGCCCTCTCTAGCCGCCGCTACCCTGCCCCTAATAAAGGACCCCTACGATGGCCGACTACCAACCCGCCGATTCTGGCTTTGCCCTCGATCGCGACTGCAAAACCCTTTCCCGCCATGTCCTCGAACAGCTGCACAGCTTTGGCCCCGAGGCCCAAGACCTCAGTGCCCTGATGAACCGCATTGCTCTAGCCGGCAAGCTAATCGCCCGCCACCTCAGTCGTGCCGGGCTAATGGAATCGGCCCTGGGCTTTACCGGTGAAACCAACGTTCAGGGCGAAGCCGTCAAAAAAATGGACATCTATGCCAACGACGTTTTCATTTCCGTCTTCAAGCAGAGCGGTCTAGTGTGTCGCTTGGCCTCTGAGGAGATGGATAAACCCTACTACATTCCTGAAAACTGCCCGATTGGGCGCTACACTCTGCTTTACGATCCCATCGACGGCTCTTCCAACGTCGATATTAACCTCAACGTGGGTTCTATCTTCTCCATTCGGCGGCAGCAGGGCGACGACCTCGACCATACCGGAGCTGACCTACTGCAGGACGGCCATCAGCAGCTAGCGGCAGGCTACATTCTCTATGGTCCCAGCACGGTGCTGGTGTACTCCATTGGCCGCGGCGTTCACGCCTTTGTACTCGACCCCAGCCTGGGCGAGTTTATTCTGGCCACCGAAGACATCCGGGTGCCCTCCCACGGCCCGACCTACAGCGTCAACGAAGGCAATTTCTGGCAGTGGGAAGACTCTATTCGCGACTTTACTCGCTACGTCCATCGCCACGACGGCTACTCGGCCCGCTATACCGGGGCGCTGGTGGCCGACTTTCACCGCATCTTGACCCAGGGCGGCGTGTTCCTCTACCCCGGTACGACTAAAAAGCCTGAGGGCAAGCTACGGCTGCTATACGAAACGGCACCTCTAGCTTTTTTAATTGAGCAGGCGGGCGGACGGGCCAGCACTGGACACGAAGATATCATGAGTGTAATGCCGGGCGAGATTCACCAGCGCACCCCCTTTGTGGTGGGCAGCACCGACGATGTTGCTCTGGTAGAGTCGTTCATTCAAGACCACAGCCGCCGCCAAAGCACGCTGCTAAGCACCTAGAACAATCGGCGCTCATCTGTTAAACCAGGCTTAAGCTTTCTGATCCAAGCTTGAAGCGTAGCCAGGTTTACCATTGACAGCCTAGCTGGTTACTTTCAATACGCTTTTTGTATTGGTTAGTTAAGACGGTCTGTAGTCTGACTAGATTTGTAAAATCTGCTGTCAATATAAATTGCGGTTTCTGCTACTTGTAAGTAGTCATGGCGCAGCTTAAAGTGCCCTAGCGGTGCGCCGCAATACAAGCTCAGCGTTTGGTTTTAACGCTTGCTCCCTGCTTTTTATCCCGCACGCTTATGGTGTCCTTGCTTGAAAATCCTCTGCGCGTCGGTCTTCAACAAGACCGTATACCTGAGCCGCAGATTCTAGTTATTTTTGGAGCCTCAGGCGACCTTACTCAGCGCAAAATTGTGCCCGCTATCTATCAGATGCGGCGCGAGCGGCGACTGCCCCCCGAGTTGACCATTGTAGGTGTGGCTCGGCGCGAGTGGAGCCACGACTTCTTTCGTGAGCACCTGCGCGAGGGGGTTGAAGAATTTGGCAATGGACTCGGCTTTGAGGCTATCTGGCAAGACTTTGCCCGCGGCCTGTTCTACTGCCCCGGCGACATTGATGACCCTGAATTTTACAAATCACTCAAGATCTTTTTGGCTGATCTCGATCAGCAGCGGGGCACCCAGGGCAATCGGGTCTTTTATCTCTCGGTCGCGCCGCGCTTTTTTGGTGAAGCCACTGAGCAGCTGGGCGCAGCGGGCATGCTCGAAGACCCTGACAAGCAGCGGTTGATTATTGAAAAACCCTTTGGCAAAGACCTCTCTTCGGCTAGGCGGCTTAACCGAATCGTGCAGAATGTGTGCGACGAGCGCCAAATCTACCGCATCGACCACTACCTGGGCAAAGAAACCGTTCAAAACCTGATGGTGTTTCGGTTCGCTAACGCCATTTTTGAACCCCTGTGGAACCGCCAGTTTGTCGACCACGTACAGATTACCGTGGCCGAAACCGTAGGTCTAGAGGGACGAGCGGGTTACTACGAAACCGCCGGAGCCCTGCGGGATATGGTGCAAAACCACATCATGCAGCTCTTTGCCCTGACCGCCATGGAGCCGCCCAACTCCCTCGATGCCGACAGCATTCGCAACGAAAAGACCAAGGTGCTTCAGGCCACTCATCTCAGCGAGATTGCCGAGGCCGATGGCTCTATCCCGGCTGCCGTGCGGGGTCAGTACTCGGCGGGGTGGATGAAGGGCGAGGCGGTACCAGGCTATCGCGCAGAAGATGGGGCTAGCCCCGAGTCAACCATGCAAACCTTTTGCGCCCTTAAGCTTGAGATCGATAACTGGCGTTGGAAAGGGGTGCCCTTCTACATGCGCACCGGCAAGCGCATGCCCAAGAAGGTCAGCGAGATCTCCATTCACTTCAAGGAAGTGCCCTTCCTGATGTTTCAGTCTGCGGCCCAGCAGGTAAACCGCAATGTGCTGGCCCTGCGGATTCAGCCCGACGAGGGGATCTCAATGCGGTTTGAGGTGAAGACGCCGGGTAACTCTCTGCGGACGCGATCGGTGGATATGGACTTTCGCTACGATGCTGCCTTTGGCCAGGCTAATACCGATGCCTACGCCCGCCTGATCGTTGACTGTATGCTGGCCGACCAAACCCTATTTACTCGCGGCGATGAGGTCGAAGCCTCCTGGCGGCTGCTCACCCCTCTACTCGAAGCCTGGGATGCCCCGGCGGATCCTAATGCTATTCCCATGTACGAAGCGGGTACCTGGGGGCCGGTTGAGGCCGAGTTTTTGTTGAATAAAGACGGGCGGCGCTGGCGACGGCTTTAGATCGCGATCGTCCCTAACCGAGCCTTATATCTCAAGTCTTAATCCCCTATTTCACCTCACCATGATTACTACGCCTATCGTTGCCCTACAAAAGCCCAAGGATATTTCCCTCGACGAGATTGAGTCAGAGCTGCACAGCATCTGGCGTCAGCAAGACTCGGGGGCGACAGCCCCTATGGCCACCCGTGCCACCACCTTCACCATGGTTATTTACGAGCCAGAAGAAGTGCAGCAGATTTTAGCGGCCCTGGGCTATTACACCGGCTTCATCGACAGCAACCATGGGGCTCAGACCCGCGAGGCCATTCGTCAGGCCCAAGTTGTCTACAACCTGCGCGTAACGGGTCGCGTAGACCCGCCTACCCTGGCGCGTCTACGCCAAGAATACGCTCAGCTCTCTGAAGAACAAAAGCTTTACCCCAACCTTGACCAGCGAGGGTTTAGCCTGAGCGAGTCTATTTCGGCTCATAACCCGTGCCGCATTATCAGCCTTTGCCCCACTTTTGGCGAAGACACCGGCGTGAAGGCCCAGGTTTCGGTGTACTGTCCAGTGCAGAAAAAGGGTTCGGGTAATCTGGTGTGCTGTGAGTACATTAATTTGCGCGGCACCAAGGCAGCCCTGGGGCGGGTCAGCGATCTGATTGCCTCGTTGACTCTGCCAGAGCTGCCCAAGTTTGTGTGGTGGAAGGCCACCCCCAGCCCCGAGCAGCTAATTTTCCAAAATTTGGCTAAGTCGAGCAACTGCATTATTGTTGACTCCAGCTACTTTAGCGATGCCGAGGCCGAGCTGCAAAAAATGCAGGATCTAATTGAGTCGGGCACCTATATTGCCGACCTCAACTGGCACCGCCTAGCCCCCTGGCAAGAGCTGACAGCCGCTGCCTTTGACCCCCCCGAGCGGCGCGAGTCGCTGATGGATGTAGACCGCATCAGCATTGACTACGAGCAGGGCAATGCGGCCCAGGCACTGCTGTATTTGGGCTGGTTTGCCAGCCGCCTGGCATGGGAACCCGTCGACTATGTAGAAGAAGGGGGTATTTATAACATTAAGAAAATCCACTTTAAGGGACCTAACGGCTTGGCCGTTGAAGCGGAGATCGCAGGTATTCCGGTAGCTGACTTGGGTGAGGTCGTGGGCGACCTCACCGGGCTACGGGTGCTCTCCACCGACAAGAACGCCAACTGCTGTACCATTCTCTGTTCTGAAACGACTGGGTGCATGCGCATGGAAGCCGGAGGCGGTGCTCAGTCCTGCCAGGTGGAGCAGGTCACGGCGCTATCTGACCAGAAGGCCGACTTTATGCTGGGGCAGCAGCTACAGCGCTGGGGCGAAGATATCCTCTACGAAGAAAGCCTGGCTATGGTGGCGAAGATTATGAACCTGCTCTAGGCAGCTGGGCTGGCTAAAGCCATCAAAAAAATCCTCCATTAGCGGAGGATTTTTTGATGGTGGCTGGAATCAAGGCGATCGCCCCATTTTAGCTATCACAAGGGTAAGACGCCGCTCTATTCTGCAGCGGCAGCGGCTCGCTAAATCCTTTACAGTGGCAAACAGTCCTCAGAGAAATGCTGTTGATGGTGCCTTCAACTACGGTCATAGAGACTCTCGCCGTTGGTTCAATTCAGCTGCAGTTACTGCCCGAGCGAGCGGTCTATATCGAAGCCCTTAGGGCGCTGCTGGTCTCAGACGTACACCTGGGTAAGGCGGAGACGTTTCAACACCATGGGCTGCCGGTACCGAGCCAGATTAACCAGGCCACGCTGCAGCGCTTGGAGGAGTTGTGTACTCGATACCAGCCCGAACATCTTTGGATCTTGGGCGATCTGTTTCATGGGCGCGACGGTATGACCGATGGGGTCATTGATGCCTGGCTGGGGTTTTTGCACCGTACCCAGGTGAGTGCCCACCTCATTCTCGGCAACCACGATCGCCGCCTGCACGATAACCTCAGCCAGCTCTCGGTGGAGTGCCTTGTTGACGCCGTAGATCTAGACGGTATTCTGCTCAGCCACGAGCCTGAGCTAGGGGAAGAACGCCTGAATATTTGCGGCCACATTCACCCCTGCTTGCGGCTAAAGATGGGCTGCGATCGCCTCCGTTTGCCCTGTTTTTACTGGCAGGCCCCGCATCGGCGGCTCACGCTGCCTGCGTTTGGCGAGTTCACCGGGGGGCATGAGATTGCCCTGGCGCGTGGAGAGGTGGCCTATGTTATCGCAGAGGGGGGCGTGGTGGGGTTTGGGCGGTAGGAGTGGATGAGCGGATGTGTGGATG
>NZ_JADEXE010000562.1 GCF_015207265.1 Nodosilinea sp. LEGE 07298 | reverse complement strand
TTGACTCAATTGGTCTTGCAGTTGACGATACAAGAGGGGTGTTTCCATGAGACTGGCCTTGAGTTGGGGAATTCAAGCCTCTCATGAAATGCCCCTTCCCATCTACCCTGTCTCATTTGGGACTCCTTTCACAACAACCCTTTCAGGACTTTTCTGCACCACCAAGGGTTCTACGACATGGCTGCCGATGGGTACTCTCTGGACGATAAGCGGCATGAGATTGCCAATAACGACATTCCCGACATCCTCAGCCGCTGGCAACAGCGCGACCCAGCCAAAGATACGGATCGCTGCGCCAAGGCATTTGTTGTCCCCCGCGAGGACATCGCTGCCAATGCCTATGACTTGTCGATCAATCGTTATAAAGAAATTGAGTACGAAGAAGTGACCTACGATCCGCCCAAAGTTATTCTGCAAAAACTGCGGGACTTAGAAGATGACATCCGCCAGGACTTAGATGATCTGGAGGAGATGTTGGGATGATGATATATCCTTCAGAGTTAACAAATAAGTGGCCACATTATCCTTTGGCTGATGTGGTTGACTTTCTCGATAGTAAACGTAAACCAATCACTCAGAAAGACAGAGTGCCTGGTCCATACCCGTATTACGGAGCCAACGGCCAACAAGATTCCGTAGCAGACTTTATTTTCGATGAGCCTCTTGTGCTCCTAGCAGAGGATGGTGGTCACTTTGGAGACCCGACGAAAACTATTGCTTATCAAGTTGAAGGAAAATGCTGGGTCAACAATCATGCTCATGTTTTGAGACCCAAAAAAACTATTGATATCAGATATCTTTGCCGTCATCTCGAAAAATATGAAATCACCTCTTTTGTTAATGGAAGTACACGAGGAAAACTCACTAAAAGTTCTGCCAACATAATTCCTATCGCACTCCCTCCTCTCGAAGAGCAGCGGCGGATTGCGGCGATATTGGATAAAGCTGATGCGGTACGTCGCAAGCGCAAGGAAGCCGTCGCCCTGACCGAAGAGCTGCTCCGTGCCGCCTTCCTAGACATGTTCGGCGATCCCGTTACTAATCCAAAGGGGTGGCATACATGGTCAATGAAGGATGTGATTGAAAGCATTAGCGCAGGTTGGAGTGCTGGGGGAGAAGAAAGATCACTGGAAAAAGATGAATGGGGCGTTTTGAAAATCAGTGCTGTTACTACAGGTCGGTTCATTCCAACGGAATTTAAAAATGTTGGTAGATCCTTTTTCCAGAAACAAATAATAGTTCCACAAAAAGGCGATTTGCTTTTTACCAGAGCAAATACTAGAGAATTAGTAGCCGCAACATGTTTGGTCGAAAAAGATTGCAAAAATCTCTTTTTGCCCGACAAGATATGGAAAATTATTCCTAAACGGGATATCGCGACCCGCGAATATTTGAAATTTTTACTTTCTGAACCCAAATACCGAAGCTTACTCACTAGGAAGGCTACGGGTACAAGCGGTTCAATGCTAAACGTTTCGCAGAAAAAGTTTGGCTCTCCTGGGATCACTATGCAGCGGTTGGAGAAAAATGCCAGCAGATTAGGCATCGGAGGCGGAATCGCTCAAAATTAGTGAATCCGTAGCCAGAGCGCTTAATCAACTTCAAACGCGTGTTGAT
>NZ_JADEXE010000561.1 GCF_015207265.1 Nodosilinea sp. LEGE 07298 | reverse complement strand
GGTGCTGAGCGGGCCGGGGGTGCTGCCGCTGCTGGCCAAGACGGGCGGGACAACTGCGCCACAATTGCCCGCCGCCGCAATTAAGCAGATCCTGCCCAGGGAAAACTCTGGTGAAAACCCCAGCGAAAACCGTCCCCTGATTCCTCCACGGCGAGTTATTCCGGTGGACATTCAAAACCACTGGGCCAAAGACTGCATCACCACCCTGGCTCAGCTGGGCGTTGTCACTCCCGATCGCAGCGGCCTGTTCTACCCTGACGACGATATTTTGTGGGGCGATTACGTGGCCCTGCTCAATCAGATCAATCCTCCCGCCCAGGCGGGCGGCTGGGCCAACCCGCTGGAGCGAGCGCTGGGCCTGGAGACAGCCCCTACGGTGGCAGCACACTACCCCGACCAGTATTTTCAGCGCGATCGCCCCCTGGTACGAGCTGAAGCGATCATGGCCCTGGCCGCTAAGCTGGGGGCCAACTACGAGCTGGCCGCCAATACCCTCATCAACACCAGCCTGGAAGACGGCCCCCAGGTGCCTCAGTACGCTCGCGAAGGCGTTGCTGCCGCCCTCGCCCAGGGCGTGGTGGTGAACTATCCCCAGGCCAATCGCATCAACCCTACCCAGCGGCTGACCCGAGGCGAAGCAGCGGCCCTGGTGTGTGGCGCGGCCTCAAACCCTGCCCTGCGGCGTACCGTTGATCCCGCTTGGGTGGCTCAGGCGCAACCCCCTGCGGTGCCCTCGCCGCTGCGCGAAATGCGCGGCGTGTGGCTGACCAACGTCGACAGCCAGGTGCTCTTCTCGACTGAAGCGCTGCAATCGGCGGTGAACCGCCTGGCCGACCTCAACTTCAACACGCTCTACCCCGTCGTGTGGAACTACGGCCACACCCTCTACCCCAGCGCTACGGCCAAGCGCGAGCTAGGGGTGAGCCAGCACCTCTACGGTGACCTGCGTGCCCCAGGGCCAGCCTCCGAGAGCGATCGCGACATGATGCAGGAGGCGATCGATATGGGCCACGCCCGAGGTATGGCGGTGGTGCCCTGGTTTGAATTTGGCTTTATGGCCCCCGCCAACTACGAGCTGTACCGTCGCCATCCCGACTGGTTTACCCAAAAACAGACCGCCTCGGTTTCGGCCCTGCCCAAGGCGGCAGCCAAACCCTCAGAGTCCGCTAAGCTCGGTGCGCCAGAACGGCTCCAGGCTGGTGATCTGGCCCGCGAAAAGCACCGGGCCAATCAGTGGGTCGCCCAGGTAGATGAATTTCTGCCCGACGACGTACCTCTGGCCGACCCCGGCATCTGGATGGAGGGCAACGTGATTCCGCGCCGCTGGATGAACCCCTTTCATCCCCAGGTGCAGAAGTTTCAGCTCGAAATCATCAATGACTTAGTCACCAACTACGAGATCGACGGCTTTCAGTTTGACGACCACCTGGGCCTGCCGGTCGATTTTGGCTACGACCCCTTCACCATCAACCTTTACCGGGCTGAGCACGGGGGGCAAGCGCCGCCTAGTGACCCGCAAGATGCCGAGTGGATGGCCTGGCGAGCCAACAAAATCTCCGACTTTTTGGCGGAGGTGTACAAGTTGGTCAAGGCCCGCCGCCCCAGTGCCGTGGTGTCAATTT
>NZ_JADEXE010000118.1 GCF_015207265.1 Nodosilinea sp. LEGE 07298 | reverse complement strand
CAGCTGTTCTTTCACAAGCGGGTCTGGCTGTGGCTGCTGGCGGGGTTGACCGCGCTGCTGCTGCTGCTGGTTGGTCGGGGTAGTGCGATCGCCGCCGCCTGGGTGGGCCACCAGCTAGACTATCCGCCCGCCAGCTTCAGCGTTCGCCTAGAGCGCCGGGTGACCGTGACTACCCCCGACGGCACAGCCCTGGTGGCCGATGTCTACCATCCCCGCACCGCCGCCGCTACTCCCACCATTCTGGTACGCATTCCCTACTCGAAAAAGATCAAACATATTCTGTTTGCCCGCACCATTGGCCATCTCTGGGCTAGTCATGGCTACACCACCGTGATTCAGGGTACCCGAGGACGCTATGAGTCGGGCGGCAGCTACGATCCGCCCTTTTTGAACGAAAAACAAGACGGGCAGGCCACGCTAGAGTGGATCGCCCAGCAGCCCTGGTACGACGGGAAAATCGGCATGTGGGGCGGCTCCTACTTTGGCTATACCCAGTGGGTGCTGGCCGACCAGACCGATCCGGGTCTGTCGGCCCTAATCCCGCAGATTTGCAGCACCGATTTTTACCGCATGTTCTACCCCGGCGGCGCGTTTTCCCTAGAAAGTGCCCTCTACTGGGCCACCCTCAGCTACGGCCAGCAAGATATTCCCATTCCCCAGGAGGAGCTACAGCGGGGCTATGAGGGGTGGCCCCTGATAGAGGCCGATGACCGAGCGGTGCAGAACATTCCGTTTTTTGATACCTGGGCCAGTCGCACCGATCGCGATCGCTACTGGCAAGCGGTCGATGGCACCGATCGCGCCCGCCAGCTTCAGGCTCCGGCCCTGCTGATGGCGGGTTGGTATGATCCATTTTTGCCCACCCAGCTAGCCGACTTTGAACAAATTCGCGCCCATACGGCCCCCCCGGTCGCCGAGGCCACCCGCCTGGTGATCGGGCCGTGGACCCACGCCAACACCGTCACCTTCCCCGACGGCAGCCGCCCCCGCAACTACCGCTTTGAGAGCATTGGCCCCAGCCTGCCCTGGTTTGATCAGCAGCTCAAAGGCAATCCCAAGGCGGCCTACCCCGACCCAGTGCAGATCTATGTCATGGGCGCTAACACCTGGCGCGGCGAATCGGCCTGGCCCCTGCCCCGTACTCGCTACACGCCCTACTATCTCCACAGCAACGGTCGGGCGAATACTCTCAATGGCGACGGCGTTCTCAGTCTGGAGCCGCCGGGTGAGGATGAAGGGAGCGATCGCTTTGTCTACGATCCGCAAAACCCGGTGCCCAGTGCAGGGGGAGCCATGCTGGGGCCAAACGCAGGCATTCAGCCCCAAAACACAGTAGAACAGCGGGATGACGTGCTGATCTACACCACCCCGCCCCTAAGCGACGCGATCGAAGTGACTGGGCCAGTGCAGCTGCGGCTCCAGGTTTCAACCACGGCACCCCATACCGATTTCACCGCCAAACTGGTGGATGTCTACCCTGACGGCACGGCTTACAACGTTTCTGAAGGGATTCTGCGGCGAGGTTACGACAGTGCGATCGGTGACAATACCTTAGAGGAAACTCAGGCCCCCACCGAAATCGCGATCGATCTTTGGCCCACCAGCCAGGTCTTCTTTCCAGGCCATCGCATTCGCCTGGAAGTCTCCAGCAGCAGCTACCCCCGCTTTGACCGCAATCCCAATACGGGGGGCGATATTCCCACTGAGCGTCAGCCGGTGACGGCGACCCAGACGATCTACCATCACACCGCCGCTGTCTCCCGGCTAATTCTGCCGATTATTCCCGAGTAGAGCCTACACTTGGCCAACCTCGACCTTGCTTATTCATACCAATAGAGACGTGGGGATAGCAGCGGGGCTGGCCCATAATGAGACTATGCAGGCAACCGCAGGATGCAGACAATGGCTGAGCCAATCACCCTTGACGACATTTACGCCCGATCGCAAACCGCTCAGGCCGAAGTTAATCGCCGCGCTACGGAGGCTCAGGCGGAAGCAAAGCGAGCTATGGAGGAACTCAGTCATTTGGTTGATAACACTACCCGCGCCGTAGATGCACTTACGACTCCCATCGGGCTTTTTATCGAGAATCTGGTTGAACCCTCGTTAGTAGGTCTCTTTCGTGAGCAGGGTATTGAGATCTGCGAAACTATTGGCCAAGCAAGATCTCAGCGCCCTGGAGCCGAGATGGACATTGGTCTGCTCGCTATCAGTGACGATGCCCTATACGTAATTGAGGTCAAAGATCGGCTGTCCAGTAAGGATGTATACGCTTTTATTGGTAAACTGCATCGCTTCAAGCAGTCGTTCCCCCACTACGCCGACTATCAAATTTACGGCGCTGTAGCCGGTATCGAAATTGACGAAGGGGTAGACCGCTTTGCCTATCAGCGGGGTCTGTTTGTAATCAAACAAACCGGCGATACGGTCATCATTGCCAATAACTCGACCTTTCAACCCACAGCTTGGTGAAACCTATGGTGGCAGCACCCGTCGATCGCGAGACGGCACTGAGGGAAATTCGCACCGGGCTACGGCGGGGGCAGCAGGCGTTGGCCGACTGGGAAGGTGGGCGGCTGGCGGTGTCGGCGGTGCCTGGCTCAGGTAAATCGACGGGGATGGCGGCGGCGGCGGCGATCGCGATCGCCCGCCACCAGCTGCACCTGAATCGGCAGCTGGTGCTGGTGACCTTTACGCGATCGGCGGCGGCCAACCTCAAGGCCAAGGTGCGGGGCCATCTGAAAAACCTGGGCCTGCCCCAAACTAGCTTTACCGTTTCTACCCTGCACGGGCTGGCGCTTACCATTGCCACCCGCAACCCAGAACTGTCTAACCTAAACCTAGACACACTGACGCTGGTTTCGCCTGCCCAAAACAACCGCCTGCTGAGGGTTTGCGTAGAACAGTGGATTGTCGCCAACCCCGACCTTTACCACCACCTGATTGAGGGGCGACAGTTCGACGGTGAGGAAACTGAGCAGCTCAGGCGGCAGTCGGTGCTGCGTACAGAGGTGCTGCCCAGCCTGGCCCACACCGTAATTCGCGAGGCCAAGAGTTCGGGGTTGATGCCCGCTGAATTGCTAGAGCTAGCTCAACAGGTCAACCACAATCTACCGGGGGATGTCGAAGACTACGACGTGCTTACCATTGCGGCGGGTCTGTACGAGCGCTACCAGGCTCTGCTCTCGCAGCGGGGCTGGATCGACTACGACGACATGATTTTAGGTGCCCTGCGCACGCTGGATGACCCCGACAGCCTCCGCTTCTGGCAGGGGCGCACTTTCGCCGTGTTTGAAGACGAAGCGCAGGATTCGTCGCCCTTGCAGACTCGGTTACTAACCCTGCTGGCCGGTGATCCTGAGTATCCTGATGGCGAGCCCAATCTAGTGCGAGTGGGCGACCCCAACCAGGCGATCAACTCTACGTTTACCCCGGCGGACCCAGTATTCTTCAACCAGTTTTGCGACGACTGCCGCCGCCAAGATCGGCTGGTGACGATGGATCAGGCCGGGCGCAGCAGCGGCATCATTATGGCGGCGGCCAACCAAATGCTGGCCTGGGTGAACCAGGCACGGGTGGCGGGGCCAGAGACGCCCTTTCGCAACCAGGCGATCGCTCCGGTCCCCCCCAACGATCCCCAGCCGGGGGCCAACCCTGACCCACTGGGGGTTGGCCTAGACATTCTCTCGCCGCCCACCACGCTAGATACTGTCAGACTGATGGCCGAGCGGGTGCGAGATCTTTACGCCGAGAACCCCGATACCAGCTTTGCCATTTTGGTGCGAGAGGGTCGCCAGAGCCAGTTTGTCGGTAACCTGCTGCGCGATCCTGACCTGGTGGGTGGGGTAGACCTGGCCGCGATGGGGCTGAAGTTTTACGACGTGGGCGAACAAGACCGCCAGACCAAAGTGCCCGAAGAAATGCTCGCCCTGCTGAGATTCATCGAGCGGCCCCATTCGCCAGACATGCTCAAGGGGGCGCTGCGGGTACTGGTCGATCGCAAGCGGGTGCCCACCCAAGACCTCAACGCCCTGGCCCAAGCGCCTGAGCAGTTTCTCTACCCCGGCCCGCTGGATGCCCCACCCGATACTGATGCCGCACGGACGGCGCGGCGCTACTGCGCGGGGCTGCTGCGATCGCGCCTCGAACTGCCCCCCTACAGCCTGTTCTCGTTCATTGGCCTCACCCTGGGCTACAACCAGAGCGAGCTAGCCACCGCCGACAAGCTGGCCGCCCGTGTCAGCCAGCAAATTCGCAACGACAACACGCTGGGGGCGGCGATCGCGGTGCTGCAAGACATCGTCGGCTCCGAGCGCTTTACCGCCGTCGATACTGAAGATACCGACTCGCTCTACACCCGTCCTGGGCAGCTGACGCTGATCACCATGCACAAGGCCAAGGGGCTCGACTGGGACGTGGTGTTTTTGCCCTTCCTGCACGACAAGACCATCCCTGGCACTCTGTGGGTGCCGCCCCAGGGCGAGTTTTTGGGCGACTTTACCCTGGCGGAGGTGGCCCGCGCCCAAATTCGCACCTATGCCCACGCCGATACCGAACAAGAGCGGGGCAGCATTCCCGACATCATTACCGCCTGGGAGCAGGCCAAACACCTCAAAGCCGCCGAAGAATACCGTTTGCTCTACGTTGCCATGACCCGAGCCAAGCGCCTGCTGTGGATGTCGGCGGCTCAGCAGGCCCCCTTTACCTGGAGCAAGCCTGAGAATGTGCAGGTCGCCACCCCCTGCCCTGTGCTGCCAGTGCTGCGGGAGTGGTTAAGGGGAGCGAGAGTAAGCGAGTAAGCGGTTAGGTGGTAGCCCCCGGAGGCAGCAGCCGTCCTCAGTTAAAGGGATGAGACCCGGTAGAAGCATTAGCGCAAGATTCCGGAGGCTATGTGCTGCTCGCCTAACGAATTGGGAACGACCAACTAGGGTCAAATGTCAGGGAAGTAAGAGATTTGCCGAACCTCTTTGCAGCTCGGCAAATTGTAAATCACCTACCGAAATCACTAATCAATGCGCTCGATTTGCCAGAGAATTTGGTTTCCTTCTCGCCGCACTCGCGATACTGACCAGTTACGCCAGGCCCAAAACTCGCCCCGGCTGGTAACGGCGCTAGCGTTCACATCCATTAAATCGGCAAGTTCTGAACTGGTGATTAAGTAACCCTGTTTAGCGATTTCATCGGCTATTTGCAAAGTTTCAAGCACGTTGCGGAGGTTATCAACCCTAACCTCGCGCGGTAGAGAATCAAAGTTTTCGCTAATCGGAGAAGTTCCAGAGTCTGCCATGATACATAATGCCGTCCAAAGCTAAAATCAAGCTAAATTCTACCTTTAGACCTTCAGCTTAAGAGAAATTTAGCTCATAAATTATCTATGCTTTTGATTAGGAATACTTATGATAAGTATTGATTTTCCTTGTCACAATTAAGGATCCCGCCAGATGTGAGGGAGGAATATAGCCATAGTCACGTTGGTTAGGACATCCAGAAACCCTATGAACGTTCAAACGTTTGAACGTTCATAGGAGACCTGTCTTAACCAGACTGGTCACAGCTATAGCCGTTGGGTCAGGTAGGTCGCGACCATTCCTCTCTATCTCTATACGCTGCTAGCCGAGGGGCTCTACACGCTGCTAGCTGAAGGGCGACGACGTTCTTGCCGAATCAGCAGGTAGCCCACCGCAAACCAGAAAATGAGCAGCCCGCCGGTAATCGCCAGCACGGGTAGCAGGCCCAGACGGGCAATCAGGGCTGGGGCCGCAGCAGTAAACAACCCGCCGCCAACAATGGGCTCAAAGAAGAGCTGTTTGTAGGCAAAGCCTTCAAAGGCACCCGTGCTGTTGTCGGGGTCGACCATGCGCAGCAGTAAAATGCCCGTGGCGGTAACGCCCATCGACTGGCCCATGTCGCCAATGCCTTTCTCAAGCCAATAGCTGGGAAAAATGCGTGGTGCCCACCACAAAAAGATCAGCACATTCCATAGAATACCGACGACGCTGAGCACAAGAAAGACGCCCAAGTTGCCGCCAATGACGCTGAGAGAAATGGTGGCGATCGCAGAAATGACCACTACATCTAGCGCCACCCCAGCAATATTCTGCACCATGGGCCGAATCACTAGCGATCCCAGCCCCAGTCGGTTAAGAATCGACTGCGTGATAATGCCGCCAATGAGCGCCAGCGGAAACAGGGGTACATAGGTAAACAGGGCAAAGCCGCCCTCACCACCCCAGGTCGCTGCCTCGACAAACTTCAGCGCCTCTAAAATCAGCCAGCCGATAGCGATCGCTAGCCCGACAATGGCAAAGTTAATCGACAGCGGGTCAACCAGCAGGTTGCGCAGCAGCCGTGCCCGCTCTTGCCGCAGTTCTGGCGTTTCAGCCACCACGTTGAGGTCAGGAATTTCTTCGGGCTCAATCACCCGACGGGTAACGGTATCTATATGGCCCTTGCGGCGACCCCAGTCGGCCAGGGCGGTACCGCAGATAATACCAGCGACAATGCCCACTGTCGCCAGACCAATGGCCAGGTCGGCCCCGTCGGTAAAGCCCAGGTCAATGAGGGTGTCGGCCATGCCCCCAGCGGTACCGTGGCCCCCCTCAAAGCCAATTTCAATCAGGGCGGCGGCAATGGGGTTGACATTAAACAGCGGAATCAAAATGAGCAGGGTGGCCAGGCAGCCCACTACATACTGCCCCCAGGCCAGGGTTTGGCCAAAGACCACCTGGGGGGCCGCCTTTCGCCAAATATCACGCGGCGGCGGAATCGTTTCGCCTAAAAACAGGGCTGCAAACACAACATTAATAAATACCCCCGGGGCCTGTGCCCACACCGTGCGGATATCTTCGGCGAACAGACCGCCCGCTAGTAAAGAGTCAGGGCCAAATATGGCCGTTGCGATCGCCCCTAGCGCCTCTGGCCCCAGCAGCAGCGCCAGCGCCCCGGCTACAATTGAGGACGGCAGGTAGAGTCGCTGAAACCACTGAATGCGCTGCTTGAGGTAGCGCCCCAGCAGCAGCAGCAGCGCCAGCAAGACGAAGGCAAATAGAACAGTACGCAGGTTAAACACCAGGTCTCTCCAGGTAGTTGCAAGCCAGGGGCAGCAGCAACACCATCCCTAACTATTGCTATACAGCCATTGATTGTAAGGACTTGCAGTAACCCTGGGCACATGTACTAAATTGTCTACAGGGAGAATAAAATTGGAATGCCCATTCCAAGGCTAATTTATGGGGGTCAAACCCTTGTAAATTCAAGCTTTTCCTGTCGTTCCTAACCCTGAGGTATCTCTATGGCCAGTAAAGACCAAATTAAGCAGCACCTTGCTCTCACCAGCAAAATCAACTTCAGCGGCGTGACCCCCGCCAAGAGCGAAGACCCCCGCAAAGCGAAGATTATGCAGCATGTGAAGAAAAGCCTGGGGTAAATGTGTGGATGGGTAGGCGGGTGGATGGGTAGGCGAGTAATGTGGGTGAGTTGGAGGTAGGTGCAGCGTCCTCACCTGTGTCAAAACCTGTCTACCCTCCTACTCACCTACCCGCCCACTTGCCTACAAATAAGCCACCGGATTCACCGGATTACCATTCTGGCGCACCTCAAAGTGCAGGTGAGGGCCGGTAGAGAGGCCGGTGGAGCCAACGGCGGCGATCGCCTGCCCCTGCTGCACCGCCTGCCCCTCGCTCACCATCAAACGGCTGGCGTGGGCGTAGAGAGTGCTGATGCCGTCGCCATGGTCAATAATCACCGTCTGACCGTAGCCGCCGTACCAGCCCGAAAAAATGACCCGACCCGAGTCGGCGGCGTAGATTGGGGTGCCCTGGCTGGCCGCAAAGTCGATGCCCGCGTGGAATCGGCTGTAGCCCAGAATCGGGTGGCGGCGGTTGCCAAAGCCGCTAGAGATGTTGCCATTGGCAGGGAATACAAACCGCCCAGTGCCGCGAATCACCCCGGTGCTGGCGGCGATTTTTTGGCGAATTAGCCCGGCGATTTGCTCCGAATCGCGGGCGAGCTGGGCTTCAGCGGCTTCTAGGGCACCGCGCTGGTCTTTGAGGCGAGAAATCAGCTGTTTTTCTACGCTGGCTTCGGCTTCGTACTGCTGCTTTTGGGAGAGGAGCTGCTGCCTCAGCAGGGCGACCTGGTTGCGCTTTTCTTCGACCGCAGCCTTCTGCTTTTGAATCGCTTCGGCTTTGGCCTTGAGGTCGGCCAGCACCTGGCGATCGGCGGCGTAGACCCGCTTGAGCTGATACTGGCGATCGAGAAATTCGTTGAAGTTCTGGCTTTGTAGCAGCACCGCCCAACCCTCGCTCCCCTGCTGCCGCTGTAAATACTGTAAGCGGGCTACGGTGCCGGTACGGACGTTTTCGTAGTCCTCTTCGGCCTTTTGGAGCTGGGCCTCAAAGTCTTTGAGTTCTTTCTCAGCCTGGCTAAGCTGGTACTCAGTTTGGCTAATCTGGTTAGCAGTGTAGACAATATTGTTCTCCAGGCTTTGCAGATTAGATTCTGAATCGGCCTGGCGGTTTTGAATTTCGTTTTGCTGCTGCTGAAGCTGGTTGCGCTGCTGTTCGAGCGTTTTTTGCTTATTCTGCAAGTCTTCTATGGACTGGGCCACCAGTTCGGACGGGGCTGTCTGGGCGTTAGATACAGTCGTTATTCCCAGCCAGCTCACCAGCACCAGGGCCAGCACCGCACTCAGCCACCGTCTCCAGGCTACAGGCCGTCGGGGCGATACAGACGAAAACCGATGTGTTTGCAGCATGGTCACAAGCAGTACCTGGCGTGTGGAACTTGGAGCCTAGCCCCTGAAGGTGAGCGCAATCGCCACTACCCCAAAGGCAAAAATAGCCGCACCGGCCAGCCGATTTAACCACTTCAGCCGGGCTGGTGTCAGCCTTTGGCTAAAAAGCGTTACACCCCAGCTCAGGCACAGCCACCACAGGGCCGACCCCAAAAACACCCCGACAACCAGGGTCAATGAGGCTGCCCACGATTGGCTGCTGCCCACCAGACCCAGCCCGGCAAAAATCGCAATGAAGGAAAGAATAGTCGCGGGGTTAGTTAACGTCAAGACCAGGGTAGAAGCGTAGGCCCCCCACAGCCCTCGGCTGGACAGCTTGGCGGCCTCGCTGGCAGGGTCGGCCCGCAGTGTGGTGACGCCTAAATAACAGAGAAATAGGCCGCCCATGAGCTGCATGGCCTGGGCGTGGCTGACCAGCAGATCGGCGATCGCCGTCAGCCCAAAGCCAGCGATGCAGCCATAGAGGCCATCGGCGGTGGCTGCCCCCATCCCCGTCACCAGCCCCATTAGCTGGCCCTGGGTGAGCGACCTGCGAATGCAGAGCAAGCCAATGGGGCCGACTGGGGCTGCGATCGCCAGCCCCAGCCCCATTCCTTTTAACAATGCCCAACCTTCCATCAGCCCCTCCTTAGGACTCGCTCAAATGATCTAGCGATGGCACCTGGGTTTCTTTCACCGTCGAGAGCACGATCAGGGTGCGGGTTTTGACTACCCCCGCGATCGCCTTTAGCCCATCGGTAATCAGCGCCTCCAGAGCGCGAGTGTGGCGGCAGCGCACCTTGAGCAGGTAATCGTCGTCGCCCGTAACGTGGTGGCACTCCAAAATTTCTGCCGCCGCCTGCACCGCCGCCAAAAAGCCCTCCCGATGGCGCGGCTGGTCGAGCGTTACCGAGATAAACGCCGTCAGATTTAGCCCCAGAGCCTCGGCATCGAGCCGGGCACTGTAGCCGGTGATAATGCCACGCTCTTCGAGTTTTTTGACGCGATCGGCGGCAGCTGGGGCCGATAGCCCCAGCTGCCCTGCTAACTCCGCCCAGGTCATGCGGCCCCGCTGACAGAGCAGCAACAAAGCTTTAATATCAAGGTCATCAAGCTCCACAGGATTAGTTTAGTAAGTATTTTTAGATTTTCACTTACGATTAAGATCTTAGGAGTCGTTTTTGACACAATTTCATAACATAACTTTTGGTGTCGGGTTGCGCTGGCCCTCCTCCTTTCGGTAGAGAAAATGTGGCACCTTAGGGATGGCGCTTTTCACTGCTCTGTTGGGAGATGACCATGGTTTCTACGATTCGCGGCTACTTGCAGCCCATTGCCGATTTCTTTGCTGGGTTTGGCACCCCGGAACCGATTGTGCACTGGGGCCACCCGGCCATGATGGGCATCGTCATTTTTGTCATGGGTAGCTTTACCGCCTACATGGGCTGGAAAGGCCGCATCGGCGACGATGACCCTCAGAAAAAAGCTGAAAACCGCCACACCCACAAGCGTCTGGCCCTGTGGATGTTTACCTTTATTAGCCTGGGCTATACCGGCGGGGTGCTGTCGCTGGTCATGCAGGAGAAAGACATCTTTCAAAGCCCCCATTTTTGGACGGGCGGCCTGGTGATTGGCCTGCTAGCCCTCAATGGGGCCATTTCGATTACTAAGTTTGGCGGTGGCAAAGCATCTCTGCGTACCGCCCACGCCTACCTGGGCAGCGTTGCCCTAGCGGTAATGTTTGTCCACGCCTTCTTGGGTCTGCGGCTGGGTCTGTCGATTTAATAGAGGTGGGGCCAAATGGGGAGAATGGCTGTGCCGCCAGTCAAAGGGCTTGGTTACGATAGGGTTGTGCGATGTTGCACCGGAAGTATCGCGCCGGAAGGACCGTGGCCATGATGTCTGCTCCCCTGCTTACCCCTCCTACTAACGATCAGCGTGTGGTTTACGCTGGCCTGAGCTGGCAGCAGTTCAAGCTCGTTCAGGCTGGGTTTGCTGAGTCGCCGGGGGTGCGGCTGGGTTACTACAACACCACCATCGAGATTCTGATGCCAGGGCGCGACCACGAAATGTTTAGTCGGCTGATCGGTTTCTTGATTGGTCTGTTTTGCCTGGAGAATGCGATCGAGTTTGAGCCTACCGGCTCTATGACCCAGGAAAAAGAAGGGGAAGTCTCGGCTCAAGCTGATGAATCCTATTGCTTTGGTGCGTCAAAACCGATTCCTGACCTGGCTATTGAAGTGGTCTTTACCAGCGGTGGCATGGGCAAACTCCAGCGCTACCAAGCGCTTGGAGTGCCCGAAGTGTGGTTCTGGGAAGATGGTGTGTTTAGCCTACACAGGCTGCGAAGCGATGGGTACGAGGCCATTGACCGCAGCGAAATTTCAGAACTCGCAACCTTGGATATGGCTCTGCTGAGCCGCTGTGTGTTGCTAGCCCAAACCTCCCGGCTAGAAGCCGCTAACGAATTTCGCAAAGGTTTACTGAGCAAACTTGGAAATGATCTATGACGCTACAGCTTGTGGTTGACTATCCTGAGACATTTCCAGATGCGGTGGGGCGCACACGGGAACAGTTTGAGCTGGAGGCCAAGTGGGCTATGGCTGTCAAACTGTTCGAACTAAAGCGCCTCTCCTCAGGAATGGCAGCCAGTTTAATCGGGGTAGACAGGGTTAGCTTTTTGTTGAGGCTGGCCGATTATGGCGTCAATATAGTGGATCTCACGGAAGAAGAATTAGCCTCTGACCTGGCCAATGCCTGAGACCGACAAGATTGTCATCAATACCTCGCCACTAATTGCTTTAGTAGCCGCATGGGGAAACCTAGAACCCCTCGCAGCACTGTACGAGCAAGTACATGTGCCGTTTGAAGTCTGCCAAGAGTTGAGCAAGGGCGGCTCCAGCAACTTTGCGGTGGCTGAGTTTGAACAAGCTACTTGGCTCAGAAAACAATCCTCGGCGCTGGCTCTCTCACCTTTGCTACTCAACACGCTCGATTTAGGTGAGGCATCTGTCATTCAACTCGCATTAGATCTAGGGCTGAAGACAGTTTGTATTGATGAAGCTATTGGTCGGCGAGTAGCAAGGCTCAGTGGCTTATCACTAACGGGGTCTATGGGCATTTTGCTTAAGGCCAAGCGCCACAACCCTAGTTTTTCGGTCAAAGATGCGATCGCCAGAATGCTCGCCAAGAAAATTCGCCTGAGCAAAACGGTGATTGACTTTGCTCTAGAACAGGCAGGGGAAGCAACCTAGAGCAAAAGCCCCGGAGCAACTTTTTCTCCAGGGCTTTTGTTTGTTTACTCTGCCGCTGGGGCGTAGCGGTGGGTGTGGATGGCGAGGTACTCGCCTTCGCGGCCAGTGGGCATGAGCCTAGACCAGCGATCGGGGTCGGCATAGCCAAGAGCACCGAGCTGGTGAATGGTGTCGCGCACGGCACCGTGGTCACCGATCGCGATCAGGCGCACCAGTTCTTGGTTGCGCACGGGCAGCTGAAATTCGTAAGTTATGGGTGTTCACCTTCGGTAAAGAAAACGGGGAACCGCCTAGAGCATCCCGTAAGGGTGCCGTACCGAAGGCTTGACCTAAAATAGGCTCAGGCATTTCGGCTTAGTCACGATAAGTCCGGAATGATTAGGGTTGTGCAAGAGCTGGTACCTCTCGCACAACCCGCCTAAACCATTCCCCGCAAGAAATAATGTACTAGATGTGCCCCAAAAGCTCAACTGTATTGGTAAGAAGCTATGACAAGACGAGCAAATTACAAGGCAAATTTCGTACTATAAAGCTATGCCAACGGTTTTAAGAAAAGACGGGTTTAGCTTTCGCATCTATTACGATGACCACATTCCAGCCCATGTTCATGTTTTCAGGAGCGGTGGCGAAGCCAAGATAGAGCTGGGAGTCAGCCTAGCTAATCCTAAACTTTTAGAACTGTACGATATGAGTAATAAAGATGCTAGAAGAGCGCTAGAGATCATTGTTGAGCATCAAGTTGAGTTATTGCAGCGTTGGATAGAGATTCATGGTTAATCAAGCAGATGAAGCTCAATTTTTAGCCGCACTCCGAAGAGCTAGAGATGCTGCGGTGCAAGCCGCCAGAATAGAGCCACAGGCAATAGACGTTAGTTATGATTCACAGAATCACCTAATCGTGGTGCGTTTAAATAATGGAGCAGTTTTTAGTTTTCCTCCTGATATTGCTCAAGGGATAAATGGTGCCGCACCAGAAGATCTAGCCATGGTAGAAGTTACCCCTAGTGGCACAGGATTGCACTGGGAAAAGCTAGATGCTGATTTTACAGTATCAGGATTATTAAATGGGATATTTGGTACCCGTACTTGGATGATGGAGTTACAAGAACGCTAGCAAAATCAGCAAGTTTCTTGAAGCTATCTGTAACTGAAATTGAATAAACTAGAGCCAGTTAAGCGTCTTCAGCAACGTGCCCTCTCCAGCTGACAACGGCAGCGTTTCCTATGACTACTGTTCTCAACCCAGACGAACTCACCCGCAGCCTGACCAGAGAGCAGTTTATGCATCTCTGTCAGAGCAACCTAGACCTTCAGCTTGAGCGATCGCGTCAAGGATTTTGAGCTGGCCTTGGCAAAATGATATACTTTGGATATCCGAAAAGCCTTTTGCGCTGAGACAACCCGATGAAAACTCAGATTGGCCAATGGGGTAACTCGCTTGCACTGCGGATCCCTAAATATATCCATGAAGCGCTGCATCTCCAGCTTAACGATGCCGTAGAGTGCTCAGTCGAAGATGGCAAGCTAGTCATCACCCCAGTGCAAGCCCTTCCCGAGATGAGCCTCGACGAGCTTTTGGCCGAAGTCACTGAACCCCCTGAACTAGAGTTCGACTGGGGCGGCCCCGTTGGTAACGAGGCTTGGTAGTGTACGTTCCTAAGCGCGGCGACTTTATCTGGCTCAGCTTTGATCCTCAAGCTGGGCATGAGCAAATGGGCAATCGTCCTGCGTTAGTAGTAAGCCACGATCGCTTTAATTCAAAAATGGGATTTGCCTTTGTTTGCCCCATTAGCAATACCCAGCGCCAAAACCCTTTTTATGTCCAGATTTCAGCGGGCAGTCCTGTTACTGGGGTAATTATGGCTGACCAGCTGCGATCGCTCGACTTTAGAGCTAGAAACGCTCAGCTCATTGCTAACTGCCCAGACCTGTTGTTGCAAGATGTTCTGAGGCGAATCAAGCCGGTCCTATTCTGAATCGGGCATGCTGGGTGTATCAGCGAAGCACTCTACGACTGTTTAAAACCATGCCGAGTCAAAAAGCGATCGAGCTGGTTAGCAAATGCTTCGGTATCGCGCTGGCTAAACGGTGGCGGTCCGCCAGTTTCTACCCCGCCGCTGCGTAGCTCATCTAAAAAATTTCGCATCGATAGGCGCTCGCGAATATTACCCTGGTCGTAAAATTCGCCGCGCGGGTTGAGGGCATAGGCTCCCTTTGCGATCGCATCAGCCGCCAAAGGAATATCCGCCGTAACCACTAAATCGCCAGGCTGTAGCTGTTGGGCAATATAGTTGTCAGCCACATCCAGACCCGATCGCACCTGCACCGCCTCAATGTAGTCAGACCCAGGAATCTGCAATTCTTGATTCGCGACTAAAGTGGTCTTAACCTGCACTCGTTTAGCTGCCCGAAACAGAACCTCTTTAATCACATTCGGGCAAGCATCCGCATCAACCCAGATTTGCATAGTTTATGTGCCTCCGTGCTGTAACCCTAATCCACAGCAAAGACTTAAAAAGTATTGAAGTATCCAATTATGCCTCACCTACAATGGCTAAGATTTGGGCATACAAAGCGGTAAATACTCTGAAATCACATCCTGCAATCAAGGCATCCATGAGGGGTTTAACCGCAAAAATTAGCTGCTTCTGCTTTGCCTCCACCAAAACCCCCAGCAAGCCAGTAATTTTTACCCCTAATCGATTAGCTTCAGCTCGGCCACGACGCTCATCAATTAATAACAAATCTGCGTTAAGCTCCAGAGCAAGAGCGATCGCCTCAGATTCTCCAGGGTCCAACCTCGCCTTCAGCCTAAGACGCTCTACAACATTCTGGTTCACCACTGGCCTGATTTCAATCCAGGGAGCCAATTTTACTTCAAGGGTACCTGGCACTGGAGGATTAACCTCTGTCAGTTCACGGTAGACCGCTTCAGGAATAGTAACTCGATTGTAGAGTTGTGGTAGAAGTTGCAGATGTTGAATAGCAACTAGATTCGTGATGGCTGATGTGTCGCTAATAACGATCACAGCCGCCCCAAAGACTGAAGGTTTTTCAAATCCAGTTCGAAATCTTCAACATCATAGACGTAGAGAGGAATATTCCGTTTTTTTAGAAGTTGGCGAAACGTATTAAGTGGCAGTTCTGCGAGCTGGCTAGCATAGCCTAACGTTAAGCGGCCCGTCTGGAAAAAATGCAAAGCAATCTCTTGACGAAACTCGCCAGGAGTCAGCTGAGAGGCTTCTAAAATCTCGTCTGAGATCACAACACTCATGGCTACAAAATCCGCTAGCGCGTGTAAGTTTAGCCTAACCTAAAAACCACTCACCATCCCAGTCACTCACCCTGCAAAATCTCTTGATAGTCTTCGGCCTTGAGCTTGCGCTCCATTAGCGCCGCCACCGCCTCTTCGGCAGAGATATCGCCCTTGAGCAACAGGTACACCTGCTGCGAAATCGGCACCGAAATCTGCTCGCGCTGGGCAATATCGTGCAGCACGTAGGCGGTATTTACCCCCTCAGCAGTGCTGCCCAGTTCACCAAGAATCTGCTCCAGCGGTTTGCCCTGGGCTAGGCCATAGCCAACCCGGTAGTTGCGGCTGAGCACGCTGGTGCAGGTGGCCAGCATATCGCCCAGGCCCGAGAGGCCCAAAAAGGTTTCGGGCTGACCGCCCAGGTGGGTGCCAATCCGCATTACCTCAGGCAGGGCGCGGGTGATCAGGGCCGATCGCGCATTTGAGCCTAGCTGTAGCCCTTCGCACACACCAACGGCGATCGCAATCACGTTCTTCAGCGTGCCGCCCAGCTCGGCTCCCAGCGGGTCGGCGCTGCGGTAGGTGCGAAAGTTTTCGCCCGCAAACACGTGCTGTACGGCCTCGGCAGCGGTTTCATTGGCGCAGGCAATCACCGTCGCGGCAGGCAGCCCCGCTTCAATTTCTTTGGAGAGGTTGGGGCCAGACAACACCGCCACCGCATGGTTCGGAAACGCCCGCTGAAAAATCGCCGATGGGGTCAGCGTGGTTTCGGGGTCAAGACCCTTCGTCGCCGTCACAAACACAGTGGTTTCTGGAATATTCAGCCCCTTCAGCCGATTCACTAGCTCTGGCACCCCCTTCATTGAGATCGCCGACATAATCACCTCGGCTCCATCTACCGCCTCTTCGAGCGAGAGATCGCCGCTGCGCGACCACAGACGCACGGTGTGATCGTTACTGCTGGCAATGTGGGCCAAGCCCTTGCCCCAGGCCCCAGCACCGAGAATGGCGAGGGTAACCTGGCGGTGTTTATAGGTTTCAAAGATTTGGTTGGCGGTCTGGGTGGCGGTGAGCATGGGTGGATGGGTAGGTGGGTGGATAGGTGGATGGGTGGATGAGTAAGGGGGTGGATGAGTGAGTGAGGGGCAAGGGAGACCTCTTACTTCCTACTCATCCACTCTCTACCCATCCACTCCCCTTAGGCGGTCTGCAATGAAGGACTCTCCTGCTTCAGGGCATAGTCGGGGATGCAGTTGGTCTCCATGAACTGGTGGTAGGTGCGAATATTGCGATCGCACTGCTCTTCACTCCACCCGCAGTACTCGCGCAGCACCTCAGATACTACGGGTAGCGCGTCAAAGCCGTAGTTGCGGTGCATGGCTACCGTTGTACGGCGGCGCAGAATATCGTCAAAGGTATGGGCCATCTCGGCCTGCACCGCAAACACAATCTGAGCCTGAATGTCGTGGGCGTAGTCGACAATTGGCTCGGCCAGGGCGGGGTGCTCATCGACTAGGGCCAGCAGTTCCTCAGTGCGAGCCCCATAGATGCCGATCAGGTGGTCGAGCACGGCGGTAGGAATACGGTGGCGGTAGCGATCGTGCCACTGGCCCACCCTAGGATCGTCTAACAAAATGGCTCCTGGCAGCGATCGCTTGTGGGTAGGGCAAGCGGGCACTGCCTCGCCACGCTTGCGAAACGCCACATCCACAAACTCTTCGCCTACCTGACGATGGGTGGTGAGCTTGCCGCCAATCAGCGAAATCAGGTTCTCGGCCCCTTCTTTGCTGTGGTCGTGGAGAATGTGGGCGCGGCTAATGCTGCCTGCCTTTTTGCCCTCGGCGTAGGGCAGAGGCCGCACCCCGGCATAGGTAAAGCGCACATCCTGGCGGGTGAGATGGGCGGCGGGCAGCACGGCATTGGTTTCTTTGAGCAGGTAATCCACCTCAGCATCGTCGGCTTTGATATTGTCGAGGGGGCCGTTGTAGCGCTCGTCGGTGGTGCCGATCAGGTACTGGCCCAGCCAGGGAATGATGAAAAAGGGCCGCCCGTCAGATTTTGCTTCCACATAGAGGGCCGTACTCGGTGCGCCAGGGAAGGTATCGACAATAATATGGCTGCCCTTGGTGCCGCCAATTTTTTGCCCCTTACTAACGGGCGACTCGCTTAGGCCACAAACCGCATCGACCCAGGGGCCAGAGGTGTTAACCACAACCGTTTTATCGTGAGTAGTCACCTCAAAGGTGTCGTCGCTTAGCAGATCGCGGCAGGTCAACCCGGTAATCCGCCGGTTCGCCAGATGAATGTCCTCCACCTGGGCATAGTTGAGGGCCACGGCCCCGGCCTGCTGGGCATCTAGAATATTCTCAAAGCACAGGCGCTCGGCATGCTCAGCCTGGGCGTCGTAGTACTGACCGGCCCCCGCTAGCTCATCGGCATCAATGGCGCGAAACAGCTGTCGGGTCGTCTTACGCGACAGCATACGGTGGTTAGGCAGCGATTTGTCGTAGCTAAGTACGTCATAGAGCACCATGCCCACCTGAATGATCCGGTAGCTGCGCGACCCGCTGCGATATATTGGAATCGTCATCTGCAACGACTTGGCCAGGTGGGGAGCATTGCGCAGCAGCACCTCCCGCTCGTGCAGCGACTCGCGCACCAGGTGGAACTCAAAATATTCTAAATACCGCAGCCCGCCGTGAATCAGGCGGCTCGACCAGCTGGTGGTGCCGCCGCCAAAATCGCCCTTGTCAATAATTAGAGTTTTAAGCCCCCGTAAGGCTCCATCCCGAGCAGTGGCGGCACCGTTGATGCCGCCGCCGATCACAATTAGGTCGAAGGGTTGGTTGGTGAGGGTTTGAAGATTACGCATGAGGATTGGGGGATCGGGGTTTACGGGGAGCGAGTAGGTGAATGGTTGGGTAAAGCGATAGCGAAACCTCAGGGCTTAGCAGACTGCGCTTTTGTGCAGCCTAACGCATTGAATTTGAACCTCAGGGCTAAGTAGGCCACGCTCAGCCCTTAGATATATAGATTCTTTAAATAGATAAGACGGCTTGAGATGCGATGGAGCCTGCGTAGCGATTATCTTGATCGTCAAGCTCACCCTGCTATGTAGTAGCTGCCACGGGGGTGGCGGCTGGCGGCAGAGAGCAAGCTGGGGCTTGCCATAAGGTGTCATGGGCCACCATGGCATTGAGGATG
>NZ_JADEXE010000117.1 GCF_015207265.1 Nodosilinea sp. LEGE 07298 | reverse complement strand
AGGAGAAACTGCCGCTTTATCTGGGGTTCTTTGAGTTCGTACACAATGCCCGTAAGCGAGGAAAGGCACTGCTGGGCAACCTATTGGAGACCTTGTTGAACTAGCTCCCCAAAATCCGTATTGAGCCTTGAGGTTTTCGTCGCGGTAACCAGCTAGAGCCAGAGCGCCCTCTAAGCTGGGTAATTCGATTTGTAGGGGAGAAGACATCTAAACCAGTGGCCTGAACTCAGGCTTGCATATAACCATTCTAGGGTTTAGGACGCAGCTGGGGCTTTGGCTTACCGGGCGATCGCGGCGCACTGTGAGATCTACGATCAGTGCCACTATCTTGCTCAGAGGCACCGTAGACATCTACATAGGCTGACCACCCCGACAGCGCTGCCGTAGCACGCACAACGGTACGAATAGCCTGAATATTGCGCCCACCCCGACCGAACACCTTGCCGCGCTCATCACCTTTAAAGGCAATTCTGATCCACACCTTGGCCTGAACTGGGTTCTCTTCGCAGTCAATCCGCAACGAATCGGGCGAGTCTAAAAAAGGCTCTACCAAAAACCGAACCAGTCCTGGGAAATCAGGGCTATTCATGTCGGGGGTGGGGGCTAAAGACGGTGAATGACCTAGGCTTCAGTCTTAACTTCGACCTTGTGCCGCTCAAGCAGATTGGCTTTTTCAAGAATGTGCCGCACGGTTTTGGTGGGCTCTGCGCCCTGCTCAAGACGGCGCGTGATAGCCGGAACGTCTAGCCGGGTTTCGTCAGTGCGGGGATTGTAGAAGCCAACTTCTTCCAAAGGGCGACCATCGCGACGGGCCGCGCTGTTGATGGCCACGATGCGGTAGCTGACTTCCCGCTTTTTACCGAAACGCTTGAGTCGAAGCTTAATCATAGGGTTAGAGCAACAATCGTAAGGGTGAAAGGGTTTTCAAATGGATTATGACGAGACAGCCAAACTAAATCCACAGGTTTCTAATCCTAACATTAGAAACCTTGAGAATCAACGGGTGGGCCAAACAAAAGCTAGCTTTGGCGCAGCTCCACCCTATAGTAAGCTGCGCCCCACACGCCATCTCAGCTCTTCTCGGCCAAAGGATTGGATCTTAGGCTTCGCATCCCAGGCTTCACGCCATTAGTCTTTAGACTTTAATGCCTTAGTCTTCATGATCGTCAAAGGGGTCAGCCAGCTGTTTGGAAGGTGGCCCAAAAGACATGTAAACTGAATAACCGGTAACGGCAACGAGCACAGTCGCGACGGAAATGATAAGAACTATTGCAGGTTCCATGGAGTTTATGAGAATAAGAAACCACTCCATCCTATAATATTACGAACTATAAAGTGTTGATTGTGGAAGGATCCATGGCACAACGGACTTGGTTAGGAGACGTGTTGAAGCCCCTCAATTCTGAGTACGGCAAGGTTGCACCCGGTTGGGGCACCACCCCTCTAATGGCGGTTTTTATCGGTCTGTTCTTCGTGTTTCTGCTGATTATTTTGCAGCTTTACAATTCTTCCATCGTGCTAGACAGCTTTGATGTTGACTGGCGCAGCGTAGGTCTCTAGGGATTGAAGGGCTAGGCTGCAATGACTTAGCCCTGACCTTTGCTCTCAATGTTGGATTCGAATCCAAGATTTACCTGTCTGAGGCTGGCGTAGACCCTTGACTACCCAGCCTCTTTTGCCGTTTCATGCACAACATGTGCACAACAGCTGTAGTTCACGCAAATTGCCCGTGGGGGTTCGCCTATGAACGTTTTTGGTGTGGGTTTGCCAGAGATGGCGCTAATTTTGGTGCTAGCACTGCTGGTGTTTGGCCCCAAAAAGCTGCCTGAAATTGGCCGCAGCTTTGGCAAAGCGCTGAAGGGCTTTCAGGATGCCTCAAAGGAATTTGAGGAGGAGTTTAAAAAGGAAGCCCAGCAGATTGAAAAAGCCGTCACCGCGCCTATGAAGGCGACGCTAGAGCCCGATTCGCAGAAGGTTTTGACTCCTCCAGAGACGGCTGCTGAAGTCGAGACTGAGGTGGCTGAGACCCCTGTTGAAATCAGCGACACCAACGGCACCAGCTCAGGGGCTGGGGTTAAAGTCGAGTCGGGTGAACCCGATACCCCTGTGTAATACATGGGCCGTTGATTTATGGTTGACACAGCACCCTCCCCTGCACCCTGCCTAATTGTGGGACTGGGAAACCCGGGGGACAAGTATGCAGGCACCCGCCACAACATCGGCTTTGAGGTAGTCGATCGCCTGGCTAAACTCTGGGCTATCTCGCTCAAGCAAGAGCGGCGGTTTCAGGCCGAGTATGGGGTGGGATTTGGCCCCTGTCGTGAGAAGGTATATTTACTCAAGCCCCTTACCTACATGAATCGATCGGGTCAGTCAATACGGGCTGCGATCGACTGGCTCAAGCTATCTCCAGCCCAGGTGCTGGTAGTCTATGACGATATGGATCTGCCGATGGGGCGGCTGCGGCTGCGGCTATTGGGGTCGGCTGGTGGGCACAACGGTATGAAGTCTGCGATCGCTCATCTAGGCACCCAAGACTTTCCTCGCCTGCGAATTGGCATTGGGGCCAGCGATCGCGCCGGTGATGGTGCTGTCGTCTCCCACGTGCTGGGCAACTTTTCCAAGGCCGAGCGCGCCACGATGGATGCTGTAGTCGATACGACCCTGCGCGCTCTGGAAAAAGCCCTCACCGATGGGGTCGAAAAATCTATGAGCCTCTACAACTCTGTTGATTTAAGCGGTAGCTGATGACCACCTACAGGCACAACTCTGGCGATCGGGCTAGTGGTCTGCCAAACTTTGAAGTTGTGGTTGAAGCGTAATGAAATAGGTGGAACGGAGGGTATTCCCTACGATTCAGGCCTGGTTAGATTTTGCTGGCGCTTCACTCCGTCAAGCCAAGCAGGGGCGAGCTACCAGGTGCGATCGCTGCTAGTTTTCTGCTGTGGCCAGCGACCAAATTAGATTGCCGTAGGGGAGGCGTACTGAGCAAACCAGCTTTGATAGGTTTGCAGCATTGAATCATCCTTTAAAAACAACTCTAGGCGAACATTGCTGCACTGCTTTAGCAATGTTGTTTCTAGACCTAACAGCACTTGAATAGCCGTTTCAGACGATTCAAACTGGTGAACAGTAGCTTTTAAGCCTGTCTGTTGCTTGAGAAAAATATAAACTCTGATTTTTTCGCAGTGATTATCCAGGTTTTTAGCCGCTGCCAAAAAGTTAGCGGCGTCTCGAATAGTGTTTAAGTTACCGAGTGCGGTTAGATCATGCGTATTAGAATCTATGCCAGAATCGGAGGTAACCGCATTTCCCAGCAGTCGGGGTTCTCCTAACTTGACCTCGACAATAGGATCACCCTCACCAATTCTTTCGACGACTAACTTTTCTCGACGAATTGGCACCTCTACGATTTCTGTCTCAACCACTCGGCGTACGCTAATTTCGCCAACCTTAACGCGCTTTCGGTTGACGACTAACCGTTCTTCAACCAGCTGAATAGTTTTACTAGCATTAGAGATGATCTGCTGACGATCACCATCGACGGTTACCGTTTTTCGTGCAGCATCAATACCTTTGATTTGGCTGCTGTCAATGATGACTTCAGCCCCAGCCTGCCCTCCATTGATTGACTGTACAACCAGGGAAAAATCACCAGTCGCCAGGGGATTCACTCTAGTTACTGTCCCAATTAAAGATCCGGAGCGGTCGAGTACAGAACCATTAATCAACTGATGTTCAGGCATAGCAGCTACATATAGATTAAACAACTTAAGGATGGGGCATGGCCACAGCAATGCCCCATATAGCCTAGGCAGAAAGACTAGGCCAGAAGATCTGGCCTAAATCTTCCTAAAGTGCTATCGCTTGACTTTGGGATTACCATCCGTGTCAATGTCTAGCTCTTCACGGCGCACCTGATCCCGTAGCCGTACAGTTTCCTGCTCGGTTTCTTTACGGACGTTGACTTCTTCTCGGACGAAAGCCTGCTTCTCAGCAGTAACTTCATCCTCATAGACTTCCATCCGCGCTACCTCTTGGTTCTCAAAGGCGTGATCAGCACCGACGGTAGGCTGGCCAGTGACGTCATGTCGTTCGATCACGACGCGCTCTTTGGTGATCGGTTCAGTCACTTCGGCAGCTTCGGTTTTGACTTGCTTGCCAACCCGCACTTCGCCTACTTTATTGTGGCTGCGGTGAGCGACTAAACGCTCTTCGTACAGCCGCAGAGGACCGTGGTTGTCTTGGTCGCTCAAACCATAAAAATGTGGTTCGCGATCGTAGTCGTAGGTATTAGTGTTAGCTTGAGCGCTCGTGCCCCGAACGTTGCTTTCTAGGGGACGCTGTCTATCACTGTCTAAGGCGTTCATTCGGTTGGCGTCGTTAGGCGTAGCATAGTTGCTGCCTAAGAATTGACGATTAGAACGGCCTTTGGCGAGCGGCTGATACTGCCCCCGTACTCGGTCTTCGTAGCGCTCATCGACAACGGTGTTATCGTTGTATTCAGGTAGATTTTCAACCTGAGACTTAGATAGTCCGTTTACGTAAATGCGGCTCTTGTCGTAGTCAAAGTTGGCCAAACCAATGGGCAATAAAACATTTTTCCCAAAGATCCACGGGCCTGTATCAACCACAACGTAGCGGAAACGGCCTGAGTCATCCACTAGTAAGTCTTTGGCGGTGCCTACTCGATCTTCCCCCTGGGTATAAATGGAGTAGGAATCGAGATCACCCATCTGGCCATCGGCCAGGGTTTCGCGATAGTTAGGGTAGTAATCTTTAAGTCGATGTAAAGGCATAAGAAGCCTCCTTTAGTTCGTCTCTATTAAGCATAGGAAGATAGCCTCAGTGCCTCATCGTCCAATGGAAGGGCAGTGGCAACCTCGATAGGCATAGCTTTATAGCTATTTCTACATCAGTCGAAAACCTAAAGATTTGTAAATATTGTGGTTAGCCTATCTTTGCTATTGATAGAAGCATTCCAATGCTAAGCAGCATTGAGCCGTCGTTTATGTCGTTGTTTATATAGTGCTAGCAGGTTGCTTAAGAGCAATTTGGTCTAGATAAGAACTAAGGCCTGCCCCCGATTGAGAGGTCGAACATTCGAACGGTTTAGCCGGTAAACCAGAACGGTCGATTGGGGCGGTTCGTCGACTCTGGCCTTGGGCCAGTTTGGGCCATGATTTATCAGTGGCAGCATATCTTGAGGCGCGATCGCCATACCAAGCGCTCTATCTTCGACGGCTCAACAGAGACTATAAACGCCAAAAAAACCGGGCTCTTGGGGGCAGACTTCCACAACTGGATAGCTTGCGCCCTCAAAAGCCCGGTTTTTGATCGATGCTAGGCCGCCACTAGCCCTCGGTGGCGCAGCAGCGCCTGAGTACTGGGTTCGCGGCCCCGAAAGGCTTTGAACACCTCCATGGGGTGGCGGCTACCGCCGAGGGCTAGCACCGTGTCGCGGAAGCGGCGACCGGTTTCTGCGATCGCGGCCTCGTCATTTAACCCAGCTTCCTCAAAGGCGGCGAAGGCGTCGGCACTTAGTACCTCGGCCCAGAAGTAGCTGTAGTAGCCCGCCGCATATCCTCCGGCAAAGATGTGGGTAAAAGCACAGAGAAAAGCATCTTCAGGCAGGGGCTTAAGAATAGACGATTGTTCAGCAATGCGCTGGCTGACCTCCCGTACCGTTTCGTCGCTGCCCGGACGGTAGCGGTGGTGTAGCTCAATATCGGTCCAGCCAAAGCGAACCTGACGCAGAATGGCGCTGCCGGTCATAAAGGTGCGAGCAGCAACAATCTTTTGGAACAAGTCTTCGGGCAGGAGCTCACCAGTATCGACGTGACGAGCCAGGGTGAGCAGGGTATCACGGTGATAGCACCAGTTCTCCATAAACTGACTGGGCAGCTCAACCGCGTCCCATTCCACATTGCTAATGCCTGCGGCACCTGTGTAGTCCACTTTGGTCAGCATGTGCTGGAGGCCGTGACCAAACTCATGGAACAGGGTTTCTACATCGCGGAAGGTCATTAGGCTGGGTTTGCCATCAACCGGAGGGGCCTGGTTGCACACCAGGTAAGCCACCGGCAGTCGCACCTGGTCATTGATTTTGCCCCGATTGATGCAGTCATCCATCCAGGCACCGCCGCGCTTTTCGGCCGGACGGCTATAGGGGTCGAGATAGAAGTGGGCAATGGGGTCGCCGCTGCCGTTGAGCACCTGGAAATAGCGTACGTCAGGGTGCCAAACAGGGGCTTCGCCGTCGGCAGGGGCAATGGTGACATCAAAGATGCGGTGGGCTAGGGCAAACAGACCATCTAGCACCTGAGGCAGCGGGAAATAGGGCCGCAGTTCTTCGTCATTGAGGCCATACTTTTCTTCGCGGATGCGCTCAGCCCAAAAGGCGGTATCCCAGTGGGTGAGGCTATCGGCTTCGGGTGCACCTTTGGCACGGGCAAAGGCTTTGAGCTCGTCGAGTTCTTTGACGGCGGTGTCGTAGCTGGCGACCCGCAGCTCGCCCATTAGCTTTTCGATCGCCTCCACCGAGGGGGCCATTTTGCGAGCTAGGCTCAGATCGGCGTAGGTAGCGTAGCCCAGCAGGCTAGCCATCTCCTGGCGCAAATCCAAAATTTTCTCAATATTGGGGCTGTTGTCAAGGTCACCCTCAGAGGCGCGGGTGACAAAGGCGCGGTAGAGCTGCTCGCGCAGGTCGCGGCGGCGGCTGTGCTGCATAAACGGCCCAAAGCTGGGGTAATCAAGGGTAATGCGCCAGGGGCCAGCGGCTGGGGTCGCGCCTGCTTTGCCGGCATCGCGGGCAAGTTGAGCAGCCAGAGCCAGCAGGCTGGGCGGTAGGCCGTCGATCTCTTCAGGGGTGGTGAGGGTGAGGCTGAAGGCCTTGGTGGCATCGAGCACGTTGTTGGCAAACTTGGTGGTGAGTTCGGCCAGGGCCTGCTGAATTTCGTTGAAGCGCTCTTTTTCTGCACCCTCTAAGCCTACCCCAGACAGCTCTGCTTCTCGAATAGAGGACTCAACAATCCGCTGTTGGGCGGGGTCAAAGCTGGCCCACTCGGTGCTGGCGCGCAGCTGCTTAAAGGCTGCATAGATGGGCTTGCTCTGGCCCAGACGGGTGGCAAATTGTACTAGGGCAGGCTGCACTTCTTCGTAGGCGGCCCGCAGCTCGGGGCTATTTTTAACCCCCATTAAATGGCCCACAATGCCCCAGCTCCAGCTCAGGCGCTCTTCGATGCGGGTGAGGGGGTCGACTAGCTCAGACCAGGTGGGGATGACCTGGGTCTCTAAGGTCTCTAGAGCAGTGGTGAGGTCATTAATGAGGGTAGTAACACCTGGCACAATGTGGGCCGTCTCAATGCTGTCAAAAGGGGGTAGACCGGCACCAATGAGGAGGGGATTTTGAACTGTGGTAGCTGTCATAGTCACAATCAATCGTGGTAGGAGGGGACAAAACCGAAGCAGTAGTAGAACCATGGGCCTCTAAAGCCCATGGCCCTGGCTACAGAGCACTGTGTTTAAGTAAAAAGATAATTAGGCGAAGTCGTTATGAGTTTGACCTATAGTGTATCGCATCTATTGTAATTTGCTACGTGCTGCACCTTTTAAATACTGGGCTGTCAATTACCATAGCTTTTATTTGAAAACTGATCTGAATCTCTGTCGAGGCCTGGGCACTGTCTGAGGTGTGGATGCTGAAAAGCTCATTTCGGCGAATTATTACAGGGATTATCTTTTTCTCGCTGACGGTAGTAGCAGCGGTGATTGGCTACATGGTGGCGGGCTGGAACTTTCTCGATGCCATTTATATGGTGGTAATCACGATATTTGGGGTGGGCTATGGAGAAGTACAGCCCCTGACCTCGCCAACCCTGAAGGTGTTTACAATTTTTGTGATTATTGCCGGGGCACTATCGGTGGCCTATACCGTATCGGGCTTTGTGCAGATGATTACTGAAGGAGAGATCCATCGTGCCCTCAACCTTAAACGCATGACCAAGGAAATTGAAAGTCTGGAAAGCCACGTCATTATCTGCGGGTATGGCCGGATTGGCCAGCTGGTGGCCCGCAAGCTCAAGCGCGATCGCGAGTGCTTCATTATTCTCGACAGCGACCCCGAACGGGTAGCGCTAGCCCAGGAGCAAGGGTATCTGATCTACCAGGGCAACGCCACCGATGAAACCGCCCTGGAAGCGGTGGGCATCCACCGGGCTAAGTCGCTGGCCACGGTGCTGCCTAACGATGCCTCCAACGTGTTCATTACTCTGACGGCACGGGAGATGAATCCCAATTTAATGATTTTAGCTCGGGGCGAAATGCCCTCTACCGAGAAAAAGCTGCGCCTAGCTGGGGCCAACCACGTGGTATTGCCCGCTAGTATCAGCGCCCTGCGGATGGCCCACTTGATTAGCCACCCCTCAGCGGTGGATTTTTTATCGCAAACCGATGGCCACCAGGGGCTAAACGAATTTTTGGCAGAACTGGATATTCAGCTCAATGAGCTGGCCATTGAGGCCAGTTCACCGCTGATTGGCGGCACCATCGGCGACATTGAGCTGAAGGGGCAAGGCACGTTTATTACCGTAGCCCTGCGCAGGGCCGATGGTGAGGTGATTATTCACCCTAGTCGAGCTACCTATCTGGCCCTGGGCGACTCGATTATTTTGATGGGTCACCAGGGCGATATGCCCAACTTTGCCCAGCAGAATGCCTTTAAAAAGGAGATGCGCTACCGAGGCGCACGGCTGCGGTAGGCCTTGAACCGCAGACCTTCAACCCTAAACCCTAGCTCTTAGCACCTGTCACCATTAACTTGGTTAAGGACTAGGGACTGGAAATCGAGACAGTAACGGCGGCGATCGCCACGTACATGTCGTCGTTTTTGTCGTCTAGTTCTGCGATCGCGCGTCCGGCTACCACCATGCCCCCTTCCGTCAAGTTCAGGGACTTTTGACCAAAGGGCAGCACCGCCAGTACGTCCTCCTGCCGCACCTGGTCGGGGAAGGGGACGGCAATCTGCACCTCAACAATCATCTCATTGGGGTGATCGAGGCCTGCCACCTCCCACACACCGGGCAGGGCATTGTGGGCGATCGCGTTGCGCACCGCTCGGGCCGCCGCTACTGTAGGGTCTTGACCATGCTGGTCTACTCCCATTCCCATTTCAATAATCAATCGCTTGTGAGCCACAGTCAGTCTTTCCAGCAGCATTAATTAGGCGATATTAGCAGGTGAGACGTTTCTTAATCTGTAATCCTTCCTGGCTCTACGCTGGCCGAGCGGAGTCGTAAGCCTTGGAGCAAGGGGCCGCAGCGGTGGAAATTAATGCTGCAGTTCGGCTGCGTGCCCTCAAGCTCTCCTGCCTGACCATGGCGGTGCTGTCGCGGCTGGTGATAGTGCCCTCTCGGCGGCTGCCCGGCTACGGGCCTGGCGAAGTGCCCAACCTACCCGCCGCGCCAGACGGGTAGACCACTCTCACTTTAGGTGAGAGACCACTCGCTTCTGAGCCTGCGCCTCTTCTGAGCTAACGATACCGCTGGCCCATGTCAGCATTTGCCCTCAGGACTCAGTCGGCGGATATAGCACGACCAGCTCATGGATCTGGGATGCTGGAATTCTGTAACAACAGACACCTTAAGGAATCATCACCATGGGTACCGAACAACAGCAACCTGGCCCGCTTGTGATCATCGGCGGCGCAGAAGACAAAGAGGGCGACTGCCTTGTGCTGCGGGAGTTTATCCGCGCCGCCGGGGGTGTCAATGCTCGCATTGCCGTTATGACCGCTGCCACCAGCCTGCCTGGCGAAGTCGGCGATGAATATATTCGCGTATTTGAGCGGCTGGGGGCCGAGTCTACTGAAGTAGTGCACACCGAGCGCCGCGAAGACGCTGAGCGGGAAGACGGCATTCGCAAGGTTTCTGAAGCGACCGGCATTTTCTTTACCGGCGGCGACCAGTCTCGCATTGTCGATTTCATCAAAGGGACGCCTTTAGACGACGCCATTCACAAGCGCCATCAGGAAGGGGCCGTGGTCGGCGGCACCAGCGCCGGGGCTGCCATGATGCCCGACGAGATGATTGTAGGCGGCTCCTCGGTGTCAAACCCTAGCGTTGATGTGGTCGAGATGGGGCCAGGCATGGGCTTTTTGCCCGGTATTGTGGTCGACCAGCACTTTGCCCAGCGGGGGCGACTGGGGCGGCTGCTGGCGGCGCTGGTGCTGCAGCCCGCCGTCATTGGCTTGGGCATCGACGAAAACACGGCCATCATCGTTACGGGTGACGAGTTTGAGGTGGTGGGAGCAGGGGCTATCACGGTGGTCGATGAAACCACCGCCACCCACAACAACCTGGAAGGGTTGCTCAAGGATGAACCGATTGCGCTATGCGGGGTAAAACTACACATTTTGCCCCAGGGTTACCGCTTTAACCTGAAGACCCACACCCCTATCGTATAAACCAATTGTGTAAACCACAGGAAATGATTTATGGCCCAACTCTCTGACGTATCGTGCCCCCCACGCCCCCCTCCTTTTGGGATGCCATTGTTCCTCTAGTGGTGTTGATGGGACTGGTTGGCGGGACAGTTCATCGCTTTGGGCTGGTGACTATCGATGGCCGAGGCAGGTTAAGGAGGCACTTTAAGCGGGATGAATGGAGTTACTGCAACTCTTTAAGTCCCGCTGAGGCTGGTGTAATCTGTCGCTTGTGTCAACCAACCCGCTAACTACTATGACAACTCTGATCAATCCAGGTGCCATCCCTGGTATGGCCAAAACAGTTTATACCGGCGACACACTCCAGGGGGTGCCGGTCATTAGCCACTTGGGAGTGGGCGATTTAGCCCCAGGCCAAAGCCATCGCTTCTTTTTTCAGGGGGTAGAGATGGGTACTGGCCAGCACTGGTACGTGCCGGTGGTGGTGGCGGTGGGCGCTGGCGGCGTCTCTGCAAAAGAGAATTGTCCCGGCCCCTGCGTCGGTCTGGTGGCGGGCATTCACGGCGACGAGGTGAGCGGTATTGATGCGGTCCAACGGGTGATGGCCCAGCTCGACCCACGGGCGATGGCGGGCAGCGTGGTGGCGGTGCTGGGGGTGTCACGCCCGGCAGTGGAATACACACGATCGCACTGGCTGACCGCCCAGGGCGGCGGCTCCCAAGTCGATATGAACCGGGTGTGGCCGGGGAATGAAGCTGGGGTCCATGCCGCCACCCGCCACGCCGGGCTGCTGTGGAATCGCCTGCTCATCAACAACGTTGACCTAGTGATTGACTACCATACCGTGACTACCGGCAGCGATTTTACCCTGTTTATGTTTGCCGACCTGCGCCAGCCCACCGTGCGGCAGATGGCCGAGCTGTTTCCAGTCGAGCAGATGCAAAACGACCCTGGCCTGGCCGGCACCCTCGAAACGGCTTTAGTGGAGGCGGGCATTCCGGCCCTGACAGTAGAAATTGGCGGTCCCCGGCGGTTTAACCCGGCCAAAATTGCTGGAGCGGTGGAGGGCAGTCTCAACGTGCTGAAGCACTACGGCCTGGTGGATGGCCCTCTGGGCCGCACCGCCGCCGAGGTGGGTACGGTGGTGGGTGACGCTCTAGAGACCATTCGCGCTACCACGGGCGGATTCTTAGAGATGCTGGTGGATCTGCGCGATCGCGTTATCCCCGATCAGCCCGTTGCCCTCCAGCGCAATGCCTTCGGCGATGTAGTGGCTGAGTACCGGGCTGGCGTTACGGGCGAAGTCGCCGTGGTAGCTCGCGATGCTGTCTGCGAACCCGGCTCGCGGGTGGCGCAGATTCTCTACAGTCGAGGTACAGAGTCTGTCTAAGCCTGTGCCATCTAAATATTTATCTAGAGCTTTACGACAGGGCTAATGGAGTTTGCGACCTCAAAGGGGACATTTATTGGGATGGAATACTTTTAGCTGAGCTTCGCTACAGGTCGGGGTGCGGTTTGTAACGTGCCGTAATTCTTGAGAACACCGCTATGGGTTGTAGACGGGGTAGGCATGGTTTACATCTATTAATTTCATTCGCTTTTGTCACCGCCTACAATTTTCACAGTCGTTTCATTTCACGCTGGCTAAATTTCGATATGCCCAAACAACCCCTCAGTAACAGAACGCGAGGAAACGATTATGACAACCGATCTGCTCTCAAGCGAAGACATTAAAAAGGCGACAAACTGGGTTATTTTTCTGAGCATCGCGCTGATTGTGCTCGGCATTTTGGCCATCATTTCGCCGATGGTGGCCTCGGCCTTCTTCACCGCCATGATGGGATGGATCGCCCTGATCAGCGGTATTTTGATGGTTATTCAATCCTTTCGATCGCATCCAGTTAAAGGATTTTGGCTCAACCTAATTGTGGGCCTTCTCTATGCCATCTCTGGCCTTTATATTTTGGTTAACTTGGGTGCAGCCCTGCTTGTCCTCACCCTGGCCTTCGGCATTTTATTTATTGTCGAAGGTATCTACACAATCATCATGGGATTTGTCCAAAAGGTGGGACGCAGCATGTCGTGGCTGGTAGTGCTCAACGGTGTTGTCACCCTAATTCTCGGCATTATGGTGCTCAATCGCTGGCCCGTCAGCGCCCTGTGGCTGATTGGGCTATACGTGGGCATTAGCCTTTTGCTGACTGGTATTAGCCTGTTGGCGGCGGCCCTAGCCACTCGTAAGGCTAGCAGCGATCGCCCCCTCGCCGACGTTTAGGTTAGGGCTCCTTCAGCCTTCCTCTCGGTGCATTGCTGCGCGAATGCACCCTACGGCACCCTAATTCTTAGCGCTGACGCTGCACTAGGCTGTTTGGTCACGTACAAAGGGATCTGCGGGTTATCAGGTAGCCAGGTTTCGACTCCGCTCAACCTTCAGTGTTCGAGGGCTGAGCGACGTCGAAATCTGATCAGCAAGTACCTTATTTTCTTGTGAGTTCCTAAAATTGGCGGCGCGAAAAAATTAGAATCGCAACGGCTAGCAATAGCCCGGTATAGAGCAGGCCATAGAGGGCGTGTCCTGCCAGAACGGGAGCGGTGGGTAGTAGTTCCATGCCGTAGGCGGCGGCGTTGCGCAGGTTGAGGCGTTCCAGGTCGGGCAGCACCAGGTAGAGGGTGTTGGTCAGGCGCTGCACGGCTGGGTTTTCGCTCAGTTCGCCAAAGGCTACCATGTCCTGACTGAGGTGGCCCATTAGGTAGACCGCAAAGGTCAGCAGGGTGGCCAGCAGCGAGCTGGTAAACACCCCAAACACAATAGCCACCGCCACCAGCAGCGCCGCCTCCAAAATCATAAAGACCAGGGCCAGCCCAATGCTGCCCAGATCAAAGGGTACGCCGCTAACCCCCAGCAGCACCACAAAAATCAGCCCTAGCGATGCAATTAGCACGGCCAATACCGCCGTTAGGCCCAGGTGCTTGCCGACAATAAACTCGGCGCGGCTGACGGGCTTGGCAATTAGCACCAGCACCGTGCGCTTTTCAATCTCTTTATTGATTAGACCGGTGCCGACAAATACGGTCACAATTACGCTCAGTAGGTGAATGGCGGCCAGCCCCAGGTCGAGCAAGATCTTATTTTCGGCCCCGGCGGCAATATCGGGCAGCAGCACCCGCGCCATTACCATTACCAGGGCAAACAGGGCGACCAGGTACAGAATGCGATCGCGAATCACCTCTAAAAACACCGTGCGGGCAATGACCCCCACCCGAGATAGCACCATTGGTCTCAACTCTCCTTTTAACCTCACAACTAGCCTCTAACCTCTGCCCCTCTAGGGTGCCCAGCCTGGCGCGGCGTTTCTAGGCTACAGGTGAGGCTTGACCACTGGGTGGTGCTGTAGCCAGGCGGCGCATTTTCTGGCACCAGACCACCCCGGTTGACGGGCATGAGTAGACAGGTTTTTTCTAAGTAATAGCCGCTGGGGCTAGCCGCTGGCCCCGACCAAATTGCCCACAGCTTGAGGGTGTAGCCATCGCCGTTAGACAAGGGCTGAAAATCAAGCTGCCAGAGCGAATCTTCGAGGGATGTGGTGCGCCCCATTTGGCTACGTACCCGCTGCCGGATTACCTGGCGCTGGCCTTCGAGGTTGAGCAACCACCGCTCGACCGAGGGCCAGGGCTTGTCGTCAACCTGTTCGCGTAGCAGATCTTCGGCCACGGTCAGGTGGGTAACTCCGGCGGGTAGGGCAATGGTCTGCCCCGGTATGCGGTAGACAAAGGCGCTATTCTCAACGCTATCAGCCACCAGGCTGGGGTAGGCGCGGACCCAAGATTGAATGCGAAAGTAAAACTGAAACCAGCTGCTAAACAGCAGGCTAAGACAAAACAGCAGCGCCAGCTGCTGACGCACGCCCGGGGGCGGGTTTTTGAACGAAAAATCCCAGCTCACCAGGGTCGGCACTGCGATTACCGCAAAGGACACCAGAGGCCAGGCTACCAGGGCCGGTTGCAGCCACCGCCCACCCCAAGACCCAAACAAAAATAGGCACAAAATGGCCCCCGACACCCAAGGGGCGATAGGGATGCCAAACAACCGGGCTTTGTTGGCCTCTAGCGCCCAGCCAACCCCAAGCGCCAGGCAGATCCAGCTAATCGTGGCCAGCAGCCCTACCGTAAAGGCTGTGGTTTCGAGCAGGCGGGCCAGCAGCGACATCAGCCACGAAAACAAACTCAGGTAAATGACGGTCTGCCAGGCAAAGTAGCGCGGCGGCAGCAGCAGATTGCCCAGCTCGATAAATGTTTGGCGCAGAAAGCTGAACAGTCCTCTTACCATCCCACCACCCCGGTCTGATTGACCACCAGCAACAGCACTAAAATAGCGGTAAAGCTGAGGGCATTAGCCTGCAGCACCGCTAGAGCCCGAGGCGAATTGCCCCGCTGTTCTTCGACCTGGGCGCGACGGGCTCGCTCGTAGCGCTGGCGGCGGTTGTCTTCGATCGCCTCAGGGGTGGTATCGACAGGCTTTTGGCCCAGCAGCTGTAGCAGCCAAAGCAAGCCCTGGAGCTTGATCCAGTAGGTGATAAAGAAAGCCGCGATCGCCACCACCACTACCACCACCGGCAGTGCGTCGAGCCAGCTGTTGGTGTAGAAGCGGTTAAACAGCACGTAGCTAATAATTTGGCTGCGCAGGGCCAAAGGCAGCACCGCCTCGATCGCTAAAAAGGCTACCCAGCCCAGGCTGGTGGCCAGCAGGTTGAGGGTGGCGGCGTACTGCATACTGGTGCGGTAGCCCAGGCGCAGCTGCTGGCGCAGCACCATCGCTTCGAGCACAATGGCCACCATCAGCAGCAAGCTCTGAAAGGCGATCGCCCGTAGCGGCATAATGCCGAGTTCTGACAATAAATCGTTAAGGGGCATGGGCGCAAAAGTGGGTGGCAAACGCCGATCCCTGGCAAGAGTTTGCTAGTGCACTATCAAGGGTATAACCTCGAACCAGCTTTCGCTAAGATCTTGTAGAAGCCCTCTCTATAACTACGCAATACGCAACACCCATGGTTAGAACCGGCATTGGCATTCGCACCGCTCAGCAGGGCAACGAGCGGATTACGGGGCAAATTCACGTTTACGACGGCGAGGGCAAGGGCAAGTCGCAGGTGGCCCTGGGGGTGGTGCTGCGCTCCATTGGGTTAGGCATTCAACATTTTTTAGAGAGCCGGGTACTGCTGCTGCGGTTTCTCAAGGGGCCAGGCCGCACCTACGACGAAGATGCCGCTATTGAGGCCCTACAGCGGGGGTTTCCCCACCTGATCGACCAGGTGCGCACCGGACGAGCCGAATTTTTTGGCCCCGGCGATATTACCAAGTTCGACAAGCAGGAGGCTCAGCGAGGCTGGGATGTGGCTAAGGGCGCGATCGCCTCGGGTCTTTACTCGGTGGTGGTGCTCGACGAAATTAACCCGGTGCTCGACCTGGGCCTGCTCGATGTCGATGAAGTAGCCAAAACCCTGCGCAACAAGCCCGACCACCTGGAGATTATTGCTACCGGGCGCGGTGCTCCTCAGCCCCTGCTCGATGTTGCCAACCTGCACTCCGAGATGAAACCCCAGCCCAAACCCGAAGGCATCGAGGGCATTGAGGGCATCGAAATCTACACCGGTTCAGGCAAGGGCAAATCGACCAGCGCCCTGGGCAAGGCCCTCCAAGCGATCGGTCGCGGCATTAGCCAGGATCTCTCCCACCGGGTGCTGATCATTCAGTGGCTGAAAGGGGGCAACGGCTATACCGAAGATGCGGCGATCGCGGCCCTGCGCAAAATTTACCCCAATCTGGTCGATCACCAGCGCTGCGGCCGCGACGCGATTGTCTGGCGCGGCCAGCAGCAGGAGATTGACTACGTCGAGGCCGAACGCGGCTGGGAAATTGCCAGGACGGCGATCGCCTCCGGTCTCTACAAAACTATTATTCTCGATGAGCTAAACCCCACTGTCGATCTAGAGCTTTTGCCCGAAGAACCAATCGTTCAAGCGCTGCTGCGTAAGCCGCGCGGCACCGAAGTCATTATTACCGGACGCTGCAAAAATCGGCCCGCTTACTTTGAGCTAGCCAGCACCCACTCCGAAGTGTTCAACCACAAGCACTACGCTGAAAAAGGCATCGACCTCAAGCGTGGCGTTGACTTTTAAACGGGTCATTCTCTACAACCTGATGAAGTTGAAGCAGAAGACTACGCTTGATGGCCAATCCAACGCTTCATCAAGTCAAAAAAAGCGATCCCTATAAGTTGGGTGAAGCGCAGTGAAGCCCAAGAGCGGTTAGTCTGGTAGGGTGCATAACGCTAAGGCAATGTACTGTAGAAAGGCCATACCAAGAATAGCCACACCCTAAATTTCACCACTGATAGCGTACTGGGCTAATCTTGTTGATAGCGACGCGCGATCAAACGCTCCTCGTAGGATCGCAAGAGGCCATGATTATCTTCTTCACTGAGGCCGTAATAACCTGTTTCTTGGTCATAAATGCTGGGGCTGTGCCTAGGGAGATCATCATGAACGGCTGTTTGTTGCGTTTCTAAAGCAGCGCTTTGATCTCTGACTGGGCTTGGCCTACTGCCACCGGTCAGAGGCCCCATCCGGCGCAAATCGCCTTCATCTGCGCCAGTGGCTCCGGTATTACCCAGTGGCGGCATTCGACGCAAATCTCCCGCAGCAGAATCGTTCTGTCGAGCGTCAGATGTGTAATTGTTGCCTAAAAATTGACGATTAGAGCGGCCCTGAGCGATCGGTTGGTATACCTTTCTAACCTGATCTTCGTGGTGCTCATCGACCACTATATCGTCGTTATATTTGGGCAGGTGTTCAACCTGCGATTTAGTTAAACCATCGACGTAAACACGGGTTTTGTCATAATCAAAATGGGCTAAACCAATGGGCAGCAGTACGTCCTTACCAAAAATCCAGGGTCCAGTATCCACGACTAAATAGCGAAAATAACCGGAGTCATCGACTAACAAGTCTTTGGCTGTACCTACCTTATCTTCGCCTTGCGTGTAGACCGAATAGGAGCCGATTCTATCCATTTGACCGTCAGCCAAAGTCTCACGGTAATCAGGATAGTAATCTTCAAGTCGATGTAAAGGCATGTAAGCCTCCTTTAGTTAGTCGTTCCGATAGGTTAACGAGAAGGCGGTTTTTCTCCATCGCTCAAGAGACGGACAGGTGTAGCTCTAGTAGGCATACATTAGTTAATGGAGAGCAACAAACAGGCCATGATGCAGACGGAACCAACCCTGACAACAGATGTGCTGCTGGTCGGCGGGGGCCATACCCACGCCCTGGTGCTGCGGCGGTGGGGTATGGCCCCTAGGCCTGGGGTGCGGCTAACGCTGCTAACCGACCTGGTCGATACGCCCTACTCGGGCATGCTGCCTAGCTATGTAGCCGGGCGCTACAGCTTTGATGAAGCTCATATTGACCTGCGGCCCCTCACCCGCTTTGCCCAATGCCGCCTGGTTGTCGATCGCGCCATGGGTCTCGACCTGGCCCAGCAGCGGGTGCTGTGCGCCAACCATCCTCCCCTCGCCTACGATGTGCTGTCGATCGATACGGGCAGCACTCCAGCGGCGGTAACAGTGCCCGGTGCCGCTGAGTATGCCATTGCCGCGAAGCCGGTCCCCGATCTGCTGCGCCAGTGGCAGCAGCTACTCGAAACGGTCGAAGCGAACCCTCAAAAGCCTCTCACCTTGGGAGTCGTAGGCGGTGGGGTAGGCGGTGTGGAGCTAACGATCGCCCTGCATGAACGGCTGGTGGGGCTGCTCAGCGATCTGGGCGAATCATCCGCCAACCTTACCCTGCACCTGTTTCACCGAGGCCAGGAGCTGGCTACCGAGCGCAACCGCTGGACGCGCCGTCGGCTGGAGCAAGTGCTGCGATCGCGCGGTATTCAAGTCCATCTCAATGAAGCCGTCACCGAAATCTCCCTCGATGAATCGACGGGGCAGCGCATCGTGAGAGGTGCTGCGGGGCTAACGGTGAGCTGCGATCGCCTCTTTTGGGTCACCAGCGCTGCCGCCCCTGCCTGGCTGCAAGACTCTGGCCTCTCCCTCACTGACCAGGGCTTTATCCAGGTGAGCGATACCCTGCAAACCCTCTCCCACCCCAACGTGTTTGCCGTGGGCGATGTGGCGACGATGGTACACCACCCTCGCCCCAAGGC
>NZ_JADEXE010000116.1 GCF_015207265.1 Nodosilinea sp. LEGE 07298 | reverse complement strand
CCTCAGTATCCGATTCTGTCTTCTTACTTGACCTAACAACAACACTCGTGCTATCGTTAAACCAATTTAATCCTTGACAGGAACCTTGGCTTTGTTTCTAGACTATGTAGTTGTCGAGGTTCGCTACATCCATCAGTAACAGACCTGTTTTGGTCGTTTCCTTCAGGCGCTTTACTAATATAGAGCTGTTTTCTAGTGGTGTCAACACCTTAACTCGAAAGCTTCTAAAACGTCGAAACCCCTTCTTAAGAAGGGGTTTCGACGTTTTAGAAGCTGCTAAAGCCAGAATTTGACATTTTTTTTAGAGTTTTTTTCTCGTAGACATCTTACTCTAGGGGTAATTCTAAAGAAGATTACGGCAAGGGTAGCGTGGCGAAATTGGCTCTGAGCAAGGGTTAAAGGATTTAAGGCAGCGTTAAGGCAGCTTTTTGATAGAAGATGATAGACAGGCCTAGCTTTTCTTTTACAACGGGTGGGCAAAGCTGGCCTGCCTACCTGTGATGCTTGAAATACAAGGATCACTCAACGCTGAGAGACATCTGTTGAATACTATTAAAAGTTGCGGATGGATTAGTAGTTGGAGGTAGTCGTGTATTTTCAGTCTGTGATTGCGACGCTGAATGAGTTTTGGGCCAAGCAGGGCTGTGTGATTATGCAGCCCTACGACACGGAGAAGGGGGCGGGAACGAAGAGCCCACACACGTTTTTGCGGGCATTGGGGCCGGAACCGTGGGCGGTGGCCTATGCGGAACCTTGCCGAAGACCGGCAGATGGGCGCTATGGGGAGAACCCGAACCGGTATCAGCATTACTTTCAATACCAGGTGTTGATTAAGCCGTCGCCAAGCGATATTCAGGAAATATACATAGAGTCGCTACGGGCCATGGGGATCAAGCCGGAAGACCACGACATTCGGTTTGTAGAGGACAACTGGGAAGATGCCGCGGTGGGTGCTTGGGGTGTGGGCTGGGAAGTGTGGCTAGACGGCATGGAAGTGACTCAGTTTACTTATTTTCAGCAGTGCGGAGGGATTGACTGCCGCCCAGTATCAATTGAGTTGACCTATGGGCTGGAGCGGTTGACGATGTATCTGCAAGAGGTAGATGCGATCGCCAAAATTCAGTGGAATGACCAACTGACCTACGGCGATATATATATGCAGGCGGAGGTTGAGAACTCGACCTACAACTTTGAAGCGTCGAACCCAGAACTGCTGTTTACGCTGTTCGACCTATACCAGCAGGAGGCGGAACAGCTGATGGATCGAGGGCTGGTGCTGCCGAGCTACGACTACGTGCTGAAGTGCTCCCACACTTTTAATTTGCTGGATGCGCGAGGCGTAATTTCGGTAACAGAGCGCACCCGATACATTCGCCAGGTACGAGGGTTAGCCAGACGAGTGGCACAGCTTTACCTGGAACAACGGGAGAAGCTAGGGTTTCCCCTGTTGGAAAGCGCTCAACGAAATGTAGCCTAGAAGTCTATCTAAGGAAGAAGGGGGTCTCCGCAGATAATGGAAACCCCCTTCTTCCTTTACCAGAAATAATCAGCGGATTAACGCATTAGACGGCCTGACGCAACACCGTTCCCAGGGCATGCAACAGGGTATCAACATGTTCTGGCTGGCTGTTGTAGCCCATGAGGCCGATACGCCATACTTTGCCGCCCAGTTCTCCGAGCCCACCGCCAACTTCAATATTGTAGTTGGACATGAGCTGGCGACTAACGGCTTTTGCATCGACTCCGTTTGGCACGCGCACGGTAGTCAGGGTGGGCAACCGCAGCGATTCTTCTACATGACAGGTGAGGCCAAGGTCAGCTAACCCGGTCCAGAAGTAGGCGGCAGTTTGCTGGTGGCGCTGCCAGCGAGCTTCTAGTCCTTCTTCGGCCAGCAGACGCAAAGCCTCGCGCAGGGCATAGGTCAGATTGACCGGGGCCGTGTGATGATAAACCCGCTCTGGCCCCCAGTACTTGCGCAGCAAAGCGGCATCGAGATACCAGTTCGCTACGGGCTGACGGCGGCGTTCTAGTTTAGCAACAGCACGAGGGCTCATGGTAAAAGGAGAAATACCGGGAGCGCAGCTCAGCCCCTTTTGACTACAGCTGTAGGCCAGATCAACCTGCCATTCATCTAGGAAAATTGGCACTCCCCCCAGACTGGTAACGGTGTCGACCAGCAGCAGACAGTCGTGGGCAGCGCAGGCGGCTCCTAGCCCTTCGAGGGGCTGGCGCACTCCAGTAGACGTTTCGGCATGGACGATAGCCAGCACCGCAGGTCGATATTCATCCAATGCCGCAGTCAGTTGATCGAGGGTAAAGGCTTCGCCCCAGGGCTGGTGAATAGTGACGACATCAGCGCCGTAGCGTTGGGTCATATCCACCAGGCGATGGCCGAAGTAACCTTTGACGGCGACCAGCACGCGATCGCCTGGCTCGACGGCATTAGCAATCGTGGCTTCCATAGCCGCTGACCCCGTACCGGCCACTGTGTAGGTAAGAGGGTTAGTGGTCTGCCAGGTGTAGCGCAGCAGGTCTTGAACCTCATCCATCATGGCCAGGTAAGCGGCATCGAGGTGACCGATGGGCTGCTGGTTCATAGCAGCAATAACGCGAGGATCGGCATTAGAGGGACCTGGCCCCAGCAGCAACCGCTCGGGCACAACAAGGGGATTAAGGGCAGCGGGCGGAGCCAGCTGAGTAGACGGAGTGGGGGAGAGGATGGTTGCCATAGGTTTACTAAGGTTTGATTTGGATTAGTTTGGATTCATTAAATCTGAATTTGGGAAATCTGAGTTTGGGCGCGCCTTTAATGACAAGGTCTGCGGGTTAATAGTTTGCCGCCAGAAAAACCAAAGTGAGATGACATCAACAATAACGACGAAAGGTGCTAGCCCGGTCGTCAGGCTGGTTTCATTCTCCTATGGAAGCAGCTTTTAGTAGCGTTAACCACACATAGGGAAACTACCGCCCCAACGAGCTTACTTCTAGGTTCAGGCGTCGGCCTTGGTACCCAGCGCTAGCGGAGATGCTTCAGGGGAGACTTGCAGCCACACCACAAACAACGTCCCCGGACTAGGGGGGTAAGCGGCAGCTTCGGGGGGCAGCCATGGGGTACCTACCGGGCTAATCAGGTCAATGTGTCCCCCCATTCCCTGAACGAGATCTTGCACAATTGCTAAACCTAGCCCCGTACCGGGGATATTGCCCTGGGCCTGCACCCCGCGAAAGTGACGGGTAAACAGTTGCGGCTGGTCGCCTGGGGGAATGCCCTCACCGGTATCGCCCACGGCAATGCCTTGAAAGATCTGCGTATTCAAACGCTGCACTAGCCCAGCCGTTACCCATACCAGTGATCCGGGGGAAGCATACTTCAGCGCGTTGTCGATCAGGTTGTGCAGGACTTCGCTCAGGGCGGCTGAGTCAAGCCAGACATCGGGCAGGGAGCTGGGAATATGATGCACCAGATGCAGCCCCCGCTCCTGGGCCAGAGGCCGAATTGACTGCACCAAGGGTAGAGCTACATCCGCGATCGCGCCGGGTTTTACGGTTAGCGATCGCCCCAGGCCCAGACCCGGACTTGGAGCGATCGCCAGCAGGCTGGCTGCGCCTTCCTCGTCGTTTGTCGCGGCGGCATGCTCAGCAAGATCGACGGTTGAGCTGGGCAACAGTAACCCACCCACTGAGGGACTGGTGGGCTGGGCGAGGGTTTCATCAGCGGTAGCCACAGCATCATCAAAATGCTGAGCCAAATCTTGCAGTCGCCGGCTTTCCCGCACAATGCCCTCGGCAATGGGGCGATTGGTATCCTCAGGCGGCAGGCGTTTGACCATCAGCTTGCCAAAAGTTTGTAGCGCCGTCAGCGGATTACGAAACTGATGGAGCAGATCGTGAAACGTTTCGGACTGGTCAGACTGGTTGAGCTGGCGCTGGTTGAGCTGACGCTGTAGCCACTGGCTACGCTGATCCATCACGCAGGCGATCGCCAGAGTACTAGCCACCTGCTCTGCCTGCTGATAATCATCAGGCGTCCAGGGTTGAGCATCGCGGGTGCTGACCATCATGCCCAGCACAACCCCCTCATGGGCTAGGGGCAGCACCAGCGGATAAGCCGCCGCCTCGGCCTGTAAACCTTGGGAGGCTAAACCAGAAGGTAACGAAACCACCTTATCCTTAGGCAATTCATCGCGTTGCTCATTTGCATTAGAGGCATAGGCTGACGGCTCAGGGTCGGCAGCCCCAGGACGAGGAGGCCAATTTTCTAGCTGAATGGCAATTTGAGACGAGGTTTGCCCGCTGCTGCTCAAGTCGTTTTCCTTACTAGAGACCGCCGCCAACCCTTTACGCAAACCACTCCAAAGGTCGGCGGTCTCTGGATAAGCCACCAGGGGCACTAGAGTAGGGCTCATTGAGTCTGCCGTGGTTTCGACCAGGTAGACTACTGTCGACATTGCCCCTAAAGCCTGGGTCAGCAGGAGCACCTGAGACTGACACAGAGCTATAAATTCGGAGCTAGAGGAGCCAATCATGGCAGAGCAACTTAAGAGTTTGACGGAAGAAAAATTAAAGTTTTGTCAATTTTTTAACAATTCTGTTCAGGCCTATTTCCATTAAACACCCTCGTAACCTTTGCAAGCCATGGCTTTTGGTACTTTTGGCCTGATTTTTAAGAGAAGTTGAAATTCTTATTTTGAGCCTATATACTTGGCCTGGTTAACAAATTTTGTAACCGAAACTACATCCAAATATCCACTGAGAGGGAGGTAGGCAACTTGGCAAGGAGACGCAAGCGCAAGAGTCGTCGTCGCTTAGAAGGCCGTCGTATCTTAGAGGCTGTTCCTCAGTATAGTATTGAGAGCGGCAATGAAAAACCCGTAACCGCAGCTCGGAATTTTATCCATTCCGAGGGCATCGCCCCCCCAGCCCTGCTGCTGGTTAAACGGAACGAGCATACTACTGACCGGTACTTTTGGGCCGAGAAGGGTTTGTTTGGAGCCCAATACGTTGAAGAGAATCATTTTCTCTTCCCCAGTCTGCGGGTTCTGCTTGGCGAAGAAGAGGAAGAGGATGCTTCAGCCCTAGAGACCCTGACTCACTAAGCCAGATAGACTTCTGACCAGCCTAGCTGGTTCAGAGGAGTTGACTGAGTCATCCGTATCTAGTACCGAAAAGCTAGCCTAAGGGCTAGCTTTTTTTTTGGTTTCGCGACCTAAATCTTGTTCTAAGGCAATCAATTCGTCGCGATGGGCCGTGACGGCGACAGTAGCAGATGGGCGGGTAGGGTCTTCTGAAGAGGCCTCTGGGCGAACCTGTAGGATGATGTCTTCATCGCGGGCAGACCCCTGCCAGTAAAACCAACCGGCTATCGGCGCGACACCAACCAATCCTAAAAACCCAGTTCCATAGGCGGGCCACAAATTGGTCAACACCAGCGCGAAGCAAAGCCCACCAATGGCGGCCAGCAGGGTTAAAAAAACTGCTAAAAACAGGCTAGGCCGCACGCGGCCCCGCAGCACAATGCGCTGAGTATCGGCCTCAGCGGCTGTCACTGTATATGCCCGCTCCTCAAAATGGGTGGTTAGCGTTTGCAGCAGCGTGAGCGGGGCTACGGGGCGAGCCAGGGTTAGGGTTTCAATGCGGTCTTTGGTTGACGCCCGAATAAAGAAAACTAACCCCACCATCATGAGCAGGGTTAGAACTAGGGTTGAGTAGGTTACGGTTTCGGTCACAGGTGGGCCATCGGAAAGTACCTTTCTAGGGTACGGAATGATGGATCATTCAGGTAGGCCCAATTGGCCCAATCCTGTTGATGGCCCATGAGTAGCCTATTAATAGGCCGTCATCGTCGTGGGGAAGAATAAGCAGGACTTTGGGTTGGAGTGGGCCGCACCGGATCGCCCATATAGGTTTTCCAAAACTCGGCCAACTCTTCAGACTGCAGTCGCCAATCGGGATTGAGGCGGTACATGCGACGGGGGCGGCCCCGACCTTCTACCTTTTTCCAATAGCCATCAATAGCGTTTTCGTCTTCTAAAAACTTAAGAGCCCCGTACAGTACGGTGTCAGATAAGCGATAGTGGGGATAGTGGTGAGTCAACCGCTGGATCAACTCAGTGCCGTAGGAATCTTGCTGGAGCAACACCGATAACACATAGCAAACGGCAAGCTCTTTGTTGAGGTAAATTGGCGGTGGATCCTCGAAGAACTGATATATATCCTCAAATTTCATGGGATCGCTCCAGATATATTAAAGTTTGCCTGCGTTGAGGCAGGCGAGGGTTAAAAGCAATTGATTAGCAGCTGACAGTTAGGCTAATTCTAAACACAGGTGATCCCCACAGTATCGAAGTAGGGGCAGATGGTAACTATCTGCAAATTTTTTTAGACATTATTAAATATTCGCCACCAAAGATAATTTGTTTGGATCCGAATAAGGCTATCGGCCGTCAAAACCGGGGCGATCGCTTTCGTTCTCCAGCCAAGTAGGGGTGACGCTGGTTTGAAATAAAGTCTGCCCATCACGCACTGCGGCTAAATTGATCTGTACTGGCCCCGCCGTAAAGATATCGGCGGCGGCAATGGCCTGGAGGTCAACGGCCTGTCCCGATTGCTGCACGGCCTCTAAGAAGTTCAGAATGGTTTCAGAGCGGTTGTCGGCCACCTGGAGGTTATCGTCGATGACAACGCCATCTTGGCGAGCCCGAAACTGGGTTGCGGCTAGGAGCAGGTTGAGCCGCTCAACCAGCTGACGATCTTCAAAGGGCGGTGGATCGAGCGCTACGGTAGCTAACCGCTCGCCCTGGGCATAAATTTGCTGGTTGGGGGTAGCGTCGATAAATACCTGAATACAGGGCTCGCCCTGCTGTAGAACACAGGGTTCGCCGGTGATATAGTTGGCCGCCGACAGCAGGCGCACCACGTAGTCTTCCCCTGTGGCTAGGCGCTCGATGAGAGCTTCGACCTCGCGATTGCCGATTAGCAAAATTTGCTGATCAATTGGCGTACCAGGGGCAATGGCGCGAAACACAATGCGATTGGCTTCCTGCAAAAATTCAGTCACAAACTCTTCGGCCTGAGCCCGGGTTTCAGCTCGCCCCTGCCCGGTCAAAATCTCCTGGTTGCGGTTGAGGGCAATATTGCCGCGAAACAGACCCTGATACTGGGTTTGTAGCGCCGCCACCTGCTGCTCTAGAAAGTCTTGTTGGGCCTCCAGGCTCTCTAGCAGCTGCTCGCGCTGGGCAATCTGCTGATCGCGCTGGGCAATCTGCTGGTCAAGCTGGGCAATCTGCTGATCGCGCTGGGCAATCTGACTACTAATGGTAGCCTGCTGCTGCAACAGGCGATCGCGCTCTACTCGTAGGGTAGCCGTCGACTGTCGCAGCGTTTCAGCCTGCTGTGAGACGGTATCGAGCTGGCCGAGCGTTTGGCGCAGCTCTGACTCTGTAGATTCCTGCTGTTCTACAGCTCGATTGAGCGATTCATTCACTTCCTGAAGCCGCCCTAAGGCTCGCTGACGTTCATCCGTGGCGGCTTCTAAATCAGCTTCAACATTTTCCTGAGTAGACTGGGCCTCGGCCAGGTCCGCCTCGGCACTAGCCAAATCATCCTGAATACGACCCAGCTCAAATACCCCCGTGCGCAACTGACTGCTCACCCCAAACAGTAGCGCCAGCGTAGAGGCTGAAATGATGCTCCCGGTAGCAATACTCACGACGGTCGCCGTTTGGCGAGGACGCAGGTTAAACAAACTCAGGCGGGCCTTGCCCACCCTCATACCAATTCGATCGCCCAGGGTAGCAATGACTCCCCCCAGCATCAAAACCGCAAAAATTAACACGTACCCAGAAACCATGCACCTGTCACAGGGGAGTTTGCACTTACTCTACTGCATGGGTCAGGCTCTTGTACGCCCAGGCCGAACCGACCGCTAGTCTCAGTCCCAGCTTTTAGGCCAAATCGCCATTTTGTGCCCAGCCCAGCCGCCGATTAAGTAAATTGCTGACTCAGGTTAACCGGATCGTGAACGGTGATCTTCTTTTTATAAATAGAGATCATACCCTCCTGGCGCAAGTCGCCGAGCAGGCGGGTTACAGTAACCCGGGTTGAGCCAATGGCCTCTGCGATCGCCTGGTGAGAAAGCTTTAGGTCAATCGTAATGCCGTCCTGGCTGGGTACGCCAAAATCGCGGCAGAGAATTAGCAAAAAGCTAACCAGACGCGATCCCATATCGCGGTGGGCTAGCGTTTCAATCATCATCTCGGTCTGCAAAATCCGAGACGACAACCCTCGCAGCATCAATAGAGCCAGTTCAGGATTTTCTTCTAAGGACTGCTCAACCTGCTCAATGGGCACCGACAGTAGCTCTACCGGCGTAAACGCCACAGAATGATAAAAGCGGTCAGACCGATTGCCCGTAATCAGCGATAGCACCCCGAATACGCTATTTTCTCGCAGCAGGGCCACCGTAATTTCTTCGCCAGCCTCGTATACTCGCGATAGCTTAACGGCCCCTTTCAACAAAAAGTAGACCCGTTCGGCGGGGTCGCCAGGAAAGAAAATGGTCTTGCCCCGATCGTAGGACTCAACGACAGGAGGAAATGCACCTCCTGAGAGCTGGCGGAAGACATTGGCAAGCGGCTTATCTTGGGTCACTACCATAAACGTTCTGCTAAGAGCATCACAGAAGGTATCTACACTGAGCTGACTACTCTACACCGCCAAATTACGGCTAAGCCCTCGGTGCAGACCACCTTGGGCACCAAGCATAGAGCAGTTTAACTGGTCTGGCACATTCGATAATGCAAACGTTCCATGACTTTAGATCACTTAACCTCAACTGCATGGGAGGTGTTTGTATAGCACGCTACTTTGTCGGCCTGTGAACCGGGTTTTTCCTGCGGTCGCGGGTTTCGCTGGGTTCCCTTTCCTACCGAGCAAGGCAGGGGAAATAAGGAAATAAAGGATCTATCAAAAGCTTCCAGAAGCGTCGCAGCAGATTGTACTGCTTAAGAATTGTAGCTATCTCACTAGAGTCAGCGAAAAGCCTTTGAAAACAAGATCAAGCCTATACCCGACTTTTTTAGTCGGGTATGTTTGACCAGATCTTGTTTTCGGTGTTACGTTCTGAATAACTTAATTCGGCGCGCTAACCGCTACTCCACGAGACCCTAAAGTAAAGACCCTAGAGAAACCGCCATGACGCAGTCTATCGAACGCTCCATCGCCACCACGCCTACCTTTTCAGCCCTGAAGTGCCGAGAGTGCGGCGAAACCTACGATTTGGGTGCTAAGCACGTCTGTGAAGACGTTTGCTTTGGTCCACTTGAGGTGGCCTACGACTACGATGCGATTCGTCAGCGGGTGACTCGCAGCACCATTCAGGCTGGGCCACTGTCCATTTGGCGCTACAAAGACTTTTTGCCGGTTAGCACCGACACTCCCATCGATGTGGGCACGGGTATGACGCCTCTGGTGCGCTCTAAGCGTCTGGCGCGGCAGCTGGGTCTTAAAGAACTCTATATAAAGAACGATGCCGTCAATATGCCCACCCTCAGCTTCAAGGATCGGGTGGTATCGGTAGCCCTCACCCGAGCGCAAGAGCTAGGGTTTACCACGGTTTCCTGCGCCAGCACCGGCAACCTAGCCAACTCTACAGCGGCGATCGCGGCACATGCTGGGCTAGACTGCTGCGTATTTATCCCCTCCGATTTAGAGGCCGGCAAGGTACTGGGCACCCTGATTTACAATCCCACCGTGATGGCGGTACAGGGCAACTACGACCAGGTCAATCGCCTCTGTTCTGAAGTGGCTAACACCCACGGCTGGGGCTTCGTCAATATCAACCTGCGCCCCTACTATTCTGAAGGGTCTAAAACTCTGGGCTACGAAGTCGCTGAGCAACTGGGTTGGCGACTGCCCGACCATATTGTCGCTCCTTTGGCCTCCGGCTCTCTATTCACCAAAATCCACAAGGGCTTCCAGGAATTCGTGAAGGTGGGTTTGGTCGACGACAAGCCCGTGCGCTTTAGCGGAGCCCAGGCCGAAGGCTGCTCCCCCATTGCCCAAGCCTTTAGAGAAGGCCGCGATTTTGTCACCCCGGTGAAGCCCAATACGATCGCCAAGTCGATCGCCATTGGCAACCCCGCCGACGGCATCTACGCCCTCGACATTGCCCGCAAGACCAACGGCAACATTGAGTCGGTGACCGATGCTGAGGTGATTGAGGGGATGAAGCTGCTGGCCGAAACCGAAGGCATCTTTACCGAAACCGCTGGCGGCACCACCATTGCGGTACTCAAGAAGCTGGTAGAAGCCGGTAAAATCGACCACGATGAGTCTACGGTGGTCTATATCACCGGTAACGGCTTAAAGACTCAGGAGGCCGTGCAGGGCTATATTGGCGAGCCCTTCACCATCGAGCCCAAGCTCGAAAGCTTTGAGCGGGCTCTGGAGCGGTCTCGCACCCTAGATCGCCTGGAGTGGCAGCAGGTGCCCGTATAAACTGCCGATGCTAACCGGGCTGAGTCTGTTTGGCTTGGCCCGCTCGATCTCCCGGCGATCGCTGTGGGATCATTTTTTTGACTGTGCTTAGACCTTAGATCCTTCCGACCTTAGCTTAGATATAGACATCACCATGGCTGTAAAAGTACTCATTCCCACCCCCCTACAAAAGTTCACCAACAACCAGGCCGCGCTTGAATGCAGCGGCGGCAACATCGTAGAACTGCTCAACGACCTGGAGAGCAACTGCCCCGGCATTAAAGCTCGCCTCTGTGACGATGCCGGTGAACTGCGCCGCTTCGTCAACTTCTACGTCAACAGCGAAGATATTCGTTTTCTCGATGGTAAAGAGACCTCCCTCAGCGACGGTGACGAAGTCAGCATTGTGCCTGCCGTAGCTGGGGGCTAGAAATTTTAGGATAGTTTGCGCGATCGCCTCAGGGGGCTTAGGCTTCCCTGGGGCGATCGCGCTTTGTAGCCTGGGCTTAACCCTAGAGCGCTCAACCGTCACAATAGAAAGGTGGCGTTATGGGCAGCGGCCCACTTTACCCTATGAATATTGAACCGATTCTTGCTGAAGCTCTGGCTGGGCGCGACATTCCAGCCGCTGACGGAATAACTCTATTGCAGCAGCGCGACTCTGAGGCGCTGGCAGCCATTCAACAGACGGCCGATACCCTGCGTCAGCGTCAGGTTGGGGAAACGGTGACCTACATCGTCAACCGCAACATCAACTTCACCAATGTTTGCGAGCAGCACTGCAACTTTTGCGCCTTTCGCCGCGACGCCCAGAGCGAAGGGGCCTACTGGCTCGATTTCTCCCCGATTTTGGAAAAAGCCACTGAGGCCGTTGCAGCAGGTGCCACCGAGATCTGTATGCAGGGCGGACTCAACCCCGAGGCCAAAATCAACGGCAGTTCCCTGCGCTACTACCTGAAGCTAGCTGAAACCATTAAGGGTAATTATCCGGCGCTGCATCTGCACGCCTTTTCGCCCCAGGAGGTGGAGTTTATTGCTCGCCAAGATGGTTTGAGCTACCGCGATGTACTGCTGGCGTTGCAGGCAGCCGGAGTCGGCTCGCTGCCGGGTACGGCTGCAGAGGTGCTAGATGACGACGTGCGACGGGTGCTGTGCCCTGAAAAAATTAACTCTGCTACCTGGCTAGAAATTATCGGGCAGGCCCACGATATTGGTCTGCCAACCACCAGCACAATGCTGTCGGGCCACATCGAAACCCCGACCCAGCAAATAGCCCACCTGGAAAAACTGCGCCAGCTGCAGCGTCAGTCGGTTGAATTGGGTCGAACGGCGGCGATCACCGAGTTTATTGTGCTGCCCTTTGTGGGGCAAGAGGCACCCAGACCGCTGCGCCGCCGAGTAGGGCGCGACCAGCCGGTGCTGGCCGATGCGCTGTTATTGATGGCAGTAGCCCGCATTTACCTTGGCAACTGGATTGTGAACCACCAGCCCAGCTGGGTCAAGCTAGGGCTGGCCGGGGCCACCGAAGCGCTGACCTGGGGCTGCAACGATATCGGCGGCACGCTGATGGAAGAGCACATCACCACCATGGCTGGAGCCCAGGGGGGCACCTGCATGACGGTAGACGACTTGCGGGGCGCGATCGCCAGCCTGAACCGCCCCGCAAGTCAGCGCGACACCCTCTACGGATCGATCGTGTTATCTAGCAAGATTGACTCAGGCAGGATTAACTCAGGCGGGATTGACTCAGGCGGAACGGCAGAGTCTGGAAATGTGGAGTCTTCCGCTGCACTGGCCGGGAACACGGCCCCAGCCCGGCAGTCACGAAGCCAGAGCCTAATCGCCTGACCAATAATGCCGTCGCTGCTTTCCTCGGGTGGTGTAGGCGCGCGCTGGCCAGCGACTGGCGATAGAGGAGCATCACCCGAGGGATAGCGGCCCAGGCTGGAGTACAACAGGCCCAGATACCAGCCGTCTTGGTTCTGGACTAGAAACAACCAGTGGTAGTTTTGCAGCGAAACCATTTGGTTGCGCCAGTACTGGCGCTCTAGGGTAGTAAAAAACACCTGCTGAAGCATGCTGCCAGCATTGGCCCCACCGCCAGCCATAGCAGTGCTGTCTAGACCACCATCAGCGGGGGGGAAGTCGGACAGGTCAATGGGGGTAAAGTCGGGTAGGCTAGCAATCACAACGATGTTAGGAGGAGCAACGCTGGGCTCCTCTACCGGCAAGCGCAGATTGCGGCTAGCCACTCGGTTGGCGTAGCTCGGCAGGTCAGTTAATAGTCGCGTGGTCAGCCCCTGCAGATCGCTGGGGCAGCGGTTAGCAGGCCGTAGGTAGGAAGAGTTTGGGCTCGCCGGGGTTTCGGGTTCCTGGGCAAAACTGTTGCTGGGGGCGGTCAGAACGGCTACCCCCAGCCCAAGGGGCAACAGTAATCGGCACACAATCTGGTGCACTAGGGGACGATCGCGGCAGAACATTCTTCACAGATGCGACCAAAGGCAGCGGCGGGATCAGGGGCGGCCGTAATTGGGCGACCAATCACCAAATAGGTGGCTCCGGCCTGGAGTGCCTGCAGGGGGGTAAGGGTGCGACGCTGGTCTTGGCTGCTGGCCCAGGTGGGGCGGACCCCAGGGCACACCAGGGCGAAATCGCTGGGCAAAAAGCGCCGCAGCTGGCTGGCTTCCTGGGGTGAGCAGACCGCTCCTTGGAGGCCGCTATCTTGGGCCAGTCGGGCCATTTGCAGGACGTAACTGGTCGATTCGAGAGGAACTTTGAGCTCTTCAGCCAGAACGTTGGGGGCAATGCTGGTCAGCAGCGTTACGCCTAGCACAACAGGAGGATCAACACCGGCCGCTTCGGCTCCGGCGATCGCTGCGGTTTGGGCTGCCACCAGGGCCTCTTTGCCCGCCGCCGTGTGGACGGTTAGCAGGTCGGCTCCGTAGCGACCCGCAGCGGCACAAGCCCCCGCCATCGTGTTGGGAATATCGTGAAACTTGAGGTCGAGGAATACACGCTTTTGCCGCGCCTTGAGGGCCTCAATTAGCTCTGGCCCAGCGCTGACAAACAGTTCTAGCCCCACCTTCCAGAAGCTCACCTGGGGCAACGCCTCCACCAGGGCCAGGGCCGCAGCAGCAGATGGGACATCCAATGGCACAATTATGCGCTGGTCAACAGTCATAGACACACCAGGGCAAAGGTCAGACGGGTCGCACCAGCATCAGGGTTTGGCCAAACTCAACAGGCTGGGTATTTTCAACTAATATTTCCACGATTTCACCACTAACCTCGGCCTCTAGCTCGTTCATCAGCTTCATGGCTTCGATAATACACACCGTCTGCCCGCTGCTGATGCGATCGCCCACACCTACAAAGGGAGGCTCTTCGGGGGCTGGAGACCGATAAAACGTGCCGACCATAGGGGAGTTAATGGCAATTAAGTCACTGCCCTTGCCCGGTGGCGCTACGGCTGAGGCGGTCGAGGCCGGGGTCGACTCGACCACAGGCTGAGGGGCACTCACGACCAGGTCTTGTCCGGCCACTGAGGCCACGGGTGCCGCCGCCACCGCCACTATAGCGCCGGGTTTGCGCAGGGTGAGTTCAAAGTCTGAACTCTTTAGGGTGAGCTCAACAATATCGCTCTGGCTCAGGGCAGCGACTAATTCTCTCAGGTCGGTGACGCTTAGTTGCACGGCGTAAGTCTCATACGGTCTGATCGATGTTCATAGAGGATTTGGCGACCCGATCGAGCCAGAGGCAGCTCCGATCTCTTGACGCCAGTACATAACATTGACGAAAGGAACTCTACTCGCGGCCCAGGTAGGTATCGGTGCGGGTATCAACCTTAATTTTTTCGCCGATTGAGATAAACAACGGCACCATAACCTGGGCACCGGTTTCGAGAATAGCGGGTTTGGTGCCACCGGTTGCAGTGTCACCCTTAACACCAGGGTCGGTTTGGGTGACTTCCAACACGATGGAGTTGGGCAGCTCAACCTCTAAGATCTGGCCATTCCAGCTCACGACACTGACGCCCATTTCCTCTTTTAAATATTTAACTTGAGGGCCGATTTCATCGGTGGTTAGACGAACTTCCTCATAGGTTTCCATGTCCATAAAGACCAGATCCTCACCATCGCGGTAAGTATGCTGCATGTCTCGCTTTTCAATCACCGCCTGGGGTACGGTTTCGCCAGCTCGAAAGGTCTTTTCGACGGTGTTGCCAGATTTGACATTCTTGAGCTTGGTGCGCACAAAGGCGGAGCCTTTACCCGGCTTAACATGGAGGAACTCGACCACGCGCCAGACGGAGCCGTCTAGCTCAATGGAGGTACCGGTGCGAAAGTCATTGCTAGAAATCATGGCGCTGGCTACGGTGGACAGTCTTCATTTGGCATCTCATTTTACTCCCCTACGGGCATTTCCCACAGGATTTTGCCCTCAATCGGGGTCTAGGCTAGGTGAACCAAAAGCTACGGCTTGAAAGCATTATCGAAGCACTGAGCTTAAAGAGAATGGCTCTAGTCAGCGGGGCAGGGCTCAGGGTCGCTCCAGAGTATGACAAGATTGTAAGGGCGTAGTGCGCTGCAGGATAGAGGCCGCCGGGGGCGGAAATTATAGAGTTATGGCCAAGAACATGCGGGCAATCAAAACACGGCTAGGGTTAGGTTGGAGCACATTGGCTCAGCTGGGATGGGGGTTGATGGTGGTGGTTAGCCTGTGGCTAGGCCCAACCGCCGCCGCCGCCGCTCTGCCAACTGGCCCTCTCGTAGCCTATCTGCCGCCGGGTAATGCCATTACCGATGGCCAGGCGCTGCTGCGCTACTCGTTACCCATTGACAATCCCGATATTCGCAAGGTACAGGCCACTTTAGAAGGTCTATCAGACTGGTTGCGGAGCAAACGCTGGGGACCAATCGGCAAAGATCTAAACAAAGTAGAGCGTATTTTGATGCGCAACCGAGAAGCCATGCTGGCATCGGTGCCCAGCGGCAAACGGGCGGCAGCGATCTCCTACCTCGACGATATGGAAGCCCAGCTAGTGCCCCTGCGGGAGGGGGTCGACCTGCGCGATCGCGAGACTGTATGGCTCAAGCGAGCCGCTATGCTCGACGACGTCAGCCGGATCGAGGAGCTGATGGTGCAAGACTTTCCCTACGCTGTGCCGCCGGAGTACGACACCCTACCTCAGCTCAAGGGCCGCGCCACGGTGGAAATCAAAACCAACAAGGGCACTATGCAGGCCGTCATCGATGGCTACAGTGCGCCAGTGACCAGCGGCAACTTTATTGACCTGGTACAGCGGGGCTTCTACGACGGTATGGAGTTTAATCGAGCCGAAGACAACTACGTGCTGCAAACTGGCGACCCCGCTGGCCCCGAAGATGGCTTTATTGACCCCAAGACCAAGACCTACCGAGCCATACCCCTAGAGGTTTTAGTCGAAGGCGACGAGGCACCCGTCTATGGCACCACGCTAGAAGAAATCGGCCGATTTTTAGACGCGCCGGTGCTGCCCTTCTCGGCCTTTGGCACGCTGGGTATGGCCCGCCCTAATACCGACCCCAACGGGGCCTCGTCTCAGTTTTTCTTCTTCTTGTTTGAGCCCGAGATGACGCCAGCGGGGCTAAACCTGCTGGATGGGCGCTACGCCGTGTTTGGCTATGTGGTTGAGAATAAAGAGGTCTTAGAGCAGCTCACCCAGGGCGATCGCATCGAGTCGATTCAGGTGGTTGCCGGAGCCGAAAATTTGGTGCAGCCATCCTAGCCTTCCTCTCGGTGCATTGCTGTGCGAATGTACCCTACGGCACCCTAATTCTTAGCGTTGACGCTGCACTAGTACTCGACGGCTGAAATATGCCCACCATTCCGGCTCGCTTGGCTCCCTAGCTCCCCTGCTCCCTCGCGATTGGAATAGTCGTACACTTATGCCGCTGTCTACTAGTGTCTTCCTTCTAGTTTCTTTTTTGGCGCTGCTGTTGTGAGCGATCCATCAACCATTGCCGAACTAGGGGAACTGGGGCTGCTGCAGCGGCTGTTCCGGTTTTGTCCTGGGGATGTGATTGGTGACGACGGGGCTGTGATTGACTTGCCTCCGGACCAGCGGCTAGTGGTTACAACCGACGTGCTGGTGGATGGGGTGCACTTTAGCGATCGCACCACCGCTCCAGCCGACGTGGGCTGGCGAGCTGTCGCCGCCAACCTCTCTGACCTGGCCGCCATGGGGGCAACCCCGATAGGGATTACGGTTGGCCTCAGCCTGCCAGGGCATACTCCCCTAGATTGGGTAGAAGAGCTATACCAGGGCATGGCCGCCTGCCTCATCCGCTGGGGCGGCGTGGTGCTGGGGGGCGACCTCTGCCGCGCCGACACGAAGAGCGTGGCCATTACCGCCCTCGGCAGCGTATTGTCCGAACGCGCGCTCTACCGCCATCGGGCTCAGCCAGGGCAGGCGATCGTGGCTACGGGTCACCACGGCCTGTCGCGGGCGGGGCTTGAGCTGCTGCTGCACCCCGAGCAGGGCGCAGAGGTAGCCACCGCCGATCGCGATCGCTGGATAGCGGCCCACCAGCGGCCCCAACCCCGCTTTGACGCGATCGCGGCCCTAGGGCAGGTACTAGGGGACGAGGCCAATACAACCGCGATCGCCGCGATGGACTCTAGCGACGGCCTGGCCAATGCAGTGCTGCACCTGTGTCGAGCCAGCGAGGTAGGGGCCATGCTACGGGCAAGCGACCTGCCTATTGACCCGGCGGTAGTAGGCTGGGTGGGGCGATCGCAGGCGATCGACTGGTGCCTCTACGGCGGCGAAGACTTTGAGCTGGTGCTGTGCCTGCCCTGGCCCGAGGCCGAAGCGCTGCGAGCCAGACTGGGACAAGATTGCGCCATTGTTGGTGAAACCACATCAACCAGGGTTGTTGAACTACAGCCTATAGACGCCACAGACGCCACAGCTCCCCTCCAACTCAGCTTTAATCAGGGGTTTCAGCACTTTACGACGGATTCCCAACCCGCTGACCAACCCTAAATCTCAGCCCTAAACAATAGTTTCGGAATGGAGCGGCCCCAGCCCGGTAGGGTTTAATGGGAGTGAACCCGGTCAGAGGCCGGATCCCAGGATTAACCCATCAGCCCGACCGCCTGTTTTACCATGACTGCTAACTCTCTGGACAACCTGCGGCCCCTCTGTCGAGATGAGGCCGCCTTTGAGCAGCTTCAGCAGGTGTTGGCCCAGCGCGAGGCCAGCCGCCTACCGCCCCCCCTCGACGAGGTTCGGCAGACCCAACGCACCCAGGCTCTAGAGGCCCAGCGCCAGGCAGCAGAAGCCGCCAGCCAGGCCAAAAGCCGATTTCTGGCCATGATTAGCCACGAGCTGCGCACTCCGCTCAATGCTGTGCTGGGGCTATCGGCGCTGCTGTCGCGCCAGGTAGTTGGTCCGCTCAACGCCAAGCAGGTGGAATACCTAGACTATATTCACGGCAGCGGCGAGCACCTGCTGGCCATCATCAGCGACATTCTCGACCTGTCTAAGGTGGAGTCGGGCCAAGAGCACCTGCGGATGTCGGAGGTGTCGCTGCCAGAGCTGTGTCAATCGTGCCTGGCTATGATTCAGCCCCGAGCCACCGAGAAGGGGCTAACGCTAACCTACCGAGGATCGACCGATGCCGACACCTGTTTGGCCGACGAGCGTCGCCTGCGCCAGATGTTGCTCAATCTGCTATCGAACGCAGTCAAGTTTACGCCCAAAGGGCGGGTCACGCTGGCGGTACAACGCCATGATGCCCAAATAGAATTTAAGGTTGAAGACACCGGCATTGGCATTCCAGCGGAGCAGCTAGAGCAAATTTTTCAGCCCTTTACCCAACTCGACCACGAGCTTAATCGCCAGTACGATGGGGCCGGATTAGGGCTGGCCCTGACTCGTCAGCTGGCCCAGCTCCACGGCGGCCACCTGCGAGTTGAGTCAGTGGTGGGGCAGGGTAGCCAGTTCTTTCTGCGGTTGCCGCTACAGGGGGTAGGGGACAGTGCGACAGCGGCAGCCCAAACAATTAGCGCGCCACTGTTAGGGTCTGGGGAACAACGCCTGGTGGTAATCGACACCGATCTCGACCATCACCGGGCTCTAATGGCCTATGTTCGAGCCTGTGGTTGGCAGGTAAACGGCTGCCGCAGTTGGGCAGAGGTGCATCAGCAGCTCACGGTGAACGTACCCCAGCTGCTGATTGTGGGCGATCGCGAGGCCCGCAACCCCGCCCTAGCCGCCCATCTGCAGCAGCT
>NZ_JADEXE010000115.1 GCF_015207265.1 Nodosilinea sp. LEGE 07298 | reverse complement strand
GAGCTATTGGGGGCGGTAGAAGCCCTGTTAGAGCAAAAGTCTCAACGAGATAGATCCCAGGGTTCTAGCTCCAGTGCTTTGCCTTAAGCAAACGCCCCTGCTAGAACCCTGGGATCTGAGGCAGTAGGCTACTCCAGCAGAATGGTTTTGGTCATAATTACCATCCACGTCTCGACTCCGCACCGCGTCTCGGTGCTGGGTGGCACGGGGATGGGGTCGCTCCAATCGTTGGGGTCGGCGTAGCCGAGGGCATGGAGGATTTTGATGGTGCGATCTAGGGCGGCGAGGCTGCCGTAGGTCATATGGCGCACTTTCTCAGGACTCAGGGACCGGGTCCCTTTGTCGTTTGCCCCATACTTCGGTGGCAGCGGTAGGGACCCGGTCCCTTGGGCAGCGTCGGCCGCATCATGATCGCTGGGTTCGAGATATTCAAACATCGGTTCTGTTTTCCTTTTTGTAGTTCTGGAAGAAAGAGGTAGTTATACTTAACCTTTCTCACCCTCTTCCTCTAAATCAACTTGGAAATGTAAGGAAGCAAATGTGATTGATGGAATAGACCAACTTACTTCCCTATATGGAAGCCAGGATAATCTTGTAAAATCCTTTCTTGAAAGCACTTTGTTTATACCCTCAGAAATTGTGAAGCTGAGGAATCAGGAAATAATTGAACTATACAAATCCGGGGGTAAGCTTCCCATTCGATATTCTCCGTCTCATCATGAAGCTCTTGACATCAAGAACAAAGCAGAGGCGATTTCTTTCACAAGGAAAAATGATGCCCGACTACCTTCTTACCCAGAATTCATTATCAAGATTGACAACGACGGCAATCATGAGAATATGCGCTCAATCAGGAGATTTCTTGGACAAACAATTAGCACAGGCAAAAATAGCACTATCAAGAATTATATTATTTCACATGTGTGGGGCTTAGCCTCTCATCCTTTGTTTTTCTCTTCACTCTGGAACATTGTTCTAATTCCAGCTCATTTCAACTACTTAATGGATAAAGATCCTGATTCTCATCCAGTAGTCAAAGTGGTGAAAACGACCATCCAGAAAAAGTGTATTCACCTTTACAAAATTTACGAGCAGCTAATTTCTGATATCCCAGAAATTGAGGAGTTTAAAAATCTGTTTTGTGCTGGCCAGTTAGAAAATTATGAGTCTGACTACAGCATTAACTTCTTGACCAAAGATGGCATTGAACGGCAGAAGCAAGAGATCTATGTGTCAGAAGATGAGCGGGTACTGATCGAAAATCTTTTGAGCAAAATGGGCAAAAAGTTCTTTCTTGACTACTATAAAGCCTTTGCCGACGGCGACGATCTAACTAAGGTTATCCCAGTTGGCGTATATACTTATAGCTCGATTCAAACAAGAGTAAGTACAATGCGGCGCATCTTCCGAGATGAGCTGAACCTCAAAGCACTAGCTTGTCTAGTCAATAAAGAAAACTCAAAGCTTGATGATGATTCAATTGAACTGGCTAAGGAACTAATTGAGTTAGCGTAATGCCAGGTTATTAATATGCGCCAAAACATTGATCCTCAAAAGCTAGAGCAATTGATGCAGGTTCTAGGCGAAGAAGCTCAGGGCTCAGGCTGCATCTACTTTACAGGTGGTGCTAATGGTTGATGTCGATATTCGTCTAGATCCTGAACCTTCAGGCATCTTTCAAGCGATTGCTAAAATCAAACAAGAATTGAACATCAATATTGAGTTGGCTTCTCCACAAGATTTCTTGCCTCCTCTTCCAGGCTGGCGTGACAGAAGCGTATTCATTTGTAAGCGAGGTCAAATTTCTTTCTATCATTGTGACTTTACAGCCCAGGCACTTGCCAAACTGTCAAGAGGATACGATCGCGATCTTAAAGATGTGCAAGCTATGTACAGTCAGGGATTGTTTTCATTAGAAAATTTACGTAACTGCTTTGAGGCTATTGAACTTGAGTTGATTCGATTCCCTTCTCTTGATCCTGATGTTCTCACAAGCAAGGTTAGAACATTTATTGAGCAGACTGAATCTATGTGGGAGGCTAGATAGTCATGAATTTGCACGAATTGCCAGGAGCCGACTTGATTCTCCCTGGGCTAGAGGATTTGCACGATGGCAAGGCAGATACAGTTGGGGCACTGCTAGTGACGATCGCATCAATATGCCTAACCAAAGCGGGCCTAGACGTACCTAAAAGCTGCCTGGTAGCAGAGCCAGAACTTACTTTGTATGGTCGTCTTCAGAATGACCGGAACGATGCCTATGCCTACTACAACGCCCTGTTAGATAGCCCCAACAGCTTTTGCAACGCCCTTGAACTCCGTAAAACAGCCCACTTCTGAGCCAGTATAGAGGTCGTGAACGTCAAGCTCAGCTGCACCAATTACCCTTCAGCCGGTGGTGTTGGCAAAACTACAAGTTCACCAATATCAACATTGGGCGGTTGCGAAAGCGCAAAGAGCACCGTCCGAGCCACATCATCGGGGCGCAGTGCATCGGGCTTCGGGTCATCAAAGAATGGTGTGTCCACCATCCCCGGTTCTATCAGCGTGACACGTACCCCCGTGCCTCGCATCTCCTCTCGCAGGTTATAGCCGATCGCTGAAACAGCCCATTTCGAGACAGAATACATCGATCCTTTCAGCGTTTTACGCCCTGCGATCGAGCCGGTAATGATGACATGCCCCTTGGCTTTCTTTAATTCTTCTAGGCTGGCCCGCAGCGTGTAAGCGACGCCCAAAATATTGGTGTTGACGATGCGCTGCCAAGACTCAACCGGAGCCCCCGAAAACCCGCCCGGCTCACCGCCGCAACCAGCATTAGCAAACACCGCATCCAAACTGCCAAACGCCTCTACTGCATTGGCTACCAACTTTTCTTGAGCCGCATAATCAGTGACATCACAGGCAAACGTCCGCACGTTATCGGTACCCAGTTCTTTCGCTAATTTATCCAGCTTCTCAGTCGAGCGGGCGGCTAAGACAAGGTTGAAATTTTGCGCTGCCGCCTGTCGGGCAGTGGCGGCACCGATGCCTGAAGATGCGCCGGTAATCAGTAGGGTTTTAGAATTCGACACGTTGAATCTTTGCCATAGGTCTTCACGGTCATCTTGCCACAGCCGATTGGGTAAGTGTGGTACGTAGCTAAGCCTGCTGTAAGCAACCAGCGCTCAGATCCTCGTGAGAGCTAGGATGCTTCTGCTTTGCCCAGGGGTAGGCAAACCGCAAAGCAGGTGTGGCCTGGCGCAGACTCCAGGCCAATCGTGCCGTGGTGGCGGTTTTCTACAATGCGAAGCACCGTTTCGAGGCCTAGGCCCGAGCCTTTGCCCACCCCTTTGGTGGTAAAAAACGGCTCATAAATACGCGATTTAATCTCCGGTGGAATGCCCGGCCCGGTGTCGATGATTTCCACACGGGCATCGCCTTGGAAGTGGCAGGTGCGCAGGGTGAGAGTGCCCTTGTCGCCGATCGCATCGATCGCATTGTCGATCAAATTTGTCCACACCTGGTTGAGTTCGCTGCCGTGGGCCATCAGCTTGGGCAGCGTCGCATCGTAGTCGCGCTCGACCGTTATACCCTGCTTGAGCTTGAAGGCAAACAGCCGCAGGGTGTCTTCTAGCCCCTGGTGCAGGTCAACCATCTGCTGTGCGCCCTGATCCATGTAGCTGTACGACTTCATCGATTTGACCAGGGTGGCGATGCGCTCGGCCCCCGACTGGCCGCTCTGAATCATCGACATCATTTCAAAGGAGAGGGCCAGCCAGCGAATGCCCATGTCGCGCAGCTGGGTGGGGTTGTCGCGCCACGGGGCAATCAACCTTTCCAGGGTGGGGATATCGATACCCGCCAGGGCCAGGGGTTCGGCCAGCTTCCAGGCTTGGGCCACGCCGTAGTCTTCGAGCCAGTCGAGCAGTTCTTCTTCGCGATCGCTCAGAGTCACCGCATCGGCCCCACCCTTGAGAATGGTGTCGTAGCCCGCATCGCGCACCTGTTGCCACTGTTGGACATCGGCTTCGTCGGGCTGCTGCTGGCCGTAGAGCATGTTCATTTTCTCCAGCTCGCGAATGGCGGGCACCACTTCGCTCAGCGATCGCACCAGGGCGGCAGCGGGATTGTTCAATTCGTGGGCCAGCCCTGCCGAGAGCGTGCCCAGGGCCGCCATTTTTTCGCGCCCGCGCAAAAACGACTCCAGCCCCCGCACCCGCTTTTGCATGAGACGAAACACCTGGCGTTCAAAGTCGCGGCACTCGTGCAGCAGGGTGAGAAAGTCGGCCCCAGCAATGCTGTGAATCTGACAATCCGACATCGCCTGTATCGTCACCGGGGCAGGCTCATCCGTCAGCACCGGAATTTCGCCAATGTAGCCGGGGCCGTCGTGCTGGCCGATGGGTATGGCGATGCCTTCGCTCTGGCGGGTAATGCCCAGGCGACCCAAGGCAATCACGTAGATCGTGGTAGTCAGGTCGCCTTCTTTGACCAGGTAGTCGCCTTTGTGGAGCTGGAGGGAGGTGGCGCGATCGCACACCCACGCCAGCCGTTCGGTGGGCAGGTGGTTAAACGGCTCAATGGTCCGCAAATGTTCCAGACACAGGGCTGAGGCACTCATCGCACCGCCCCCAGGTACTGATGCACAAACTGCACGCAGATCGACCCTTCGCCCACACCCGAGGCCACTCGCTTGATCGAGCCGTGGCGCACGTCGCCCACTGCAAACAGCCCCGGCAGGCTGGTTTCAAGCAAAAAGGGCGGGCGATCGCGCGGCCATACCTGGTGGGGTGAAATATTAGCGGTTTGCAAGTCTGGTCCCGTGAGAATGTAGCCTCGGGCATCACGCTGCACCAAATCCTCTAGCCAGTCGGTGTGGGGAATTGCGCCGATGAAGATGAACAGGGACTGGGCGGGCACGGTTTCGGTGGCTCCCGTAACAGCGTTTTGCAGCACCAGCGCCTCTAGCTGTGTGCCTCCCTTGGCCTCGATTACGCTGGTGTGGGTCTGCACCTTGATGTTTGGCATCGTGGCGATTTGCTCAATTAAATACTGCGACATGCTCTTGGTCAGCGAATCGCCCCGTACCAGCATCGTCACCGACCTGGCGTACTTGGCAAAGTTCATCGCCGCCTGCCCGGCGGAGTTGGCTCCGCCAATCAGGTAGACGTCTTCCCCTTCGCAGGCCAGAGCTTCGGTTTGGGCCGCGCCGTAGTAGACCCCAGCCCCAGTAAACTGCTCCAGGCCGGGGGTGTCGAGCCGCCGCCACGAGACCCCCAGGGCCAAAATCACCGCCTGGGTGCTAATTTCGCTGCCGTCGCTGAGGGTCAGCAGCCGGTAGTCATTGTCGGTTCGCAGCGCCTGCACCGACTGGGGGGTGAGAATTTCGACCCCAAACCGGCGGGCCTGACTGACGGCGCGGCGGGCCAGGTCGCTGCCGGAGAGGCCCACCGGAAAGCCCAGGTAGTTTTCAATCCGGGAGCTGGTGCCCGCCTGGCCACCGGGGGCCTCGCGCTCGATCAGCACCGTGTGCAGCCCTTCGGATGCGCCATAGACCGCCGCCGCCAGCCCGGCGGGGCCGCCCCCCACAATGACCAAGTCATAGAAGGGCTTAGTGGCCGTGGTTTGCAGGCCAATTCTGCCCGCCAGTTCTGTGGTGCTGGGCTGGCGCAGGGGCTCGCCCTCGGGGAACAGCACCAGGGGCAGCTTGGCCTCGACCACACATCCTGCCAGGGTGCGGGCCTCTTCGCTGCGCTCCACATCCAGCCAGCGGTAGGGGATCTGGTTGCGGGCCAAAAAGTCTTTGATTTCGTGGCTGTGGGGGTTCCAGCGATCGCCCACCACCCGAATGCCTGCAAAGGGGGGATGAAAATGGGCCTGCCAATCGGCCAGCAAATCATCCACCACCGGGTACAGCTTTTCCTCCGGCGGATCCCAGGGCTTGAGCAGGTAGTAGTCGAGGCTGACCTCGTTGATGGCGCGAATGGCGGCATCGGTGTCGCTGTAGGCAGTGAGCAAGGCCCGCTTGGCGTCAGGCGCTAGGCGCACCGCCTGCTCTAGCAACTCCACCCCGCTCATCTCGGGCATGCGCTGATCGACCAGCAGCAGGGCTACGGGGTCTTGGCGCAGGGTGATTTGCCGCAGGGCTTCGAGGGCCGCCGCCCCAGAGCTAGCCCGCATGACGCGGTAGTGTTCGCCGTAGTGCCGCCGCAGGTCGCGGGCGATCGCCTGCAGCACATCGGGGTCGTCATCAACGGTAAAAATAATCGGTTTGGCCATGGCAAAGACCTGAAGGGGGCGGTTCGCTCTAGCCCTTAATGGCGAAAAGAAATCGCCTCAGGCATTGCGGCTCAGTGTAGCCGACCCATCTGGCAAAAATCTGCCTGGCGCTATACCTTGAAGGTCGCCTACCGATCCACTGGGTGCTGACCGTAGTAGGGCAGTACGGTAGACCAGTCGGGGCGATCGCCCGCCATCCAGCCCCGATGCGCCAGATCCAATACCTGCACCACGGTCTCGGCCAAGTCGTCCCCCGCGATCGCGCGATGCGGGGCCTCAGGATAGCTGGCCAGCGCAGACTCCCAGGCCTCTGAGGTCAGCACCTGGTCAGGGTGGGTTAGTTCCAGTCCGTTGGCAGTGGCTTTGTAAATAGCGGTAAAGAGCTGCCCCCGCTGGGCCTGCATCTCCACGGCAATGGCTGATCCTTCAGCCGGGGATTGATCTAGCGCCTGCTGGGCTACCGCCGCCAAACTCGACACCCCAAACAGTGGAATTTCTAGCTGCTGAGCCAGGGTACGCGCCGTCACCACCCCAATGCGGGTGCCCGTGAACCCTCCCGGCCCCTGGGCCACCGCCAAAAATGAGAAATCTTGCCAGGTGTAGGGTGCAACAAACCCGACTAGCAGGCTGTGCAATTTAGTCGACAAATCGCGCCCCAGCGCCCAGGTCTGATGGCGGGTTTCACCGTCAAAATTGCTTAGAGCCAGCCCCAGGTCGGGGCCACAGGTGTGAATCGCTAGGGCTAACATGGGCTCAGGTTGGGTGTTCAGACTCATCCAGACTACAGGACAGAACTGACGCAGACCAGCCTGGGTCTGCGATCGTTGTCGGCGGTCGAAAGGCCGATTGCAGATTTTAAGCCCGGTATCCTGAACCGTTCGCTAGAGCCTGAAGAATGATTAGGCGCAAGTGTGAACCGGAACCAAACTATGAAAAACAAGCTAATTTACCTTGGCCTCCACGGTCTATTGATCACCCTCTGCTTCGGGGTAGGCGATTTGTTGGGCTGGCCCTGGTGGCCCAATGCAATAGGCTGGTTATTTTTGGCCTTTCTAGGCAATAAGGGACTTTGGAATGTGGCCAAAAGTTTTAGTTGATTAACTGGATAGTCGACAACTGGAGCGTCAGTGGTTCGACCAACGCCAGCAACGCCGGTCGAGTCTTTGTCGAATATCGGCTGAATTTGCGGTAACTTTTGTAAAACCTTTTCCGTCTAATAGAGAAAATCTGGGAGCATCCCATAACCCATAAAATTAATCAAGACGCACCAGGCATAGCCCCAGGCGTCTGCTGATACAGGTTCCTCTATGAAGAAGCGCTGTCTTCCCGCCTGCCTGATTCTTAGAAATGTTGGTTTAACCCTTGCTTTGGTCGCTGGTAGCGTGATGCTAGGAGCAGAAATTCACGCTGCGGCCAACCACGGGCAACAACAAAACTATGCCCTGCGCAAGCTGTTTGTCTACCAAATTTTGGTGGGCTTCGAGCAGCAGCAACAGCAGCAATAGGTTGTCCCCTCTGCCGAGAACAGTCAGCGTGCCAAGCCCCCAGGCCAAAGCGTTTAGAGATGCCGTGGTCAACCACCTAAACCAAGTCGCCCCAGTCACCGCGCGGGCCATATTTGGGGGCTATGGGCTGTACTGCGAGGGCACCATGTTTGCTCTGATTGCCCACGAAAGTCTCTACTTCAAGGTCGATGTAACCAACCATGGTCGCTTTACAGAAGCGGGTATGGGGCCATTCACCTACGATCGCAACGGCAAACCCACAATCATGTCCTACTATCAGCTACCTGCAGCTGTATACGACGATCTGGAGCGGCTCCAGGAGTGGATTGAGGTCTCGGTAGCGATCGCCCGCCGGGCTAAGCGCAAGCAGCGGTAACCCAACGGGCGATCTAGAATTGCTAAACCATCTAGGCCCCAATTGCTGAGGGAACAGGGTCTTTTTTGACTTTTTGGGGTCGATTGATCGGGTCCATGTAGACCTCTAGGCGCTTAAACACTATTGAGGCCAGCGACGTCATAATCAGGTATACGATCGCCACCGCTAAATACACCTCAAAAGCGCGGTAGGTGGTCGCCACCGTCAACTGCCCCTGACGAAAGAGTTCTTCAAACCCAATCACCGCCGCCAAACTGGTGTCTTTAATCAGGGTGATGAACTCATTGCCCAGGGGTGGCAAAATGCGCCGAAAGGCCTGGGGGAAGATCACGTAGCGCATGGTCTCGACCGGGTTCATCGCCAGCGATTCGCCTGCTTCCCACTGACCGCGATCGATCGACTGAATGCCGCCGCGCAAAATCTCGGCCAGGTAGGCTGCCACATTGAGGCTGAGGGCGAGAATGGCGGCAAAAATGCGGTTAAAGCTAAACTCAAAGCCCAAATTTTGGAACAGGGCAGGCAGACCGAAATAAATCATAAATAGCTGCACCAGCATGGGCGTGCCGCGAAAGAAATCGACGTAGATGCGGCACAGCCAGTGCAGGGGCTTAATCGGCGAGATCATGGCAAAGGCCACCAGCGTCCCACCAATCAGCCCAAAGAAGAACGAGAACGCCGTCAGCAGAATGGTAATCCACGCACCCCGCATTAGGTTTTGGAACAGCCGTCCCCAGTCCAGTCCGGTGGCGGTGCCAGCCTCGGCCAGGGCCGGGGCGATCGCGGGGAGTTCTGGTGGGTCAGCCGAGAACCACCGCTGGTAGATCTCGGCGTAGGTGCCGTCTTGCAGCAGGGTATCGAGGGCAGTATTGATGTCGGCCAGCGCCTCAGAATTTTTCGGCAGGGCAATGCCGTAGTACTCCTCGGTAACCAGCTCACCGACAATTTTGATGCCCTGCAGGTTGGCTTCGTTGATGGCGTAGAGAGTCACCGGCAGGTCGTTAACCACCGCATCGACCCGACCGTTAAGCAGCTCTTGCAGAGCTAACGGCGCACTATCAAAGGTGCTAATGCTAGCTCCTTCTACCTGAGCGGCCTGCTCAGCTCCGGTGGTGCCAATTTGCACAGCAATGCGTTTGCTGGCCAGGTCTTCGATGGAGTTGATGTCGGTGGAGGCTTCGCGGACAGCGATCGCCAGACCCGCCTCGAAGTAGGGTCGCGAAAAATCGATCGTCTGCGCTCGCTCGGCGGTGATAGTCATACCGCTAATCGCCGCATCAATGGTGTTCGATTGTAGGGCAGGCACCAGGCCATCAAAGGGCAGACTGATAAACTCCACCTCGCGCCCGGCGGCGGCACCGATCGCCTGCATGAGTTCAATATCGAAGCCAGTCAGGTTGCCCGTGGCGTCGTCCCGCATTTCAAAGGGGGGAAAGGCCGGTTCGGTGCCGACTTCCCACACCGATGGCGCTTGGGCTAGCCCCGCAATCTGGGCGGCCCCCACCCCAAGCAACAGCCCCAGCACGAGGGCCAAAACGCGCTTAAACCAGCGAATACGAAAGATACGAGCAACCATGAACCAGCAGTTATATTGGGTTGAATAGCAGTTCCCTGCGGCCTACGCAAGGGTATGATGCTGCACCATAGACAATTCTGCATGGGCAAAAATGTTTTCTACGATACAGATGCCCAGAGGTGCCAATGATTTTCTGTAGGGTATAGCCTGCTGCGCCACCTACTTCCTCACCCATCATTACTCACCATCAATGCCTACCACTCTGCCTGCGATCGCCACCTCCGTTATTGCCTGCGAAAACTTGTACAAAAGTTACGGCTCCATTGAGGTTTTAAAGGGTGTGAGCACCAGCTTTGCCAAGGGCGATGTGGTGTCGATTATTGGCCCCTCGGGCTGCGGCAAAAGCACCTTTTTGCGTTGTCTCAATCGCCTAGAAGCTATCAACCAGGGCCACTTAGAGGTGATGGGGCAGGATGTCTCGGCGGCTAAGCTGCCCCGCCAGTCGCTGTACCATCTGCGCAGCCAGGTAAGCATGGTGTTTCAGCACTTCAACCTGTTTCCTCACCTGACGGTGATCGAAAACCTGATGCTGGCCCCCCGCAGGGTGCTCAAGTTTCCGGCAGGCGACTGCCACGACCTGGCCACTCACTACCTGGCCAAGGTCGGTTTAACCGATCGCGCCGATGCCTACCCCGAGCAGCTCTCTGGCGGACAAAAGCAGCGGGTGGCGATCGCCCGCAGCCTGTGCATGAAGCCCGTCGCCATTTTGTTCGATGAGCCGACCAGTGCCCTTGACCCCGAACTCGTGGGCGAGGTGCTTGGGGTCATGCGTCAGCTAGCCGAAGAAGGCATGACGATGGTTGTCGTTACCCACGAAATGCAGTTTGCCCGCGAAGTCTCAAACCGAGTGCTGTTTTTCAACGACGGCGTGATCGAAGAAGAAGGCGTGCCCAGTGAGGTGTTTAGCAACCCCAGCAGCGATCGACTCAAGTCATTTTTGAGCCGCCTGAGCCAAAATTAGACATTAGGGACGCGAAGCTTAATAAGTCCCAATGTCATTCCCGCACGGGCGGGAATCCACTATGACGTAGCTAGTCTAGCGGGTACTTTATTTTGAGGCTTATCCTTAGGCAGTCTCGCTTTCCGGTCCCTTCGACTCCGCTCAGGGGCCGGAAAGTAGGGCCGGAAAGTAGGACCGGAAAGTAGGACTGGAAAGCAGGATGGGCTTTGCCCACCAGCCCTATCCAAACCTTATCCCTAAATTTCTGAATTAGATTTCTGCACTGGGTCGTTGCCTCTTGAGCGTATTGGCGCTAGAATTAAAATCTTTGGAAATTGTTCGGAGAGTAAACGTTTATGGCGCGATACAGAGGCGCTCGCCTGCGGGTTGTACGCCGCTTGGGTGAGCTACCGGGTCTATCCCGCAAATCCCCCCGCAAAGCTTATCCCCCCGGGCAGCACGGGCAAGCCCGCAAGAAGAAGTCTGAATACGCAGTGCGGCTCGAAGAAAAGCAAAAGCTGCGCTTTAACTACGGCCTGACCGAAAAGCAGCTGCTGCGCTACGTGAAGAAAGCCCGAAAGGCTGGCGGTTCGACCGGGTTGGTTATTCTTCAAATGCTTGAAATGCGGCTCGATAACACCGTATTTCGGCTTGGGTTTGGGCCGACTATTCCTTCGGCGCGTCAGGTCGTTAACCACGGCCACATCTGCGTCAACGGTCGCGTGGTCTCGATTCCGAGCTACCAGTGTCGTCCTGGCGATGTGATCACCGTGCGCGATCGCGACGCTTCTAAAAAATTGGTTGAAGCCAACCTGGAGTTTCCCGGTTTGGCCAACGTGCCCAACCACCTCGAACTCGACAAAGCCAAGCTGACCGCCAAGGTCAACAGCATCATCGAGCGTGAGTGGGTGGCCCTCAACATCAACGAACTGCTGGTGGTTGAGTACTACTCCCGTAAGGCCTAAGGCTGCTGGCCGCTACGAGATTTGGTTTCGCTGGCCGATGAGGCTTTTCGCTTACCGCCCATAACGCATTACTCTGAATAGATTGTTTCTTGGTCCCTGGCCCGTCAGCCAGGGACCATTTATTTTGGCCACATAGGGCTCAATTCGTGAGAATGGAAGCGCCACCTTTGCAGACCACTCCCCATGCCGTGCCAGCTGTGCCAACGCCCCATTGATAATTTAACTGAACATCACCTGGTGCCGCGCCAGTACACTCGAAGGCGCAAACTGCCCACTAGCGACACAGTGCTGCTGTGCCGCCCCTGCCACAAACACATTCACACCCTGTTCGACAACCATACCCTGGCCCGTGAGCTTAACACCCTGGCTCAGTTGCAGGCCGAACCCAGGCTACAGCGGTTTGTAACCTGGGTTCGCAAACAGCATCCCGAAAAACGGGTTAGAAGCTATCGATAGGTGGCTTAGGCCGTAGCGCTAACCGCGTCTGGGGCCACAGGGGAGGTAGTGCCCTGACGATGCACGACCAGCACGGAGCATTCGGCATGGTGCATGACGTAATTGCTAACGCTGCCCAGCAGTAGCTCGCTAATGCCCCGACGACCGTGGCTACCAACCATGATCAAATCGGCCTGCCACGAGTTGGCCACGCTACAGATTGTAGCGGCGGGTTCGCCAGCCGCCTGAGTAAATTCAGCGGGTACCCCAGCGGCGCGAGCGGTTTCGATCTCTTGCTGCAGTTGGGCAATGCCCTGGGCTTCAAATTCTTCCCAATGTTTTTGATACAGCCGCCAGGTAGAGTCTTCGAGCACGGGGTAATAGGCCTGGTACGACCGAATGGGAATGCCTGGGCTGCCTTCTTCGTAGGCTGAAAGCACGTGGCACAGCATTAGCTCGGCCTGGGTAGCGCTGGCTAAACCAAGCGCTTGTTCAAATACCTCTTGCCGGTGGGTAGAGTTATCGAGAGCAACCAAAATTTTCTTAAACATGGCGGTGATCTCCTGGGAGGCAGGCCCGCGTTTTAGGCTCTCTTAAAATTCAGCGCTAGAGACAGTGGAGGAGCCAGGCCAGGGGCGTTCGGCTACACCTTTATTATAAAAAGCCCGACGGCCCAATTCTGTGGGCTGTAACAATGCCTTACGGTAGGGCCGAGGCTAGACCACCGCATCGTCGGTAAAGGTGGAGTTGCATCGGCCCGCACCTTTACAGATCAAGGCTACCTATAGCGGCATGTCACTCAATTAACGTTGGTGGGCAGTGCCTACCCTAGGGCAAATCAAGGCTTCTGGCGATCTGCGAGGATTAATTTCAGCTTCTTGCAGTGACGTTGACCTATGGCGCACTGGCGCGATCGCAGCTTCCCCCCAGTGCCTCCACGACTGTGCAGGTGTTCGTCACTAGCATAGCCTGCACGGTTTCAGCTTCGCTGCCAGGGCCACCAGGGCCTTCGACAAATAAGGGTTGCTCGGCTACCGTCACCCCCGCATCCTTAGCCACCGATTCAATCAGCTGAGGATTGGTCGTATTTTCGGCAAAAATAGCGGGTACCTGAGTCGCTTTCACCTGATCGACTAACGCTGTAAGTGCGCCTGGCGTCGGTTTTTCATCGGTGCTGAGGCCGCTGAGCGCCCCTTTCACCTCAAAGCCATAGGCCTCGGCAAAGTAGCCAAATGAGGCGTGGGTGGTAACTAATTGGCGCTGATCGGCGGGCACCGTAGCCACCTGAGTCTGAATCCAATCGTCGATTTCGGCAAACTGAGTTGCTATGCGGTCAGCATTCTCGGTGTACAGGGTGGCCTGGTCGGGGTTGACCTCAGCCAGCGTTTCGGCAATGACGGCCACCATAGCGGCGTTGTGGGTAGCGCTATGCCAAATGTGCGGATCGGGGACCAAATCTGCATCGGCGGTAGCGTCATGGGCATGATCATCATCGTGATCGTGGGCGTGCTCCTCGTCATGGTCGTGAGCTGCGTCAGCCTCATGGTCGTGATCGTCACCATCGGCATGGGCAGACTCGGCACCGTGGTCATGGTCGTGGGCTGCGCCCATTAGCGGGGTGGGCACGGCCCTTTCGTAGACAGCCAATCGGGTCGCCTCGGTAGTGCCACTTTCTACCATGTCGATCAGGCCGGGGGACGCGCCGTAACCGTCGTAGAGAATGAGATCGGCCTGTTCGATCGCCTGGCGATCGGACGGTTTGACCTGGTACGTGTGGGGGTCGGTACCCGGATCGAGTAGGCAGGTAAGCGCCACAGTCGTCTCAGCAATCTGCTGAGTTAGATCGCAAATTACGCTGGTAGTGGCTACCACCACTGGGCTGTCGTCGGGGGCACTGTCGTCGGGGGCAGGCGTTGCAACGTCGTCACCACTACACCCAACTAGGCCCAGCGCCAGTACCAGCCCCGCGCCTAAGCGCTTAGCCCAGCGACCCTCTGCCTCTGCCCCTGCATGTATAAACATTACCTATGCTCCCAGCAATGGATAACTGAACTAGAACTAGTATGATAGTGATAATGGTTATCATTTCATGGGTGTCATGCTAGAGGTTCAAAACCTGTCTGTCAACTACCGGGGAGTTGCCGCCCTAGATGATGTCTCTCTGTCAGTAGGGGCAGGAGAACTGGTGGGTTTGATTGGCCCCAACGGGGCTGGCAAAAGCACTCTCATTCAAGCCATGCTGGGGCTGGTGCCCAGTCGGGGGCAGGTGCTATTTCGGGGCCTGCCGCTGCGGCGACAGCGGCAGGCGATCGCCTACGTACCCCAGCGATCGCGCATCGATTGGGACTACCCGATTACCGCCGGGCAGGTGGCAATGATGGCGCAGTCGGCTCTGGCGGGCTGGTTTCGCCAGCCTAGCTCTAGGGCCAAACAGCGAGTTGCCGTGGCCCTAGAGCGGGTGGATATGCTGCACCTGTGCGATCGCCCCATTGGCCAACTCTCGGGAGGGCAGCAGCAGCGCGTTTTTTTAGCCCGTGCCCTGGCCCAGGGTGCCGACCTGCTGCTTTTAGACGAACCCTTCACCGGCATCGACAAAAAGACCGAAGCGCTCATGCTGGGCGTTTTTGCCGAGCTGCAGGCCGAGGGTAAGACCCTGGTGGTGTGCAACCACGAGTGGGGCGAGGCCCTGCATCGCTACGATCGCCTGCTGCTGCTCAACCGTCGCCTGCTCGCCAACGACACCCCCGCCGCCGTCATGACCTTCGACAACATTCAGCAGGCCTACGGCCAGGGGCCACAGGTCAGCCACACCAGCAGCGCCTACGCCGACTTTTTTTGCTAATGACCGCCCGCAGCAGATTGATAATTTCAGCGCCGAGGGTTTACTGAATGACGGCACAGGCGATGCGCCCGCCGGAGCCACCGATGGGTTGAGAATAGTGGTCGTCTTTATCGGTATGGACAATGAGCGCGGTGCCGTCGTCGTCGAGCAGCTTGGCTGGCCCAAAATCTAGCTCTACCAGGTCGCTGTACAGCTCAACTTCCACCGTGCCATCGTTGGCAACCACCAGGTTGGGCAAGTTGCCTTCGTGGGGACCATCGGGGTTGCGGAACCCGTGGGGCGTATCAAAGGGGTTCACATGTCCGCCCGCCGATTTAAAGGCAGCCAGATCTGAGCAGTCGCCCACGGCGTGAAAGTGCATACCGTGATAGCCAGGGGGCAAGTCTTTAGCCTGAATATTCACCAAAACACCTTTGTGCCCCTGCTCAACTTGCACCGTGCCGATAGTTTTGCCGCTGTTGTCAATTAGATCCGCTTGAGTGCTAAGGGCCACGGCATGGGCGGGGTAGGCCATCAGGGCCAGGCCAGTCAGGCAAAGAGCCAGACCAAAAAGCTTGAATCGGTTGAGGAGGGTAAGCATAGGGCTATCCGTAGCGTCTGCGGTTAGATCATATCGCGATCGCCCTAGGGGCCAGGTTTGAGCCTAAAGAAACGTTGAGCGTTCTGCTAAAGGCCGATCGCCATTGATTAGGCTAGTCAGGTAGGGCCTTTGTTTGGCATGGCCATGGCACCTCAGCACAGCGCCGATTCACCCACGCATTCCCGCATCTCCTCACAGACGCCGATCATTTTTTCGGCTCGCCAGCTGACCAAGACCTATACCATGGGCGAGGTGCAGGTGCGGGCGCTGCGATCGGTGGATCTGGACCTCTACGAAGGGGAGTTTGTAGTGCTGCTAGGGCCATCGGGCAGCGGCAAATCGACCCTGCTGAATATTTTGGGTGGGCTGGATGTACCCACCAGCGGCGAGGTGTTTTTCAAAAGCCAGAACCTGACGGCAGGGGGCGATCGATTGCTGACTCGCTTCCGTCGCGAATCGATTGGCTTTATCTTTCAGTTCTACAACCTGATTCCCAGCCTAACGGCGAAGGAAAACGTGGCCCTGGTGACGGATATTGCCCCTCGATCTATGGCCCCAGCGGCGGCGCTGGCGATGGTGGGGCTGGGCGATCGCCTTGACCACTTCCCTTCTCAACTGTCGGGGGGGCAGCAGCAGCGGATGGCGATCGCCCGCGCCATTGCCAAGCGACCCGAGGTGCTCTTCTGCGACGAACCCACCGGAGCGCTCGACTTTAGCACCGGCAAGCGGGTGCTGGAGGTGCTGGCCCAGGTGAACCAGGAGCTAGGTACGACAGTGGTGGTGATCACCCACAATGCGGGGATTGGGGCGATGGGCGATCGCGTTATCACTATGCGCGACGGCCAAATTCACACCATAGACACCAACACCCGCCGCGCCTCCCCCGACGAGCTGGAGTGGTAAAACCTTTTCTAAAGTCTTTCCCTCAGCCAGGTGCGAAACGCTTTGACCCAGCTGGTTTCACCCATGGTTTGGCTAGTTTGTAAAAAACGCAGCAGATCGTCCCGGCGCAGCATGGGCAGAACGTTGGATGTTTCTTGGGGGCGATATTCTCCGTTGGTTAGGGCGTAAATGGTGAGGGTTTCTCCGTCAAAGCGCCATATTTCAGGCACTCCCAGCGCTGCATAAATCGCCATTCGGTTCAGAGAGCTACTGGTGTTGTCTACCTCAATCGCCAGATCGGGCGGTGGGTCGATGGTGAGGTCAATCTCATCTTTGCCCCGCACCGCTTGCTCATGCTGAATGTAGTAGCACTGGTCGGCCTCTAGCCCCTTCTGCAAATCTTCTCGATTCCAGGTGGTAGACCCCAAACTGCGGATTTCTGTGTCTGTTTCCTCAGTGGTCACTTCCACTAGACGGCCCATCAGCTTTTTGTAGGCTTCGTGGGGCGGCAGCGGCACCATAATTTCGAGGGTTCCTTGGTCGTAGGTTAGGCGATTACCGGGGGCCGCTTCTAAATCACGAACCAACCCTTGGTAGGTCGGCCAGCTAACACCGTGCAAAACCACCTGAGGTTGGGGAGATGTCAGTAGAGCGGTCATGGTCAGTCTCCTAGGCCAGTTGGCCAGAAGGTTTGAGTAAGCATTGCTTCTGGTTCTTGGCTAAAAGGCCATTGGCCGGGGAAATTAACCTGGGGATAGTCGTTGCGAACCTGTTTGAGGGCGCGCTGCCAGACCTCATCGAAGACCGATTCAAAGTAGGTGTGCAGACTAGGGGATTGGCTGAGGATGTCTTGCAGTTGCTCTCGCTGCTCATCAATGGTGTTTTCGCAGCCGCGATAGTATTCGGGACTCGCTGTATATATTCGTTTGAGCAGATGGGCTAAGAGAACTTTGAACCGATTTTTTAGCTCTCTGCGATCGCGGGCCGCCAAGCTTTCAATCTCCTCAATTAAATGGTTAATATCGAGGCCTTGCAATTCTCCAGCCTTGAGCTTGGTCAGGGTATCGGCATACCACAGGGCTAGGTCGCGATCGTAGAGCGTTGGGGTGGCAGGGGCGATGGGTGGTGTCATGGCGTCGGTGTTTTGTCCACGAGATTTCCACAGGCCTGCTTTTACCGTAGCACCTACAACCCCAGGGTGATCGAGCGTTGAAATCTGCGTCTCGTCGGTTAGGCATTCTGTCTGACTGCGGATAACGGCTGGTTGGTTAAGATTCTGTCTGGGCATGGACAGCCGAGACGGCTATCCCACAAACATCCCCCAACCCGTAATCCTGATTTCTGAGCAGGCAACCCTAAGAAAATCATCCTTTTGTTGCGATCGCGCTTCCCTGCCTATTCCGCTATCTAGACTGGGGACAAACCCGATCCACGGTACGACTGCAACCTGTGCCGATGGTTGCAGTGGGCGTTCTTTCCCGTCATGCAAACCCTCGATCTAAAGCTATTTCGCGATCTCAAGGGCCTGCGGGGCCAGGTGATTGCGATCGTGGTGATTGTGGCCTGCGGCATTGCCAGCCTGGTGACGATGGTGAGCACCTACCAGTCGCTGCTGCTGTCCCAAGAGCGCTACTACAGCCAGTACCGCTTTGCCGATGTGTTTGTGCAGCTCAAGCGTGCCCCCAACGGCGTCATGGAGCAAATTCTAGAGATGCCGGGGGTGGGCCAGGGGCAGGCGCGGGTGGTGGCCACGGTAACGCTGGACGTGCCGGGGCTGGAGGATCCGGCCAGCGGGCGGCTGATCTCGATTCCTGAGCAGCGGCAGCCGATGTTGAATGATCTGGTGCTGCGATCGGGGCGCTACATTCAGCCCGGTCGGGCCGATGAGGTAATTGCCAGCGTGGCTTTTGTGCAGGCGAATAATCTGGCCCTGGGCGACACCATCAGCGCGGTGATCAACGGTCGCTGGCAGCCGCTGCGAATTGTGGGAACGGCGCTTTCTCCCGAATACATCTACGAAATTAGCGGCACCGAGCTGCTGCCCGACAACCGCCGCTTTGGGGTGTTTTGGATGGGCCGCGAGGCCTTGGCCACGGCCTTTGACCTGGATGGGGCGTTTAACGATGTGTCGCTGACGCTAACGCCGGGGGCCAACGAACAGGCGGTGATCTTTCGCCTCGACCAAATTTTGGAGCGCTACGGGGGGCTGGGGGCCTTTGGGCGCGAAAATCAGCTCTCCAACCGATTTTTGTCGGATGACCTGGCCGGATTGCAGGTGATGGCGCTAATTTTACCGCTGATTTTTTTGGGCATTGCGGCGTTTTTGGTCAACCTGGTGCTGGCCCGGTTGGTGAGCACCCAGCGCGACCAGATTGCGGTGCTTAAGGCCTTTGGCTATGGCAACTGGGAGGTGGGGCTGCACTTCTTTAAGC
>NZ_JADEXE010000560.1 GCF_015207265.1 Nodosilinea sp. LEGE 07298 | reverse complement strand
GGGCTAGGGAGTCAAGCAATTCGGAATGGTGGGCATATTTCAGCCGTCGAGTACTAGGGATGGCCTTTCTCTCGGTGCATTGCTGCGCGAATGCACCCTACGGCACCCTAATTCTTAGCGTTGACGCTGCACTGGCCACTTTTTGGTCCACCAGACTTTTTGCTTAGTCACGACACTTTTTGCTCAGTTACCAGGGTTAGGCTTACCCAGGTACCCTGGGCATTGTAGGTGCGGATCAGCCGCTGCCGTAGGGTGGGGCTGATCAACCAACCTGCTTCCAAAAAGAACGGTTGCCCCGGCTGAACGTCGGTCGGAAAACTGGCCGACGCTCCCCCCGGCAGGCAGAGCACAGTAACCGGCTGACTGCCCTGCCCAAACTGTAGGGTGGAGTCGACCACCTGCCCCTGGGACTGAATGGCGGGGCTACGGCCAAAATTGAGGGTTTGACTCACCGTTCCCGGCTCTGCTGGCCGAATCTCTAGTCGGGTTGTCATTGTCTGGGGCGGCTGCAAGTCGGGAAACACCGTTTCCGCTTCCCCTGCCCAGGTACCCAACAGCTGATTGACTGACAACTCGGGACGGTGGGAGGGGGCGGATTCTGCCAGATGTTCTCGAATCAGCGTCAGGCTGCCCAGGCTGGGCTGTTTGGGGAAAATCAGGGCGATGCGCAGTCGCTCAGCGTTGTGAATCAACCCCAGCTCGGCCCCAAACTCGCTCACTGGGCTGCGCTGAATCGAGCCCTGGGAAAATGCACCGGTTTCGCTAAACAGCACCCCGCGCCCCAGGGAGCTGTACTCTAGCACCGTTTCGCTAGGCGGCTGGTCGGGAGGGCGTTTGCGGATGGCCTGGCGTATGGTGTTACCTCCATTCAAAGGCGTTAGCGCCACCTCCGAAGGCGTGTCTTGTAAGATTTCTCCAGTTGGAGACACCTGGGTAAACGACCCCACCCAGGTGCCCTGATTTTTGAGCAGGCGCGCCCACTGGGATGAAGCAGCTGAGGTCATAGGGAAAGACTGTATTGGGGGAAACAGAGGGTTAGCCGGTGCAGATTGACTCAATTGGCAAAAGTTTGAGGTTACTGAACACGGGTATGAATCAAAAACTCAATGTCTCTCGTAGGGGCAAACGGCCGTTTGCCCCTACCCAGATTCATGCCTCAGTTCAGCAACGCCCCCTGAACCGCAAACCCTTTCCCCCTAGCCCTGCATCTGGCTGACCAGGTGGGGTAGCTCGGGCAAAATTAGCGCCTTCATGGCCAGGGTGACGGCGTTGCTCGACCCCGGCAGCGAAAAGATTAGCGTTGATTGGTAGACCCCAGCCACGGCGCGAGACGCGATCGCCCGAGAGCCAATTTCCTGAAAGCTGAGCTGCCGAAAAATTTCGCCAAAGCCGGGCAGGGTTTTCTCTAGCAACGCGGCGATCGCATCGTAGGTGGTGTCGCGCGGGGCAATGCCCGTGCCGCCTGTGAGAATGATGCAGTCTACCTTAGGCCCTTGGGCCAGGGTTTGGCACAGGGGACCGATGCGATCGGGCTCGTCGGGCACAATCCGGTAGTCGCCTACCTGATGTCCCGATTCAATCAGCAGGGTTTGAATAATCTGGCCGCTGCGATCGCTTTCGACGGTGCGGGTATCGCTTACCGTAACCACCGCGCAGCGCACGGGCCGCGACAGGGTCTGGGAG
>NZ_JADEXE010000559.1 GCF_015207265.1 Nodosilinea sp. LEGE 07298 | reverse complement strand
GGGTAGGGTGGGTCGAGTGGCCAACAGGTCCTGTGTTCTTCGCTCTCAATATGGATACGCCAAACCGACTAGACGACCTCTATAAAAGAGAGGAAATTACACGCGCTATCTTGCAATCCATTGATGCATTGCCTGCGGAAGAAAATTCCAAATAGCGTTATCTTGTCAGCACATCCTAGCCAGCGTATTCTATAGAAGATAAGAGTGGTGTGTCCTGACGAGTGCCATGCTCAGTATTGACCGTGTGCTCCGCCAAGACAGGCTGCTGCGGGCGTTAACAGGCTTGAAACGAAAAGCGTTCGAGGCGCTCTTGCCCAGGTTTAGCGCAGTCTATCAGCAACGTTTACTCAATCGGCCCCGGCAGCGTGCCATCGGTGGAGGTCGCAAGTCGCGGCTACATCGCCCTCAAGACAAGTTGTTTTACATCTTGTTCTACTTCAAGTGCTATCCGACCTTCGATGTGGCTGGGGTGTTGTTCAATATCGACCGTAGCCAAGCTTGCACTTGGATGCATCGCCTGCAACCAATTCTCGAAGCCGCTTTCGGGGAGCACCTCGTCTTAACCCGAGCGCAAACTGGATAGCGTTGAGGCGTTCATTGAGCGCTTTCCAGCATGGAACTTCTACCTGATGACTGCTTAAGACCAGCGCCAAAACAGAGCCACTGCCAGTAAAGCTAGCTATTTCAGTTATTTCCTAACAGCTCTAATGAGTACTTCTCTGCTTTTGACACTAAAGTTGGACCAAACCACGTTCGAGCGAGCCAACACGCTGCGCCAGCAGCACTTTCCTCCAGAGCGTAATGTCGTGCCTGCCCACGTTATTTTGTTTCACCAGCTGCCGGGCGATCGCGAATCGGCTATTTTCCACAGCTTAGAAACCCTGTGCGCCCAGACAGAACCCTTTCCAATTTCCTTGCCCTCGCTCCAGTTTCTGGGCAACGGCGTCGCCATCAGCGTTCATTCGCCTGCGCTGATGCAATTACACAAAACTCTGGCAACCACCTGGGACGAGTGGCTCATTCCCCAAGATCGCCAGGGCTACCGCCCGCACATCACCATTCAAAACAAAGTGAAACCCGAAACGGCCCGCCAGCTCTACGAAGAACTGGACGCGCAATGGCAACCTATGACGGGACGGGGTGAAGGCTTGTTGCTGTGGCACTACCACAAGGGACCGTGGGAGTTAGCCAAGGAATTTTGCTTTGCCCAATAGCTCATGTTTTGGGTTGTAAAAGGAGTTGTTGGGGAAAGAGAACCGCCCATGAAAGGGGGACGTCACGTACGAGTGATTTTAGGAAACAATGGGTTGCACAATCAGTGTGTTACCTTGCCGACCGATGACGGTAACTTCCATACCGGACGGTAGCGATCGCGCATCGGCACAAATTCCAAACCAGTAAGTTGCCTGGTAGCGCACACGCCCCCGTCGATTTGGGTTGATGGCCTGCTCGACATAGCCTTTTACCTGCGTCGATACGCCAGGATAGGTTTGAGCGAGGGATTGTACCGTCTGAAAGCTTTTAGGGTTCAACATTACAGGTTTTCTCCTGTGAACTGAATCAGGAATCGATGAAGGCCGGGCAGTTCGTTGTTCGGCTGGCTCGAACTGCCTGGCTCTCTATGTTGCCAATGGGTTTTGGCGAAGCGATGACGTTAACCAACAAATCGTTGATTAACCGCCACCACCACCACCA
>NZ_JADEXE010000114.1 GCF_015207265.1 Nodosilinea sp. LEGE 07298 | reverse complement strand
TTGACTCAATTGGTCTTGCAGTTGACGATACAAGAGGGGTGTTTCCATGAGACTGGCCTTGAGTTGGGGAATTCAAGCCTCTCATGAAATGCCCCTTCCCATCTACCCTGTCTCATTTGGGACTCCTTTCACAACAACCCTTTCAGGACTTTTCTGCACCACCAAGCCGCTGTCCCAGAGGGAGCCTCTGTTTCAGCTCAACCTGCCGCTCTTGAAGAGCAGCACTTCACCATTTACTACGGCGACACCGGCCACAGTTACGACTCTATCTTTGGCCCTTATCTTCAAGGGGCTAAGGCCATCACGATTGAAGAACCCTATATTCGGGTTTCTCACCAGATTCAAAATTTTGTTCGCTTCTGCGAGACGGCAGTCAAAACGGGCACCGTCAAACGCATTGAGTTAACCACCAGCTACGATAATGAGACTCCAATCGCTGAAATTCAGGATAAGCTCAACGACCTCAAGCAAAGCCTGCTAGAAGTCGATATCGTCCTAGACATTCAACTCAACGAAAATCTCCATGATCGTGAAATTCGACTAGATAACGGTTGGCTCATAAAAATTGGGCGTGGCCTTGACTTTTACCAAAAGCCAGACAGCTGGTTTGGTATTGGTGTCAACGATATGAGCCTTCGCAAATGCTTGGAGACCAAGGTAGATATCTACCGAGAGAGCTGAGACTCAAGATTCAGAATCTCCTAACTAGATATAAGTAAGAACTAGATTAAAAGCTTGTAAATGTCATTTAAATCAAGAAAACCCGATAGAGCCTACCGGGTTCAATCAGTCTTTATGAAACGCTCTCAATCTTGATTTGACGGCGTCACTCGCTTAGTCAAGATTCGCATCACCTCACCAGGCATGGCCCCCGGCAGCAGCCTTGACCACTCTTCCGGTCGGGCATAGCCCAGCCGAAACAGTGACAGCACACAATCGTTCACTACATCAGGGTTGCCAATAGCCAGCAACCGAAGATGGTCAGACGGAGTGCGATCGGGCAAGCCAGCCAGCGGCGGATTTGAGGATTCTGAAGACATGCTTACTTCCTCCCCACTTCGGTGCTGACCAGCGGCAGCGCTGGGGAGACACCCTCTTCACCACCCTGCTCCAAATTCTCAGGATGCGGGTGCGGCTCCGAGAGACTGCAAGCATTTCGGGTAAAGAAAGCGATCGTCTCGGCCAGCCTCGACTCCAGCCGTTCAGCATCAAAGCTGTCTGCCCAGTAAACCGAGTACAGCGCCTCAACGGCTTCGCCAGCACAGGCTTTCGCCGTCTGGTAACGGTTATTGTCTGTCATCATGGTTTTAGCTCCATGTAAGGGGTCAGCCACCGCTCTTGCCGACCAAAGCTGATGCGGTGGCTTTCAACTCTATTATTCTCATTTTTTAGACATAGGCGCAAGGTGAGAATACTGGCAATATGATGGGATGGGCGCAAAAAACCTCATCAAAGACCTAATTGACCAGAAAGGCATCACCCGGTATCGCTTTTGGCAGGACACCGGGCTCAGTCGAGCAACCGCCTATCGGCTGTGCGATGACCCTGGCTACATACCCACTGGCGATGTGATCGAAAAAATTTGCCGCGCATATGGCTGGCAACCAGGAGACTTCATCATCTATGAGCCAGATAATCCCTAGCTCGTTTCTCCTTCCGGCTTTCCCTGGCAATCAGGTAGACACAGCGTATCGACTCCTATGGCTCAGCAGGGCTTGAACTCGTGGGCAACAAATGATACATTTGCACTACCGTAGCCGCAAAAGCCCATGGCTCAAAAAACGATTTAGTGCCGCCTTGTCGCTTCACCCACAACCCGGCAATACCTGTGGATGCTAGCCACGGAAAAGAACACCCCCTTGATCAACGCCCTTATTCAAGCGGTCGTCACCCACGATGATTTTGAGACCTGGCGACTCAAGGGTAAACACCCTGCTGATGTGGTCACCAAGCTCTGTAAAAGCCTGAAGACTGAGGCCCCTTTCTCCGGCCAGCCCTCCCGGTTCTATGCCTCGGCTGAAAAAGCTGTTAACTACATCTTCAAGTCTTGGTTCACTCTCCAGAGTCGCCTCCAGCGCCAAATAACTGGCAAGCAAATGTGGCTCACCATCCTCAAAGGTGATGATAAACTGACCGAAATGTGCGGCCAGGATTTAGAAGCCATTCGGGAAAAAGCTGCTCAAGTTCTGGCTCAGGTTGAAAAAGCCGTTGAGACCGATAAGACCTCAGGCCCAGGCAAATCAGCCAAAGACTTAATCAGAGCGCAACTGTTCAAAAAGCACGACGGGGCTAAACAACCCCTAATACGCTGTGCCACCGCCTACTTACTCAAGAACGGTGGCAAACTTCCCGAGAAGCCTGAAGACCCCGAGAAGTTTACCCAGCGACGGCGCAAAGCCGAAATTCAGGTGCAGCGCCTTCAAGACCAAATCGAAGCCCGCATTCCCAAAGGGCGCGATCTGACTGGGCAAGCCTGGCTCTCGACCCTACTCACCGCCACCACCACCGTGCCCAAGGACAACCGCGAGCACAAGCAGTGGCAGGATAAACTGCTGGCCCAGCCCCGCACCATCCCCTTTCCTATCCTGTTTGAAACCAACGAAGACTTGGTCTGGTCTCTGAACCAAACAGGTCGCCTCTGTGTCCGATTCAACGGTCTCAGCGAGCATACCTTTCAGATTTACTGCGACCAACGGCAGTTGCCCTGGTTCCAGAGGTTTCTAGAAGATCAAACAACCAAGCGGGCCAGCAAAAACCAGCACTCCAGCGCCCTCTTTGCCCTGCGTTCAGCCCGCATCTCCTGGCAAGAAAGCGATCGCAAAGGCCATCCCTGGGATACCCACTATCTCACCCTCTCCTGCACCGTTGATGTTCGCCTCTGGAGCGCCGAGGGCACCGAAGACGTGCGCCAAGAGAAAGCTGTAGAAACCGCCAAGGTGCTCACCCGGCTGAGCGAGAAGAGTAGTTTATCTGACACCCAGCAAAGCTATGCCAAGCGCCTCACCTCTACTCTAGAGAGGCTCAACAGCCCCTTTGACCGCCCCAGCCAACCTCGCTACCAGGGTGAACCCCACCTCATCATTGGCCTGAGCCTGGGCTGGGATAACCCTCTGACGCTGGCTGTTTGGAACGCTCAGACCCAGGAGGTATTGGCTTACCGCAGTCTCAGACAACTGCTGGGCAAAGACTATGCTCTATTTCTCCGACAACGGCGAGAACAAGGTAAACAATCCCACGAGCGCCACAAAGCTCAGCGCCAAGGCAAGAACAACCAGTTTGGCACCTCTAACCTGGGAGAGCATGTCGATCGACTGCTAGCGAAGGCTATCGTGGTCACAGCTCAGCAATACAGAGCAGGCAGTATTGCCGTCCCCAAGTTAGACAACATCCGTGAGATTCTCCAAGCCGAAATTGAGGCCAAAGCCGAGCAAAAGGCTCCAGGCTCGGTCGAAGGCCAAAAACGTTACGCCAAGCAGTACAGAACCAGCATCCATAAGTGGAGCTACGGCAGGCTGCTTGATCAAGTTGGCAGCAAAGCTGCTCAGGCTGGACTTGCTCTAGAAGCCGTTAAACAGCCATGGCAGAAGACTGCTGGTGAGATGGCTAAGGCTGTTGCGATCGCAGCCTATGAGTCCAGACAGACAGTAGTATCTTAGAACTAGAGCCTCCACTACAATAGGCCAAAAGCTTTGAACCTGGAAAACTGAATAGTTCAATAGCGCCGCGACTCATGCTTTGGCCTCTGAGTCGTGTGAAATAAGGGTTAGTTTGGCTGTTGGAATACAGCTGTGCTTTCTGACCCTGGTAGCTACTCGCCCCGATGCTGTCGGACGAGAGGCTTAGGCTTCTCCGAAGAGATTAAGTCGTAGTTGACGTGCTAGTAACCTCAATTATGGCGTAGGTGCGCTCCCAGCAATAGGGGTGCGGATGTACTGCTGTAGCGGCTACCGAATCACCCCCAACCAAGGGGGAACTCGCTCCAACATTGGGTTTGAGGGGCTTTCGTAAGGTGAAATTATCCTTCTCGACCCGCGCAAAATCTGAAATACCTATCAGACGGGCATTCCAGGTCTTTGTAAAGGTCAAAAGATCTCTAATTAGCCAGTGCAGTCGGGATGGATGAGTCGATCCGCGCAAATGACTTCTGAGAGCCTTTATTTAAGTGCCTTTGAGGAGCCTGCGGTCACAATCAACCACCCTGGACAGGGGAGGTTGAAAGGTGAGGAGGAAGCGGCTCTCCGCCGTGTCGTACAGTCACAATCAACCACCCTGGACAGGGGAGGTTGAAAGGGAGGAAAACTATCGAAACCTGATGAACGCAAGGCCGTCACAATCAACCACCCTGGACAGGGGAGGTTGAAAGATCGAATACGACAACCGCTGGGACGCGACCACCACGTCACAATCAACCACCCTGGACAGGGGAGGTTGAAAGCAATTCGCCACCGACCTCATACAGGGGCGGATCGAGTCACAATCAACCACCCTGGACAGGGGAGGTTGAAAGCAGCTGTACGCTTGAGCCTCGAACGTTTCGGTTTTGTCACAATCAACCATCCTGGACAGGGGAGGTTGAAAGAAGCGCCACAACCTTGATCAGCCCAGAGACGCCCTAGTCACAATCAACCACACTGGACAGGGGAGATTGAAAGGAGACAAAAGCCCAGGTAACCCCGGCCAAGGCGTCCGTCACAATCAACCACCCTGGACAGGGGAGGTTGAAGGATTAGATTCAGGCAAATCTAAAGCGAGTTGAAAGAAGGCAGTGGATTGTGATTCTTGAATGAACCCACATCTAGCCACCGCTACAAGACAGTAAGCGACACTTATTTTGTCACTGCCGCTTCAACGACAGCAATGTGTCTCAATAACACTAGTTTGTCACTGATGACAGCAATGTGTCACTGATGACAAATAAAGTGTCACTGTACAACAAAGGGCGGATGAAGGGGATCGAACCCTCGAATGGTGGAATCACAATCCACTGCCTTAACCACTTGGCTACACCCGCCATAATCGCGTTAACTAATATAGCACCGAAGGCGACCACATAACCAGGGAATGTTCAACTTTTTGGCTGATGATGGGTGAGGGTGTCAGACCTTACGATCCAAACCAGTGGATAGGCGATCGCCCGTCGTACCTTCGCCGTCGACTCATCCACTACGGTGAGTTAGGCCGTACTGCGGCTGTGAGTCAATGGTCTTTTGCCTATGTCGGTTTCGATCATCATCCCCACCTGGAACGAGGCCGCTTGCTTGGGCCGTACTTTGGGCGTTCTGCAAAGCCTCAACCCGCCGCCGCGTGAGATTGTGCTGGTAGATGGTGGCAGCAGCGATCGCACGGTTGTGATCGCCCGCACCTGGAGCGATCGCCTGCCCCTAAGAGTGATTCAGGCACCGGCACCGGGGCGATCGGTGCAAATGAACCTGGGCGCGAAGACGGCTAGGGGCGACATTCTCTGTTTTCTCCATGCCGATACCCTGGTCCCCGACGATTTTGTAAACGTCGTCGAGAGCACTCTCGCCAACCCAGGGGTGGCGGGGGGCGGCTTTATTTCGCTGATGGCTGGGCCAGGGGCTACCCGCTGGGGTATCTCACTGCACAACGCGCTTAAAACCTACTACGCCCCGCTGCTGTTTCGGCCCCATCTATTCTTTACTCGGGGTCTGAGGCTGCTGTTTGGCGACCAGGTCATGTTTTGTCGCCGCGCCGATTTTCTCGCCTGCGGTGGTTTCGACCCGGCTCTGCCGATTATGGAAGAAGCCGATCTGTGCCTCAAGCTATGCCGTCGAGGCCACTTGCGTCAGCTGAACCGAGTCGTGCAATCGTCAGACCGGCGGGTAGCGGCCTGGGGTGCCTTCAAAGCCAACGCCATTTATTTAATGATTGGATTGCTCTGGGGGGTGGGAGTGCCCGCCGCTGCCCTGAAGCGGTTTTATGAGGAGGTGCGGTAGAAGAAGGTCGTGGATGGGTGGGACTGATGCTTTGGGCTACCGCATCGGCTGTACGATGCATCAGCTGTACAAAGGCCCTAGTACTCGACGGCTGAAATATGCCTACCATTCCGACTCGCTTGGCTCCCTAGCTCCCCTGCTCCCTCGCGATTGGCAATAGTCGTCACACTTATGCCGCTGTCTACTAGGGGATGGACTGCTGGTTTAGGCTCCAGTCGTAGGGGAGGTAGCGTACCTCGGTTAGGGGCGACAGCGGCGGGTTGCTAGGCAGGTAGGTGCCGATGTACTCGGGTATGGAGGGGGCCGATCGCAAAAAGTCTTGGCCATACCACTTAAAAATTTTGCTGCAGTAGAGCACCCCGGCCTCGGTGTCATAGCGCACCTTGTCGTGGTTGTGAATAAAGCGATGGGCGTCGGTTTCAAGCTGAGCTTCGACAATATCGGGCCAGTAGGCTTCGTTGCGCAGAATTGGGCACCCCACCGAGGCGCACACAACCGCAAAGTGAATACGCGGCTCTTTGAACTGAGGTCGCAACCTATCATGCTCTACATTATTGAGGCTGACGGCTTGACCATCAAGAGTATAGAGAGAGCGGTTGAAAAAGCGCCAGAACGCCAGCCAGTTGGGCAGCCCCAGCACCTTCGGTAAAATCGAGTCGATGGGGTAATGCTTTAGCACCTGTTGAATGGTGAGGGCATTGTAGAGGTTGATCAATAACGCAAGAGAGTCTTCTGTAACCAAGCCATCGAGGGTATTGGGTAGAGATGTCAGCCAGGCATCCAGCTCAGGCAGGGCCTGCTGCTGCCAGCGGGCATAGTCAACTCGGCCCTGGTCATCAACGTAGGTCTGGAGCAAGGTATTCCAGGGGGTAAAATCCAGCATGGCCCATCTCCTGCGCCTGGCGCATAATCCTATGTCTTCGATGCCAACCCCAATGCTGTTGCAGACTGTAGCGCGACCTGTGGCCTGGTGGATGATAGACCACTGGGTACAGTGGGCGTTTCCAGGGGTGCCTACCCTTACTCCCCAAAGTCTCGCAGATTGGTTGAGCGAGGGCAAAGCCCCTTTACCCATTCTGCTTGATGTGCGCCGAGACGATGAATTTGCGGTTAGCCACCTACCGAATGCCCGAGCTACGCCCAATCTAGATGCAGCGCTGGCCCTAGGGCTAAACTCCGATCAGCCTATTGTGGCCTACTGCTCGGTGGGGTATCGCTCGGCCCGACTCGCCGCTGGGCTGCAAGCAGCTGGGTACACCCAGGTGTTTAATCTGGCCGGGTCGATATTTCAGTGGGCAAATCAAGGGCGATCGCTGGTTCACTCGGGTCAGCCCACAGCGGTTGTGCACCCCTACAACCCTCGCTGGGGTCTGCTGCTCAAGCCTGGGTTGGCTCACCTACCAGAGCAATCTAAGCCTGACGTCGACCAGCAGAAATAAGCGTCGGTGACCCTTCAGCTCACACTGGCCAGAATGGTCTCCCACTGAGGCAGGTCTTCGGGGCGATCGATGTCGGTTAAGGGAGTCAGTAGCTCTACGGCAAGGTCTTGTGCGGTGGCCGCCGCCAGGGTTTGGGCCAGCACCTGGTCGCTGCCCCAGGCTATATTTTGAAATAGGGCTGGCTCTGGCTGCCGCAGACCAATGAGGTAATAGCCGCCGTCGGTAGCGGGGCCGAGCACCACATCGACCTGGTGTAGTGCCGCTAGGGTGGCGGCCAAATGGTCGGCTCCTAGGGCAGGGCAGTCGCTACCAATGGCGATCGCCCCCGGTCGACCCAGCGCAAAACTTTGGCTAAAAGCGGCCATCAGGCGATCGCCCAGACCACCCTCAGCTTGGGGATAGTAATCAACCGCATTCCCCAGCCATGCCTGCATCTGCCCCTGGTTACCGCCGGCAAAATGCACCTCAACGGCCAGGGGCAATCGTTGGGCTGCGCCCTGCACCTGAGCCAGCACGTGCTCCGTCATCCGTCGCTGGAGGGCTGCGGCCCCCGCTGGCCCCAGGTGCGGAATCAGGCGGGTTTTAGTGCGACCTGGCTCGGGGTAGCGGGTAAACAGCATCAGGCTAAAGGGCTGGCCCTGAGGTGGGTATATGGCCTGGGTCTTTAGTCGGTTCATGGCAGGAATCGGTTTATGACAGGCCAGATCTCTTTTCGTTAACTGAAAATTAATCGCCGCTTTAGGCTAATTTTTGGGTACCCTATGTCGCAATAGATTACCACCATGGGCTACATGCACGGCTTTGAGTCAAATCATGTGTACGGGTTGGCTGGGGGTGACGGGGCCATGTTTTCGCTATGACCTGCCCACGCCATCCCCACCCCGATCCACCCGCTGGCGGCCCTGCAGAGGTCTGTCCTGAACCGCTGTCACCTATCGACCTGCACCAGGCCCTGCAAGAGAATCAGCGGCTGCGTCAGGAAAACGCCGACCTGCGCATTGCCCTATCAACTACAGCTGAGCACGGCGATTTGATTGAGGCCGACCTGTACAGCACCAATCAGCGCCTTCAGACCGAGATGGCCGAGCGGCTGCGGGCCGAAGTCACCCTCAAAACCCTGATCGACTTGATTTCGCGGCAAAAAGCCGATCTAGAGATCATCATGCACACCATCATGGAGCACGGCGATACCCTCGATACCCAGTGGCACCAGAAGTTTTGCGCCGCCATGGTGCGGGCCGACATCGACGGGCTGACCCAAATTCCCAACCGCCGCCGTTTTGATGAGTACCTGGTGCAGCAGTGGCAAGACATGGGGCGAGAGCAGAGCCCCCTGGCCATCATTCTCTGTGATCTCGACGCCTTTAAAGGCTACAACGACACCTACGGTCACCTAGCCGGAGATACTTGCCTGGTGGCCGTAGCCACCGTGCTGCGCCACTGCCTGCACCACGCCAATGATCTGGTAGCCCGCTACGGCGGCGAAGAGTTTGTGGCCATTTTGCCCCGCACCACCCTGGCCGAAGCCCAGGTGGTAGCCCAGCGGATTCAGCGGGAAGTCTTAGGATTGCGCATTCCGCACCAAAGTTCTACGGTGGCCCCAGTGGTCACAGTGAGCATCGGGGTAGCTGGCACTATTCCCCAGATGCACGCTAGCGGCATCGATCTGCTGCAGCGGGCGGATGAGCAGCTATATAAGGCTAAACGCCTGGGGAAAAACCAGATTTTTGCGGCCAGCGTTTAAAGTCCCGTTCTTAAAGGGCTGGATAGGCTTTGGCGGCTTACTGCGGGTAATTTTTCTAGGATTCCTACCGCCATGCCCAGACAGTTTGGTCGCTTTGCCACCTGCCTAGACAACAGCAGAGAATACCTCACCATTTGCTTTTCGCCCTCGGCATCGGCACGGCAGCAGCGGTGGCGTAACTATGGGTTGTCGGCAGATTTTTTGGGCGATTATTTTGCCACCTTTTTCCCAGGCAACCCGCAAAAAAATGAGGCGGCAGACGATGTGATGCAGCGCGACACTGTTAAGGCTGCTATTAGCTACATCGCCAATGAGCTGCTCGAAAACGCGATTAAATACCACACCGAACGATCTTCAGACCCGATTAGTATTTCGCTATTTTTGTACGAAGATTGCATTGTCTTTCAGTCGCTCAACCTGGTTGAATCGTTGTCAGCTAAGCAGTTTCAGGCGTTTATTCAAGATATTTTAAACGCTACTGATCTCGACATATTGTTTGCCCAACAGCTCGAAAAAGCCGCCGTAGGCCACGGCGAGTCGCACATGGGCTTTTTAACGATGATGTGCGACTATGGCGTGGAATTTGGCTGGGGATTTGGGCACAGCCCTCAGCTACCGGGGTTTATTCAAGTCGATGTGCAGGCCTATCTAAGCCTAAAGGCGGCTTTTTGATCGAGTGTCGCTAGTTTAAGGGCAAGCGATCGCACCCTAGCACGTAGTAGCCCTAAACCCAGTTTCTACCCCTGCTTCCCATGCTGAATTCGATCAACGCCATGATGCCCGACTCTGCCATGATTGAAACCAAAGACTATCGCGTCTACTACCAGGCGGAAACAGCCACCGTAGTGATGGAGGGATTTCTGCGGCTAAACGGCATCGAAGCTTACCAACCTGTGATGGATCTGCTAATAGAGGCGGCTGCGCATGACTCCTTTACCGTTGACCTGCAACAGCTAGAGTTTCTCAACAGCTCGGGCATCAGCATGCTGTCAATGTTTGTGGTCAAGGTGCGCGATCGCGGCACTACCCGCCTCAGCTTTCGCGGCTCTGAGGCAATTCTCTGGCAAACGCGATCGCTCAAAAACCTAAAGCGCCTTATGCCCGACCTGCACATCGAAATGCTGAGATCCTAGGGCAGAGCTGAGTGAATCCGGTGGGGGGGTTGCTTTAGCCTTGATCAAAACCATAGAACCTGTTCTGATCAACCAACCGTTTGTCTTTACCGAAGATTCTCGACCCACAGGATCGATTTCACTGGGCGCTGCACCCGTTCGCCCGACGTATTGAGCCGACCAAAGTAAGTGGTGCTTTGGTAAATCAGCGTTGAAGAACTGCCGCCGTCAAGGCTAAGAGCTTTTACCACACCGCGATCGCCCATAATTGCTGCTATGTCTTCCATCGTCATCCCGCTGGGCGACACCCCCGGCACCTGGGCCGCCATCACCAGCACCACGCTGCCATCGGCCTTGAGCCCCACCGCCGATCGCGCATTGAGCGACTGACTGCCCAGGGCATCGCGGCTCACAGCCTGATCAACAAAACCCTCCGCCACCGACGTATCCTGCGGCAGCAGCTGCGGCCCAGCGCCTACAGCATCTACTAAGGCACAGCCTGCCGGCACGGGTTCTAGGTGAAAGGTGATGTCGTAGCTGGGAGTGCTGCCGCAGTCGTAGCGGCGAAACTCTGAACGATTCAGAATCCTATCCATGTAGCTGGCCAGGTCTGGATTGCCCACCAGGCGATCGTTCTGGCTGGGGTCGGCCACCTGCGCCCCATCTATCACAACGTGGGACGTTGTCAGACCGTTGTTGGGGTCAAAAAAGCCCGCGTTAATGGCGGCAGCCACGCATCCTTCGCCCTCACATACCTGGGCTGCGATCTGGTCAACTCGCTCCAGGGCATCCACCACCGCTACCTGCACCGGATAGCGTATCGGGTCGGGAACGGTGACGACATGCACCGCAGCCGTAGGCAGGTGAATAGTTTCGTAAACCGGCGGCATCGGCTGCGCTTCGGGGGGTGCCTCAGGGCTGGAACCCGCATCCGCTGCATCGACTGGATTGGGAATAGGGGCGCAGCCAAACAGGCCCAGAGCCGAGACCAGACTAAGAGAGAGAGTGTGTCGAAGCAGAGTCTGCATAGTGCCAACAACAGGTTGCGCTCAGCAGTATAGCGGCAACAGCGATCGCCGCCGCTTCGGGACATCCAGTTCGGGGATGGGCATACTGGAACCAGTTTTGGTTGCAGGCCATGCCGGTTCCCACAGTAACAACCAGCGACACCGAGCCAAAGGCGTATCCTTCGGTATCGGTGATCGTGCCCATCTACAATGGCGAGGCCGATTTGCCTGAACTGGTGGAACGCCTGCTGAAGCAGCAGTACCCCGCCGATCGCGTCGAGTATCTGCTGGTGGACAATGGCAGCCGCGATCGCACCCCCGACCTGCTCCAAGCTGCCGCATCTCAGAATGTCAACCTGAGAGTCCTTACCTACAGCACAATCCAAAGCTCCTACGCCGCTCGCAACGCTGGCATCGCCGCCGCCATCGGGGACATTCTCGCTTTTACCGATGCCGACTGTCAGCCCGAGCCAAACTGGCTTGCTGCCCTGGTGCAGCCCTTTAGTAATCATTCCGTAGGATTGGTCGCGGGAGAAATCAAGGCTCTACCCAGCCAGAACTGGCTCGAACGCTACGCCGATCGCCAGGGCACCCTCTCCCAGCACAACACGCTGAATCATTCCTTGTTGCCCTACGGCCAAACCGCAAACCTGGCGGTGCGGGCCGAAATTTTGGGTACAGTTGGCCTCTTTCGTCCCCATTTGACCACGGGCGGAGACGCCGATTTGTGCTGGCGCATTCAGCAAGCCACCGACTGGCAGCTTGTCCACGCTGCCGATGCCGTGGTCTACCATCGCCACCGCGATACCCTGAAGGGCCTGCGCAGCCAGTGGTACCGCTACGGCTGCTCCAACCGTTATCTGCACGACCTGCATGGGGTGGAACTGATGCGATCGCTCACCGCCAAAGAAACTCGCTATCGCCTGCTGCGCTGGGGTTTGAAAGAACTGCCTCAGGCCACAGCCAAGCTGCTGACTGGCCGAGGCACCCCGCTAGAACTGGCGATTACACCGCTGGATCTCTGGTGCACCCGTGCCCGTAGCCAGGGACAGGCCGAGGCCGAGTTACCAGACAGTGCCCGTACCGTCACCCATCTGGGAGAATTGATTGAATGCGAATCCTGATGATCTCGGCCACGTTTCCCTACCCGCCGACGCTGGGGGGCACCCAAATTCGCACCTTTTACCTGCTTAAGCACCTAGGGCAGCGGCACGAGGTGACGCTGGTGACACAGCGATCGCCCGAAGTAACCGACGACGATGTCGCCACCCTCGCCACCTACGTCGACAAGCTGGTCTGCTTTCCTCGCCCCACCGCTGCCGACTTGCAGTCGGGGCTAACAGGTAAACTCAGCCGCTTTGCTCACTTTCTCGCTACAGGTACACCCCCTAGCACCACCTACCTGCACGCCCCCGCCATGCAGCAGTGGATTGACGAGTGGGTCGAGGGTGGCCACTGCGACGCCATTACCTGCGAGCACAGCGTCAACGAAGTCTTTGTGCGGCCCAGTTATCACCAACAGATGAAGAAAGTAGTGGTGGATATTCACAGCTCGCTCTACGGCACCCTAGTGAACCAGCTCCAGACTGGGACGGCGGAGAGGCTGCTGCGCGATCGCCTCAACCTGCCTCTGCTGCGCCGCTACGAACGCCGCTACGCCCAAAAATTCACCGACCTGGTCATTACCACCGAAGAAGATCGCCAGTTCTTTGCGCCGATCGCAGGCCAAACTCCCCTTCATGTAGTGCCCAACGGGGTTGATCTGGTGCAGTTCCCCTACCGCAGTGCCGACCCTGGTGGCCACAGCCTTGTGTTTGTCGGCGCGATGGACTATATCGCCAACGTAGACACCGCAAAATTTCTGGCCCAAGCCATTCTGCCGCTCCTGCGCCAGCGCTACTCCGACGCCGCCCTCTACCTGGTGGGCAACAAACCCACGGCAGACGTTCAGGCGTTAGGGAATTTACCGGGCGTGGTCGTCACCGGGCGGGTGCCCTCGGTCGCCGAGTACCTGCACCGGGCGACCGTATGCGTGGTACCCATGCGTATCGGCTTTGGCATTAAGAACAAAACCTTGGAGGCCATGGCGGCGGGGGTGCCGGTGGTCGCCAGCGATCGCGGCCTCGAAGGTTTGGCTGTAGACCAACCCCAGCGGGCGCTGCGGGCGAATAGCGTGGAGGAGTATGTTGGGGCGATCGGCCAGCTTTTTGAGCAGCCCAACCTGCGCGCCACCCTCTCAGCGCGCGGTCGCGAGCTAATTGAAACCACCTTCACTTGGGAGCGGGCTGGACAAGCCTACGAGGCGGTACTGAGTTACGAAGGGTAGAGATTGGGACGTCATCAAGAATTAGCGCGATAAGATGTAAGGGGTCTTGCCAGCGGCGATTGCGTGACGAGAGTATATTTAGATACCAGTTCCTACAACCGCCCTTTGGATAATCAAACTCAGCCTAAGATTTTCCTTGAAGCTCAGGCTGTCATCATTATCTTGCAGATGATTGAGGTCGGGGAGGTTGAGCTAGTCGGCTCCTCAGTTTTGGACTATGAAAATAGCCGCAATCCCTACCCAATCAAACAGAAAGCAATGGATCGTTATCTTCAGCTTGCTAAGGTGAGGCAAGATGTTAACGATGCTATTCGCCAGAGAGCGGAAGAGTTAGAGTGCAGTGGGCTTAAGGCCCTAGATGCACTGCATACTGCCTGTGCAGAAGCCTCAGCTAGCCAATATTTAATTACCTGCGACAAGCGGCTAATTAATCGATGTTCAGGGCTGGCGATCAAGGTGATAAACCCTGTTAATTTTGTCTTGGAACTGAGTAGTAATGATACAGATCAATAGCGAGCAGCAAGTCTTACAAGAAGGGTTTCAAATTCTTTTGTCGAGTTTGGAGCCCTCTAAATTTGCTCGGTTTTGTGCCGCATGGGGAGCCAGCAACAGCGATTATCTCAAGACTAAAGATGAGCTGTTTGCCCAGGAGTCGGTGAATAGTCTATACGCCAAAATTTCGGATTTTCAGGCATTGAAGCCAGAATCCTGACCGCCGCTATTTCAATCTTTGAACAAAGCTTCTATTTAACTGTCTTTCCATCTTCTTTAACTATGGTGTCGCATAAATTAGACCAGCTCAAAGCACTCTTCGCCGCGATGGATAGAGCGCTGATCGCCTACTCGGGCGGCATTGACAGCACCCTGGTGGCTAAGGTCGCCTACGACGTGCTAGGCGATCGCGCCCTTGCCGTTACCGCCAACTCCCCCTCGCTCATGCCCGCCGATTTAGAAGAAGCTCAGGTGCAGGCGGCAGCGATCGGTATTGCTCACGAGATGGTCGCCACCCACGAGTTGGAGAACCCCAGCTACGCCGCCAACCCGATTAACCGCTGCTATTTCTGCAAGAGCGAGCTGCACGACACTCTCAAGCCCCTGGCCCTGGGGCGCGGCTATCCCTATGTGGTCGATGGCGTCAACGCCGACGATCTCGGCGACTATCGCCCCGGCATTCAGGCGGCCCAAGAACGGGGGGCGAGGTCACCCCTGGCCGAAATCGGCGTTACCAAGCTAGAGGTGCGCGAGATCTCCCGCGCCCTCGGCCTGCCCTGGTGGGATAAACCGGCTCAGCCCTGCCTCAGCTCGCGCTTTCCCTACGGTGAAGAAATTACCTTAGAGAAGCTGCGGCGGGTGGGCCAGGCCGAGCTGTATCTGCGGCATTTGGGGCTGCGCCAGCTCAGGGTGCGATCGCAGGCCGACACTGCCCGAATTGAAATTCCGGCAGAAAATATTAAGGATTTTGTCGCCGCTACCGACCTTGAAGCCCTTGTAAAGGCGCTGCAAGGCTACGGTTTCACCTACGTCACTCTCGATCTAGAGGGCTTTCGCAGCGGTAAGCTAAACCAGGATCTACCCGCTACCCTTGTTAGCCCCTGAGAACGCTCCAGGAGAACGCCCCAGCCATGACCTATCTGCTTGCCGGTGACATTGGCGGCACCAAAACCATTCTGCGCCTGGTTCAAGCCAGCGCGCCCAGCCCAGAGACTCCGGTGATTCTTAAAACCGAGTTTGAGCGCACCTACTCCAGCCAGGCCTACCCCGACCTGGTGCCGATGGTGAAAGAATTTTTGCACCAGGCCGCCATCGATGGCGGGCATGCCTACAATCCCATGCGGGCCTGTTTTGCGATCGCCGGACCCGTGGTCAACAACACCTCTAGCCTCACCAACCTGGCCTGGTCGCTGGAGGGCGATCGCCTGCAGGTCGAGCTAGACCTCCAGCGAGTCGAGCTGATCAACGACTTTGAGGCCGTGGGCTACGGCGTGTTTGGCCTCGCCGCCGACGATATTCACACTTTGCAGGAGGGGGAACCTGACGGCAACGCCCCGGTGGCTATTATCGGCGCGGGCACCGGGCTGGGGCAGGGGTTTGCCCTGGCGACTGGCGGGCAGCCCCTGGTATTTCCCTCCGAGGGGGGGCACGTCGATTTTGCTCCCCGCTCCGAGCTGGAGTTTCAGCTGATGCGCTACTTGATCGACAAGCACCAGATCTCGCGGGTGTCGGTGGAGCGCGTGGTGTCGGGCCAGGGCATTGTGGCAATCTACCAGTTTTTGCGCGATCGCGAATTTGCCACCGAAACCCCAGAGATTGCCGAAGCCATTACCAGTTGGGAGCGCCAGACCGGCCTTTCCACTAAAACCATTGATCCCGCTGCGGTGATTTCTCTAGCCGCCGCCGAGGGCCGCGATCGCCTCTGCCAAAAAACCATGGAAATTTTTGTCTCAGCCTACGGGGCCGAGGCGGGCAATCTGGCCCTCAAGCTGCTGCCCTACGGCGGTCTCTACGTGGCTGGAGGCATCGCCGCCAAAAATCTAACCCTGATGATTGCCGGTGCCTTTTTCGATGCCTTCAGCCACAAGGGCCGGGTCAGCCCCCTGCTCGACCGAGTGCCTGTGCATATTGTGCTCAACCCCCAGGTGGGGCTAATCGGCGCTGCTCTGCGTGCCGCTGCCCCTTTAGTCAATCCCTGAGGTTGGCGGGATTGCTGGATACAGGTATGAATCAAAGCATCAAGGTCTCTCGTCGGGGCAAACGCCGTTTGCCCCGACCCCAATTCATGCCGCCGATCAGCAACGCCAGGGTGCCCTTAGAGCGATAAAATCAAGCATGCAGTGCACCCGTTTGTGAGGTATGGCAGGTCATAGCAAGTGGGCCAATATCAAGCGCCAAAAGGCCCGTGTCGACGCGGTTAAGGGCAAAACCTTCGCCAAGATGTCGCGGGAAATCATTGTGTCGGCGCGCCAGGGCGGCGACCCAGCCGGTAATTTTCAGCTGCGCACCGCGATCGATAAGGCCAAGGCTGCCGGGGTGCCCAACGACAATATCGATCGCGCGATCGCAAAAGGTTCTGGCAATCTGGGGGCCGACGACAGCTATGAGGCCATTCGCTACGAGGGCTATGGCCCTGGCGGCATCGCCGTGCTGATCGAAGCGCTGACCGATAACCGCAACCGCACCGCCGCCGACCTGCGCGCCGCCTTCAGCAAAAGCAATGGCAACCTGGGCGAAACTGGCTGCGTGGGCTGGATGTTTGAGCAAAAAGGCGTGGTCACCATTGCTGAACCCGGTGACGAAGAAGCCCTGCTCGAAGCCGCTATGGAAGGCGGGGCCGAAACCTACGACCTCACTACGCTGCTCAACAACCGAGATGAAGAGATGCCTGGGGCTGAGGTTTTCTGCGCTCCTGGCGATTTAGAGCAGCTTGACACGGCCCTCAAAGCCCACGGCTACACTGTCCAGCAGGTCGACCTGCGCTGGATCCCCAGCAATACCGTTATGGTTGACGATTCTGACCAGGCCCGCCTGTTAATCAAACTGATGGAGGCCCTGGAGGATCTTGACGACGTGCAGTCGGTTACCGCCAACTTTGACCTGGCGGAGGACTTACTGGATCCGATCGCAGCCTAGCCCAGTTCACCAGCGCTCCCTCGGGTACGGGTCAGGCGATTGCCCTAGAGATGCCCGGCCATAGGATCGCTGTCGCTCTGCCGCTGAAGGGTTTCACGCAGATTGAGGTTGGCGATCGCCATGCCCACCTGCTCGGCCACCGTGCGCGCTAGCTGTCGCTTGGCATCTGGCAAAACCTGAGGATTGTCGGTGTTGAGGTAAAACAGCCCCAGGGTCTCGCCCTGGGCCATCATAGGAATACAGAGGGAGGCCGCAATGGCGCTGTCGGCCAGAATATGGTGGCAGCGGGGGCGATCGGTGCCGTTCATCCAGTGCACCCGGCCCCGGCGCAGCCCCCAGCACTCGGGCAGCAGAAAACCAGGCTTAGACCCTAGCTCTGTTCCCCAGTTGGCTACATTTTCGACCTGGTTGAGCGAGGTTCTGAGGATAAAAATACCTCCCGAACAATCGGGAAATAGCGGGGCAATTAGGCTGGCGATCGCCCCGCAGGCTTCTTCAACGGTAAAACAGGCCTGCAAAAATTCGCCAATTTCACTCAGCACCTGCATTTCGGCGTTGCGCTGTTTAAGCTCATCAAGGGTGTCGAGCTGCATGGTCAGTAGCTCTTGCTGCGCGATGCGTCCTAGGTCAACCAAGAGCTGTTGGTCTTCATCGGTAAACGTGCGGGGCACCTGATCAATCACGCAGAGCGTCCCCAGGTTGCTGCCGTTGTTGACCGTTAGCGGCGCTCCGGCATAAAAACGAATTCTAGGGCCATCGGTGACTAGGGGGTTATCGCGAAAGCGCTCATCGAGCAGGGCATCGGGCACGACAAACGGCGAGTTGCCTAAAATGGCGTGGCCACAAAAGGAGATATCGCGCGAAGTTTCGCCTAGGTCTAGCCCCTGATGCGACTTAAACCACTGGCGTTCGGCATCAATTAAACTCATCAACGTGATCGGCACGCCAAACAACCGTTTAGCGATCCGCGTAATGCGGTCAAAGCGTTCTTCTGGCTTGGTGTCTAGAATATGGAGCGATCGCAGGGTGTTGAGCCGGGTCGCTTCGTTGGCTGGGTAGGGGGGCGTTTGCATGGCAGCAGGAACCAAAAAATATTACAGAGCGACGATGACTTGATTGCGGCCCGCGTCTTTGGCACGGTAGAGGGCGGCATCGGCAGCTTTGATTAGCGTTGAACCGGTGCTGCCATGCTGAGGAAAACAGGCCACCCCAAACGACGCAGTCAGCGAATCGATCAGCTGCCCATGGTGAGACATCTTTAGCTGGCTGATGGCGGCTCGGATGACTTCGGCCCGAGCGGCGGTGTCAGCCAGGGTCGCTTCCAGCAAAATTAGGGTCATTTCTTCGCCGCCGTAGCGACAGGCAATATCAGAATGTCGCACACTGTCTTTGAGCAAAGTGCCGACCAGCTTCAGCACCGCATCCCCGGCATCGTGGCCATGGGTGTCGTTAAACCGCTTGAAATGGGGCTCTCCTGGGATCACTATGCAGCGGTTGGAGAAAAATGCCAGCAGATTAGGCATCGGAGGCGGAATCGCTCAAAATTAGTGAATCCGTAGCCAGAGCGCTTAATCAACTTCAAACGCGTGTTGAT
>NZ_JADEXE010000113.1 GCF_015207265.1 Nodosilinea sp. LEGE 07298 | reverse complement strand
GTGCGGAGTTGTTCGCCCAGGTGCGTTCGCTGGTAAACACGGCTCGCCGTCAAAGCATCTCTGCCTTTGACGCTATCTCCCGTGCCCTTACCTCACAGCAGGCTGATTGGCTACTGAGTTGAGCAATTACCTCTGTGGTTAGCATGGTGGTAATTCGAGATGGGATGTTAGGGCATCGAATCGTTAGGACTGACGGAAATGGGAAATTGCTAAACAGAAAGCGTAGTTGGTCTAGCGCAGCTATTCAGGAGCAGGCAATAGTCAAAGATTGGCCTTGGAGGGCTGTCGCGCCTCTTTAGTCGCCATGAACCAGGCAAAGCCCAACAGAATCGAGTACCCAGAAAATAGGAACGCTGCATAGCGTCCAGCGGTTTCGGGGTGCATGTTGCTCATTACGTCAGCAAAGCCCGCCAAAATGGGAACTTCCCCTAGCATTCCAGGCAGCGCGATACAGACTGCGCCCTGCAACCAGTCTTTGGTTTCAATGCGCCGCCACCGCATCAGCCCGACAAAAACCAGCGTGTATAGCCCGCCAGTGCTGGCAACGTTGAGCCAGTACTCCATAACCGAGCGCTCAAAGAAGACTGAGCCCACCTGCCGATAGGCCACGGTAGCCGCCGCCCAAATGCCCAACCCAACCAACAAGACGCTCAAACGATCTTTTGTGTTCATGATGTTTACCTGTGGAACGGTGTTAACGTAACAGTGATTACGTTAATCGTAAATGTAATAGCTATTACGTTAACTGTCAACATGAGTCGACCCACCGAACCCCAAAAGAAAGCTGAGTTGCTCGAAAAGTGCTTGGAGGTAGCCATTGAGGCGGGCGCGCTGGATGCTAGCATCAATGCGATCGCAAAGCGTATCGGCACCAGTGGGCGCATGCTGGTCTACCACTTTGGCTCTAAGCAAGAGCTAGAGCGCCAGGTGATTGCCCGACTAGAGGTGCGTCTGCGCGAACAGCTCCAGTCGCTGCAAAACACAGCCGTAGCCGATGCTAATACCGTTGCCGAGTCGCTGCTAGCGATGTGGCAGCAATTTACTACCCCAGAAATGCAGGGCTGGCTAAAGCTAACTATGGATCTCAACCTGCGGGCTATGCAGGGCGATACCGAAACTCAGCAGTTTCTGGAGCGCGAAACCCAGCAGTGGATTGAGTCGCTGACGGCGCTGACGGGGGATGAAGCAGTGGCGCGATCGCTGTTTCACCTCTTTCAGGGAGCCACCCTCGACTTTTTGACCACGGGCAATGCGCAGCGAGGTGAGCAGAGCATTCAGTCATTTTTGGCTACGCTAAAATCGGCCAATCACCAATAGCGTCATCAAAAAGGCGCAACTTCGCTAATCAACCAGATGCTGTGCGTTTAAGTTGATCTCGCCAGATCGCCTGGGTTGTAGGGTTGAGAAAGTGGACTTTGGGTACCTGATTGGAGTTAGAAAGTATCGCCTAATAAAACACGTCTAGCCAAAGCTCCAAGGTTGCTGTCTCCAGCCTAATTTGCGCTTAGCAGAAACCGTATCCACCTGGGGCATGTGAGTCTCTATAAGAGCAATGGTTGCTCGAACTAACCCTTCAAGTTCACAGACGGCAGCATCAGCCTTTAGGTGAAATAGGCTTTCGAGACGCAGGGCCAAGTTTTCAGGTGCGATCGCCAGTTGGTCAATAAAGCGCCCCATGCGCTTGAATTGAAACGTTGAGTAATACTGACGGTTCAACCCCGCCAAAACCCCCAGAATATTTTGGGCTGATTCCACCATAATTTGAGAGTACCAGAGGGTCGCATCTCGTCGAGCCAGCTTTTCCTGCATTCCCCACACGGGCACAAACGTCAGGTAATGCTTTACCATTGCCTGGGCTAATCCATCGGGAAAGTTGGCAATGCGGGCTTTCCATTGCTGAATCAGCGGTTCACCATACAGCGGTACTCCGTTTAACGTTCCAGACATTCCCTTCATCATGGGAGATTGAATCTCAAAATCTTCAAGAATGCGAGTGATTTCTCTTTCCCACTGAGCGATAGTGGCGTGGGCAAACTGGCATTCTACTCCGTCAATCTGAAGGCTTTCGCCAAAGGCTCCATCCGAGGGATGGCCCAAAAATTCAATCAATTCTGCTTGAGAATTTTGCTGACGTGCCCGCTCCAAGCCTGCCTTTGACGGTAGCTCATCGTAGTAAAACATCACGTCGCAATCAGAGTATTCATCGCACAACCCCTCTGCTACTGAGCCAGTGACCATCACTGCCCTGGTTGTAGAATTGGCAATATACGGTTGGACAGTGCGTCGAACGAGATCTAATAAGTACTGAGTCTTTTCTGTCATGACGAAGGATTTTTGATGGGGTATTTTTATCTGGTAAATGCTGGAACGATGACATAAATAACGGCATCGGCTGTAATGTGCGCGACCACAGCAGCCAAAAGCCCTCGTTGCCAATAGAGCCATCCGAAAATCACACTAACAACACTATTTTGAAAAAGTACAACTTCAATAAAGATCAGTGGTAATTCGCTTGCCATCAATGCAAACTGGGGTAAATGCGCTGCCCCAAATAGTAAAGCCGTAAGACCATTTGCAGCCCAAAATAGAACCTTGCTTGTTTGAGACTGCTTTAGTGCCCAACGGCCAAATCCAACCAGCCCAGTTAATACACCCAATCGAAACCAAATCTCTTCATTGACACCCGCACCAAATGCAGCAAACAATCCTGGCAAAAAACCAGGCAGCACCATATCTCGGATTTCAACTGGAATAAATGAATGAAATGCTTGATCTGATAGAACAACAAAGAATCCGCATAAGCCTCCCAGCCCAATCGCTAAAAACAATGAAAGAAGCCACCTTTCTTTAATGAATAGTTTTACAAAACTGGAGCCTGCAATGCTTTGCTGGCTGCGCGACCATAACCCCAAGCTAGCTAAAGGCGTAGTAACAATTGCGCTTAAAGAACCTGCTATCAGCAAGATTTTTGGCAAGGCAATTGCTTGATGGGCAATAGTTAATCCATAGGAAATTGTTGAGATTGACGCAAAGACCGAAGCAAACAACAAAATTCCCAAAATTCTAAGCGAATCTTGTCTAGAAGCTTGTGTTTTTGAGCCAACATTAGCGGCCATAGTTTTTCCTCCCTTGTCAGGGTGTAGCGGTATAACGCTAATTAAGCATGAACAAAGTCGTGCATTAAGGATACCTACTGTTCAGTATGTAAATACAAAACGACGCATCAGGCAGGGCGGACACAGTTTTTTCGTCTACGCCCATAAGTTAGCATACCTACTAGATGGTATGTCAGTATAAAATTTGACGATTTGGCGGCAGGTTGCCCTCGACTACTTATTTACGCCTCTTGGGTTTGGGGGTTCAGCCCTTGCCAGAGGAGTTGGGCAATAGACTCGGCCTCGGTGGTCAGGTTTACGCTGTCGGGGTCGATGATGTAGTTCAAAATCAAGCCGTTCACTAGGGCGCTCCAGTAGGTTTCAATCATCTGGGCATCGATGCTGGCATTGAGCAGGCCCTGTTCCTGAAGCTGTCGCAGGCTAGTGATTAGCCCCGTCAGCTCGCCCTGATAGTTCATTTCCTGAAACACCTGCTGCACATCGGTCTGGCGACTCTGGATGTAGAACTCCATGGCTAGACGGCACCAGTCGGGGTGGGCCTGGGCGTACTCCAATTGCTGAGTCACCAGGGTTTTGATTGCCGCCGCTGGGCCAAGTTGGGTGAATAGCGTTTGAATCTGCTCAGGGGTGACGTGCAGGGGGCTTTCCTGGTGCTGGCGCAGCAGAGCGACAAACAGGTCGATTTTGCTGGCGAAGTGCCAGTAAACGGCTCCTTTGGTTAGGCCCGCATCGGCAGCGATCGCATCCAAGGTCGCCCCCGCATAACCCTGTTGAGCAAATACCCGCTGGGCCGAGGCCAAAATGCGGCTGCGAGTATCGAGGGGCTGCTCGACCTGGGGGTTTTCTTGAGTGAGAAAGGCCTGGAGCTGCTGCTTGTTGCCCAGGTAGCGCCGCACCGTGGGCCAGCTTACTCCCGCTTCTTTGGCTACGGCGGTGAGGCTGATGTCTTGCAGGGGCTGGGTTTGGGCGAGCTGACGGGCAGCGGCGAGAATGCGATCTTGGGTGGACACGAAAAATATACCGATGAGTATTCATAGTATGTACCACCCGGTATCTGGCTAGGCCATCAGAGGGGCAGTCCAAGCCGTTCAAGTATTCTCCAGCAGCTCTTGACCATAGGCCTCGGTGGCCTGAGGCAGAGCGTTCATGGGCTGAAGGGTTTGGTGCTTGAGCTGAAAAGCTCGGTCGATCTTGATTTGGCTTAAAAAATCCAGGTCGTGGGCAATCACCCACAGCGCACCCCGGTAATCATTGATGGCCCCAATCATCGTCTCAACTGTTTCAACATCCAGATTGTTGGTGGGCTCATCTAAAATCAGCAGGTCAATGGCCGCAATGCTGATCATGGCTAGCGCTAGGCGGGCCAGTTCTCCCCCGCTCAGGACCGAGGCGGGTTTGTCTACCGCCTGGTCAAAGAATAGGAAATGCCCCAGCTGCTGGCGTAGGTGTTGGTAAGACAGCGCCGAGTTGGTGGCTTGCATGTTGCCTAGCACGCTGTGGCGGCGATCAATCAACCCATAGGTCTGATCGAGGTACACCACTTTGAGGGGGTCGGCTAGGCGCAGGTCAGCTGCTTCGAGCCAGATTGCCTCGGTTTCAGCCGTAGCAAAGATGGCTTTGACCAAGCTGGACTTGCCAGAGCCATTGGCCCCGGCGATCGCCACCCGATCGCCCACAACCACTTGCAGCTGAATATCTTGAACCAGCTCGCGCTCCCCTACCCTGAGGTGGCCATCGCGAATTTCTAGTAGCGTGCGGCGCTTTTGATTGGTTTCCGCCAGGTGAATGGTGGTGGCCTTGGTGGTTCTCACCTTGGTCTGGGTGACCTGTTGGGTCGCTTGCTCAACGGCGGCCTGATTGCGCTTGGCCCCCTGGCCTGCGGTGCCCGAGGCCCGATTGGCAAAATAGTGTTTGGCCATCTTGCCCATACTGCCGCCCGCCGCTTTTTGCTCACCACTGCGCTGGGATTGGGCGGCCCGCTTTTGCTCAGCTTGGGCCGTCGCCTGGGCGCGTTTTAGGGCTTTTCTAGCCACCTCGTGGGAACGCTCTGCCGCCCGTTGGTAGGCTTGCTTTTGCTCGCGGTAGTGGGTGTAGTCGCCGCCGTATTCGTTCAGCCCCTAGGGCATGAGTTCCCAGGTAATGGAGGCCACCTGATCGAGAAAGTGGGGCTTGTGGGAGACGAGCACCAGCGCCCCCTGAAACCGCTCCAGACAGAGGCGGAGGTGATCTAAGGCGAGTAGATCCAGATGATTGGTGGGTTCATCTAGCAGCAGTATGTCTGGGGCGGTTGCGAGGGCGATCGCCAGCAGCAGTTTTGTCAGTTCGCCACCGCTCAAACTAGCTGTGGGCAACAATAAATCGAGATGGGTCTCGAACTGAGTCCGCAAGAACTCGTCGATGCACCACCAGTCTTCTGAGGCAGCACTGAGGGTTTCCAGAATGGTCTCCGTCGGCTCAGTCTGCCCTAGGGTGCTGGTCTGGGGTACGTAGGCTAGCGATCCGTACCGCAGAACGTTTCCCAGCGTAGGTTGTAGGTGCCCCGCCAGAATTTTTATTAGGGTAGATTTGCCGCTGCCGTTGCGCCCTACCAGGGCAACGCGATCGCCGACTTGAAGACTGAGGTTAATGGGCTCAAACAGAACGGATGCCGGGTCAAATCCGTAGCTGAGATTCTGCGCAGACAGGAGTACTTTGGCCATACTGATGTCTAAGGCTAATCACCGAAACGTGGGGAAGGGGTGAGGAGTTGTAGCTTAGAAAGAACTTCATGGCGTTGGCGAGAATGACTAACGATGGTCTGGGGCTGAGGTCAAACCCTTACAGCCGTACTACATTGTAATACATTTTTCCTGGGAGTGGTGATCTATTGATCACCAACAGCCACGAGTAAACATGGCCCCTGGACCATAATGGTTTTGAGCCTGATCCAGGCTCACCCAGAAACTCGGGCTGACCTCACCCACCTGGAGACGGCAGCCCTCGAACTTGTGACTCTCCTGCCCATGCGATCGCTCCTTTGATGTTGGAAGCACTGCTACCGATATCACTCGCCTACCCAAAGAACGCCCTGGCCCGCTCCTAATGCTCCCCCGGCGAAAGCCCTTCCAGGGTGGGGGAATAACATGGGATTTTATATACCGCTATAAATTTATTGACTGCTATAATTGAACGTCATAGACGATGCCGTTACCCTTCAACTGTCGATAGACATGGCCTCTCTAGCTCAAACGTTCGACACCACCCGCGCCGAGATCGTCGCGGCGATGGAGGCTCGCATTGAAAAGGGCGATCGCACCAAACTGGCCAAGAAAGAGTTGGACGAGCTAATTTCTATCCTAGTGGCCAAACTGGTAGAGATGAATGCCCTTGGTACCGACACAAAGGCGGCGATTGACCGGCTCTGTGCGGCAGAACAAGTGCTATTGGAGATGGCCTATCCCTGTAGCAGTATCAATTCGGTCTATTTCCCTCGCTACACCAAGGCGATTAAGGCGGCGATTGAGGCGGGGCGCATTTCCCTCAATGGCAAAAATTCCTACCCTCGCCGGTGGACAAAGCGCAATCCGCTGCCGGGGGAGCCCAGCAGTGGTTCTGAGGCGCGACACTATGCCTTAGACGGGTTTACCTACCCGATTGAGGTGCAGGCTCAGCTCAGAGCCACCACTACCCAAAATGCCAATGCTCGCCAGGACGATCGCCAGCCCGTCGACCTCGATGCTTATATGGGCAAAGTCAATCTTCTGTTGGCCTCGAATGACCCGATCGACTTGATTATTGCGATCGCTGCCGTGACCGGGCGGCGGCATACGGAGGTCGTTAGCCTCGGGCAGCTCCAACCCCATGTGGGTGAGATGGCTCAATTGATTCCCCAGGGGCATCCTTACTTACTGCGCTTTACCGGGCAGCAGAAGGCGGCTAAGTCGGCCTATGACGTGCTGACTCTGGTGCCCGCCCAGGATGTCTTGCTGGCGGTGGAAAAGCTCAGGGCTACGGCTGACATTCATGACCTTGACGGGGTCGCGTCTGATGACCCCAGAATGGAGGCGCTGAACGCTCGGGTCAATCGTCGGGTGGTTAAGGTACTGGATCAGGTGCTGCCAACCCCAAAGGGGTTTACCAATATTTCCATCCATCGCTGTCGGGCGGTCTATGTGCCGATCGCACTCCACTATTTTTGCCCGGCCAATATGGCGGAGCAGCGCCTGGCTCAGCATCTCTTGGGCCATGTGCTATTGGATGACACGACCACCGGCAATGCCTCGGTGACGGGACATTATTACCAGTATTATCTGACTCGCAATGGGAAGCCGCTTACGGCGCGGGGGGTGAAGCTGGCCGCTAGTGGCCCAATTCCCTTGCCGCCCGATGAGCTGGATGCACCGGTTACACAACCTCTTACAGACACCGAAGGAGCACTGATTGTGGCTGATTCTCTTCCCGCAAAAACGACGCCGAGCCCGCAGGGGAATGGGGCTAGGGAGGGTGACCCGGTTTGGGCGACGATCTCATCTCAGGCGGCGACAATCTCGACTCAGGCTCAAACCATCTCGGCCCAGGCGGCGACGATTGATCGGCTGGCGCGATCGGGCGGAGGGGGGCAGGGTGACGATTCAGAATTCAAGGCGTTGAAGGTCGAACATGAACGATTACTGGCGATGCTTGAGGAGTTAAAGGCGATCGCCGCTGACCCCAACCAGCTCCAGGCCGCTCAGCGGTTCTTTGCCTTCGATTTTGATCTTGAGGGGGAGGATGAGGGGGCTGAGCCACCGGCGGGGCCACCGGCTGCGCCTTCCCCGGCTCGGCCTCAGGAAAATGACAACGACCATGATAAGGCGCAAGGCACTAAACCCTATCAGCGCGGGGTGCGGCTCCTTGAGCTCGCCCAACAGTGGGCTCAGGAACATCCCGATGCAACGGTCAAGTTCTCCGGGGCGTTACTCAAGGCAGTCGGCATTCATGCGGCCGCCATTAAGGCCATTACCACTGACCTCGACGATGACATTGAGGCATTCAACAAGTCCCTCGGAAATGACTCCCTCAAAACCCATAACAAGGGTAGAACCGAGCCTTTCCTCAACTTCGCGTCGGAAAAGCTCCAACAGGAAGGGCTCTATAATCCACGCAGCTAAAATAAGGGCAACTCACGATTAGGTGAGGTGCCCTTTGAAACCAGAAACTCATTTCTGGGACAAACGCTTCATTGGCATCGCTATCCAATCAAGCGTCGTCTTCATTGCCCTCATCATCCAGTTTAACCAAGTGAATGTGCTTATAGCCCAGCTTAATTTTGAACTCATCGCCAGTCTTCAGTCCCATTTCTTGGGTATAGGCCGCGCCGATCACAATCTGTCCATTCTTGTGAACCGTTAGGGTATAAGATGCTTCTCGGCCCCGACCATCTGCACTCTTCTGCGGCTCAAGCTGAATGCCCTTGGCCGCCAATAACGCATCGTAGAACTCGGCTAAAGCGACACGGGTCTGTCCTTCTTTGCTGACGGTGTAATAACCGCATTCCCTAGCCAGTTCTCGCTTGCTCAGTCCATCATTCTCTTTGACCTTAGCCAGAAGCGCTTTGCCAGCCAACGCTTCTCTCTCTTGTACTGCCATAATTTAGAACGCCCACAAAATACATGTCAAAATACTAAACGACCCATAGAAAATTGTCCTAGGGTTTTTTAGATCTTCTTTCCTACTCTATCTAAAAACTTGAATAAAAAGACAATATTCTGGAGATGATCAGCGTCAAGCACAATTATTAGATTCGAAGTTTTTAGATAGCGCTATCCCTATGGCTCAGCTGGCGCGTTGCACTCCCATCACCGCTGTTCCCATCAACAACCACACGACCGCCGCTCTCCACTGCCCTAGTTCAGTCCAGATCGGCGTTCCGCTTCTCGGGCTGGCGCTGTGCTGAATTGACCGACGCAGCGCCAGTAGTTCCGCCTTGACCCCACTTCAATATCACCTCTGATAACACCAAGTATTGTCTAAACCGTACCGAGTGTTCTGTAACCGCTGCTCACTTCCGCTGGCTTTTGGGTGCGCACCGCCAGCCGCCGCAATAGGCTTTGAGTGATTTTCTGCCATTGATTAATCAATGCGGTAGCGTATCAAACGACGAACCTGCTCAGGAGTAAGGCCTAAATCCTCCGCGATCGCATTTTCCACTTCAGCATAATCTGCCAAAGGATACTCAAACTCCATTTCCTGCAACGAAGATCCCCCCGTTTGCACCGTCACTTCCGTGACCTGAGAGTTGCGATCTATTTCCGCATCAATGGACAGTACCCGCACCGCAAAGGAAACATTGACGGACTCGGCTCCAGTAGTATCAATCTGAGCCACGTCGAGATCACTTTGGCCCAACACCTGCCCGGTTAACCAGCCGCTACCCGCCCAAAATGCCGCCCCCATCAGCACCATCGGCAGGCCATAAACCAAGCCGATTTTGGTAGCGTGTCTTACTTGCATAGCTTTACGCTCCTACACCGAATGTCGCTGAATTAGGGCTAATGGGCTTGCATAGTTTTACACCCATCCACCCACGGAAGAAACCCGATAAGGTGAGTATACGTTTGCCTGCGGGAGATATCACCCACCATGAAAATTCTCTTAGTTGAGGATGATCTGGCTCAGCTCAAGCCGCTCCAGCAGGCGCTGATCAAATCGGGGCATGGCGTTGATGCGGTGCTGGATGGCGATGTGGCTCAGGGCCTGATGGGCGATCGCACCTACGACCTGCTGGTACTCGACTGGATGCTGCCCTACATCAGTGGGTTAGAGCTTTGCCAGCGATACCGACAATCCGGCAAAACGGCTCCGGTTCTGTTTTTGACCGCCAAAGACACCATCCTCGATAAAGTGGCCGGACTCAATGCTGGAGCGGATGATTATCTGGTCAAACCCGTGAACCTGATGGAGTTTCTGGCGCGGGTGCGGGCGCTGGGGCGGCGATCGCCCCTGTGGTTGGGCGATCAGCTCTCCCTTGGAGACTTAATCCTGGATCTGAGTACCCTCCAGCTCCATCGACAGCATGCCAGCGTGCAGCTTTCAGGACGGGAGTTTCAGCTGATGGAATACCTGCTACGCCACCCCCACCAGGTGCTCACCCGCGACCAGATCGAGCAGGCCCTCTGGGAATGGGACATGCAGCCCGAAAGCAAGGCCGTCGCCATTCTGGTGCATCGGCTGCGGCAGCGCCTGCAAACCCTGGGCGCGGAAGACTGGCTGCAGACCGTCTACGGCATGGGCTATCGCTGGACTCTTCCTGAAACGGAGACCCAGCCTTGATGTTTGAGCAGAGCCGATTAAACTTGGCCCAGTGGTTTACCCTTTCCATGGGCAGCATTCTGGTAGCGTTTGCCGGGGTGCTGTATGTCTGGGAAGCACGAGAACGCCTCTACTTTTTCGATCAGACCCTGTACAACAGCAGCCAGGTCATTGCCTCTGGTGTCGAAGAAATTACCTACGGTGAAAAACGCCGCATTGATTTGGAAAATGCCCCGCTGCTGGGCAGCGATGCCATCAAGCTCGACACCAACATCGTCTTTGCCCGCTGGTACACTCCCGAAAAAGCCCTGCTGCAGTTCATGGGAGATATCCCCGCCCCTACCCTAAAGGCTACGTTGGGCTTTCAAACCCTTCATGGCCACGGGTCTGCCCCCCAACCAGCCCTGCGTCAGTTGACCCTACCCGTCTACCGGGATGGGCGCATGCTGGGCTATTTGCAGGTGGCGGCATCCCTGGATCCGGTGATCCCGCCCTTACAGCAACTGCGCCTGTTTTTAGGGATTGGTCTACCCATTGCCCTGGCCATCATTGCCTTTACGGGCTGGCTACTGGGGGGTAGAGCGATGCAGCCCATTCGCCTGGCCTATCGACGGCTGCAGCAGTTCACCGCCGATGCCTCCCACGAGCTGCGGGCACCCCTGGCGGCCATCATCAGCAACGCCCAACTGGGCCTGATGGAACCGACCTCCCCGACAGAGCAAGCCGACTGTTTGAAAACCATCTCTGAGGCAGGGGAGTCCATGAGTACCCTGGTGGGGCATCTGCTGTTTCTAGCTCGCCATCAGGGCCAGCTACCCCCCGAGGCCTTTCAGCCGACGGAAGTAGGGGCGCTGCTGACCTCCATTGCGGCGGACTACAATCCCCGCATGACCGCTCAAGATCTGCATTTCGAGGTCATATCGCTGGCAGGGACGGCTTGGGTACAGGGGGAACCGGGACTGCTGCGTCAAGCGATCGCCAATCTGCTGGATAATGCCTGCCGCTACACCCCGGCAGGGGGCACCATTCGGTTAGTTGGCCAGCTGCAACCGCGATGGGTCTACGTCCGGGTAGAAGATTCCGGCCTCGGCATTCCCGTTGAGGACCTGCCCCACATTTTTGAACGCTTCTACCGGGTCGATAAAGAACGGTCCCGGCAGGCGGGAGGCTTTGGCCTGGGTCTGGCGATCGTGCGCCAGATCGTTGAGCTGCATGGCGGGCAAATTAAGGCCACCAGCCAGGTAAAGCAGGGGTCGCAGTTCCAGATTCGGCTACCGCTGGTGGCTTCTCCGACCGATTGAAACCTTCATGTTACTTTTGCGCCGCAGTATGGAGGGTAACCAATCAACGATAGGCACGAATGTCAGTGAAATCAGCCTTTTTGAAGTGCTGAAATTCTTGGCCTTCCCTAGGAAGGCTTTGCCCACTAGCCCTGATTCTGCGGCGTTCGTGCTCTTCATGGTCACCCATTTCTGGAGGTAACTCACTATGAACATCGCTTTAATCAGCACAGGTATCACCGCGATCGCCCTCGCCGCTATAGCATTGCCCGGCCTGAGCCAGTCCACCATTCAAGACTTGCGTAGCGCCAACACCGTCACCATCTCCGGAGAAGTGGTCCAGCTCACAGACGACGATGATTTTCTGCTGAATGATGGTACCGGACAAATTGAGGTCGAGGCGGAAACCGCTGCTATTCGAGCGTCAAATCTCGCCGTGGGCACGACTGTCACCGTCACGGGCTATTACGACGAGGATGAATTTGAAGCCCTGACCCTGACTCCCGCTGGTGGCGAAACAATTACGGTTGTGGATGATTAGCTGAGATTTGCCGATCGCACATAAGCTCCTTCATCCAAGTTCCCTCACAAAAGAAGATAGCTGCTGTTACATCCCTCACCTCAGTTAAGCCTTGCCCCGTACTTTCTACTGACTATGAGCTGCGTTTTAGTAACTGCCAGCCGTCTTCGCCTCGCCACCCTGCTAGAAAAAGGGCTGCAGCTCCAGGGCTGGACTACCTCCACTGCAACCAACTACAGCGCTGTCATCGATGCGATCGGGCAACCTCGTACTGATTTGGTGCTCGTGGATGCCGACTTTTTTCAAACCGATACCTCATCCCTAGTGGCGCTCATCCAGCAACGACAGCTTCCCCTAATTCTGCTGGCAAAGGACTACCAAGTCGGTGGCCACGATCTGCGAAAGATTGCAGCCCCAGAAGATATTTTTATTAAACCTTTCTCCACTCGTTATTTGATGACCGTCTTGAAGCAAAAGCTCTCTTTGGGTGAATGCACCTTTATCCAGTAGTAGTGGAAGAGTAATCGTGTAGATTTCGGAGTCCTTTAGCTGGCCGAACAGATCTCTTGGGTATCTGCAAGTATAACCATAGTCACGTTGGTTAGGACATCCAGAAACCCTATGAACGTTCAAACGTTTGAACGTTCATAGGAAACCGGCCTTAACCAGACTGGCTACAGCTATAACCCTCTGGGATCGAACTATGCTGCCTGAGTAAATGCACTATGCAAGAAACGTTGAAAAACCTGGCCAGACTATGGATGCACGAGGTGAACCCCCGCCTGATGTCTTTTGTCACAACCGCTGGCGTCATTTGGCTCGGGGTTTGTCTGCTCTTGCTGTTTGGTTTGGCCAACCTGGCTGAAGAAGTGCTGGAGCAGGAGGTCTTTGCTTTCGACGAAACTATCCTGCTCTGGATTAACAACTTTGCCAATCCAGTCATGAACCAGGTCATGCTGACCATGACCCGGCTGGGAGATCCTGACATTGTGGTGCCCCTCACCTGCATTGGTGTTGTCTGGTTGTGGTGGCGCTGGCGCTGGCGGATTGCCGCTATCTTTGCCATTAACTGCATCGGGGGAGCGGTGCTGAGTACGGGGTTCAAGCTGATTTTTGGGAAGGAACGCCCTGCGCTATGGTCACAGCTGATTACCGAAAACTCCTACAGCTTTCCGAGCGGCCACGCCCTGGGGTCGATGGTGCTCTATGGCTTTTCGGCTTACCTTCTCGTGCAGCGGTTTCAATCGCACAAGTGGTTGATTTACGGTATTGCCACGTTACTGATTGGCAGTATTGGCCTCAGCCGCATTTATCTGGGCGTTCACTGGCCTACAGATGTGGTGGCAGGGTATAGCATCGGCTTTCTGTGGCTGAGCCTGTGCATTGGCCTGTTTCAGCTTGCAACCAAACGCTCAGGACGACCTACAAACTCCAGCAGCGGCTAATCCTATGAGCCGTTAGATTGCCTGTAATCAACCCAAAGAGGTTGAGGTATCGGCCAATAAGGGCTCTAATCGGTAAGTTCGAGTATCGATCAAAACTTTATACTTTGCCGTCTCTATAAACTTGAGGTAACTGGTACCAGGATAGATGAGGATTTAGATGGTGCTCTCGGTGATACCCAAAATGGTAGCAAGTAATAAATGACCAAAAAACTGGCAAATGAATGCTTTTAATAGAGTGACCAGATTTAGGTACGTTGCTTGTTTGCCGATGGGGAAGAAAGATGCCGAAGGTGAACAGCTGTAATGAGCTGAGCACCATGGGAATAATCCAAAAAAGAATCAGATTAATCGCCGGAATGTGGCAGATAATGAAGGCACAGAAAATTAAGCTGATGCCAATCAACGACACCCAAACCTGCCCGTTTGTCTGGTAAGTCTTCATAAACTGGATGTACCAGAACCAGAACCTTCCCTTGTCCACATCATGATGGTCAGGATCTTGTTCGGTAGCAGGAAAGCGATGATGAAGCCGGTGGTTTTTAGCCAGCAGCTGATAAGGCAATAGCGCGTACAACCAGGATGTTACGTAACCGAATGCGTCGTTAAGCCCATGAAAATCAGAAATATTTCTATGAATAGCTTCATGGGTAACGATGAATAAACCGGTATGTAAAAATGTTCTGACCAGAATTGCCCAGAGCCAATAAAGTAGAGGAGTTTGGGCACTAAATAGGGTGAAGGTGCCCACTAAACTGATAAGCCACATTAATCCGATTAAGCCAGCCCAGTACAGACTTAATTGAGAATGACTAAAGATCTTAAAGGGGCGTGAGGGTGATTGACTGACCATATCTCTTCATGTTTCCAATCTAAACAAGCTACTCCTCTATGAGCACTCCTAAAGCAGATCAACATCTTTGCCAAAGCCCCAGGACTCCTTTAAAGTTTCACGGAAAGCAGTGGCCTGATATAACATGACCTCTCGCAGTGGAATAAGGAGAGCTTGAGCATTTGATTGGGAGAGACATTGAACCTGAGTTTCAAAGACCTGAATCTCAAACTGCTGTTTCAAGGGCAACTGATCAATATCCATGTGTGACATTCCCTTAGCTATGGCTAGCAACGTTACGTTGATTAATGTAACGTTTTGCTGAAGACATTGCGCCAATCTCTTTCTTTCGTGGTAGACGTCCCCGAAAGTGTGTCGCTCTAGATTGGTAGGCTCTGCCGCAACACCGAATTATCCGCCCAACCGCAATGCCTATAACCCCAGTGAATCCGGCCCTCAGTCGTTCGGGGCACCGGCATCCCACAGTTGGGCACTGAATTGTACGCAGAGAAGATAGGCGCGGAGGGGGAGAAGTGTGCTGACCAGGGATATATAGCTGGAGGTGAGCGCAGAGGTGAGAAAGCTTATAAGCTGCCTACTTGGTGGCGTGGGAAAGGTATCTGAAGAAGTCTACGGCGGGGTAAGGGTGGTGTAAAGCACAGCCCATGTGCCCCGATGAGGGCATCTTCTGTGGTGGTAGAGGGGCGATCGCAACCTACAGGCCAATGAGCACCCACCAATAGTCCTAAGCCGCTAGTGGTTAGTGCTCATCGAGAAAAGATAAAAGGCCCTGCGGCAGCGCCCAGAGCCCAAGATCGTTACCGATACAAATTCAGATCGGCAAAGCTGAAGTTAATCGTGCAGCTAACTGAATAGGCTTTGACTGCTAATCGGTGACCAACTACTAGCAGGCTAGTGACTGATCATCCAAGGCCTGGCAGCAGGAAACCATTTCTTACCATCAGCGGTGTAGAGCACCTGTGGTTTGCTAAGGCCCTGCTCCTGACAACCGCAGCCTTTGCCATGTTGGTGCTCATGCCGCGCCTGCTCCTCAGCGCGATGCTCGGGAGTCGAAAACAGGGGCTCATGCTGACTACGCTCGTTTCGGGCCATAGCGACTTGAAGGGGAGGATTCGTGCCCAGCAGCGCAGGCGGCAGCACAATTACCCGCGCCGCCAGGGATTCACACTGCGGGCAAGGTTGAGGCTGTGCGCTTTCCGACAGCATTGCCAGCTCCTGAAACAGGCCATGATCACGGCACTTATAGTCGTAGAGAGGCATAGACATTACTCCTTGTCAGCTGAAAGGGGCACATCCATAGTGCTATTGGCTTGGGCCTGCGGGCCGTCGGCACCAGGATTGATGTTGAAGTCGAAGATATCGGTGGGCAGCCACAGAGTGGCGCAGGCGTTGGGGATGTCTACAACGCCGCTAATGTGCCCTTCCACTGGAGCGCAGCCGAGAATCGCGTAGGCCTGGGCACGGCTGTAGCCAAACTTAGTCATGTATTCGATAGCATTCAGGCAGGCCTGGCGGTAGGCAACATGAACATCTAAGTAGTGCTGCTCGCCTTGCTCGTCCACCGAAATGCCCTCGAAAATCAAGTAATCGTCGTAGCGAGGCTTGATCGGGCTGGGTTTGAAGATTGGGTTTTTGATGGCATACTTGGCCATGCCGTCCTTGATCACGTTAACCCGCAAGTGAATCCAACCGGCCATTTCGATCGCCCCACAAAAGGTGATCTCGCCATCGCCCTGGCTGAAGTGAAGATCTCCTACTGACAGGCCACCACCTTTCACGTAGACCGGAAAATAAACCTTGGAGCCTCGGGAGAGGTCTTTGATATCGCAGTTACCGCCATGTTCCCGAGGCGGCACGGTGCGGGCACCTTCGGCGGCAGCAAGTCTGGCCTGATCCGCAGGCATCCGGCCCATGTGAGCTGTATCAGCATAGGGCAGGGCTGCCAGTGGCGGCACCCGATTTGGGTTGGTTTCGACAAGGGCCTGCTCACGCCTGTTCCACTCCGCCAGCATCTCCTTAGAAGGCAGGCAGCCAATCAGCCCAGGGTGAATTAGGCCAGCGAATTCTACATTGGGAATATGTCGGGACTTAGTGAACATTCCGTTGAAATCCCAAATGGACTTCTGGGCTTCAGGAAAATGTTCAGTTAGGAATCCGCCACCATTCTTTTTTGAAAAGAAGCCGTTGAAACCCCACTGGCTCTCCTTAAATGCGCCGATATCTAGGATATCTACCTCTAGCAAATCACCGGGTTCTGCACCCTCTACGCCCACCGGTCCAGAGAGAAAATGTACTTGAGTCAGGTCAACATCTCGAACGTCATCGGCACTGTCATCGTTGTTTATCTGTCCTCCGGTCCAGTCGTAACACTCAACAATAAAATCATCACCAGGCTTAACCGTGGCCACCAGTGGAATATCGGGATGCCAGCGGTTGTGGATCATGTCGTTCTCGTAAGGAGACTTATCCAACTCGATTTTGATCAGAGTGTCGGCCATGGCCGTTAGTCCTTAGTATCAGTTGATCGGTCACAACATAACATGGGGAAAAAGTTGAAAAGTATCAACAAGCACCTGTTTTAGTCGTCATCGCTTTCTGCGGAAAAAAAGGGGAGCCGAAGCCCCCAGATAACTAACCCCGCAGCTGCACCCGCGACCCGCGAGAAGCTGACCCTAGGGGCACCTGGCTACTTGGCATAGTGCAGGGAATGGAGACCGCAAACGGCCTAGGCCCAGAAGACACAGAGCGCACCAGGATGGAGTAGCCCACCACCACTAGAACGGCCTGGCGCAGCTTGGGAACCCCTTGCGCCGGGTTAGAGGCATAAAATAGCGTCCCCTGCGTTGGTCGCCCATAGAGGTCCTGTCTACACCGAGCCAGCGACAAACCAAGGCTGTATTGCTTGAGCGGGCTTACCTGGCATCCCAAGTGCGATCGCACCCCCAACCCGCCAAGGCTGAGCCTTTTGGCGCTAGCACTCACTACATGACCTGAACATCGGCCTAGCGGTAATAGACATACGCAGCACAGATGCTTAGGATCTGCAGTAGCGACCCTAAAATTTACGCCCAATGCCCCCAACCCTGAATGAACCCCTTTCCCTCGAAATTTTTGAACAAATCAAAAGCAAAGCAGGCGCTCCCTTTGACAACACTCATCGAGCTGTGCTGACACTGACTGGAGCGACCTACGTCCAAGGGTTTGTGGTTTTGAATAACGGGCAGTATGAGCCTATCGAACACGCCTGGATTGAACTGGGTGAAGATATTATCGACCCGACGCTGCCGCATATAAATAAGACCCAGCAAGAAATCTACTACTTTCCCGCCCAAAGCCTCAGCATCAAGGCATTAAAAGCCTCTATTGAAGAGGCCCGAGAAGATTACCCAGATGATCCTCCGCTGCCGATTTACGGTGCTCCGCCCTACGAGTATTACGGTGACGTGATGCTAGGGGGAAAAGACTACGTGAATGCTCATCAAGCCGCCGAATTGAAGAGCAGAGAACTCAAGGCAGCTAGAGCAGAACGCAAACAAAAAACTTGACGTTGTCAAATCATTATGCCTGTTTGACTAAAGCTAAGAAGTCTTCTAAAGCTGGAGAAACCTGATGTTTGTGCCAAGCTGCTGAAATTTCAAAAAGGGGGTCGGGGTTGACGTTCAACGTAGGGCAGCAATCGTTCTCTCGGCTTCATCAAAAGCTCGGAAGAGCCGTGCCCTGTCCCCATTGGCCGTCATAGCCAACCGAAACCCGATCACCGCGCTGGGCGGGGCGACTAGCAAGATGAACAAGGGTTACGCTGGCCGCATCATTCACAGCACCGCGCCAGATAGCCTGTCCTTTACTATTCTGTTTGTCAAAACTGAGGAAGGCTTCTGGCAGGGCTTTCAGTCATTCATCTCTTGGTAAGTCAGTGCCGGGCTTAGTCATCAGGTGCGATCGCCTTCACCAACCGAAACCCCACATGGGTAGTGCCGGTATCCACCGCTTGGGATTCGCGGGCGGCGGGGCGATAGCGACTGCAATAGTTTTTAGCGCAGAGGTAGGAACCGCCTTTAATCACGTGGGTGGCTCCGTCCTGGGGCTTTTTGGGGTCGTAGCTAGCCGCCTGGGTAGGGCCGATGGGGTCGTGCTGGTGGGCTAGGTCGTCGTGGTAGACGGTGTACCAACTGGCGGTTAGTTCCCACACGTTGCCCGCCATGTCGTAGAGGCCGTAGCCATTGGGCGGAAAGGATAAGTAGCTAGGCGCATTTAAACATAAAACGTTCTAGCTGATAATTTCCAGCTTTACTACGCGCTTCCATGCCGTCAATGACGGTCATGGCCAAGTCATATTCGTTATCAAACATCTGACCGGCAAT
>NZ_JADEXE010000558.1 GCF_015207265.1 Nodosilinea sp. LEGE 07298 | reverse complement strand
GACCGCTCAATGGTCACGGCTGCCGGGCTGTGGAACTTCTATCTGGAGGCGGCTTAGGGGCAAGATACAAAATCACCAGCCCTCAACAACAACTGAATCAATTCCTCACTGTTTCACAACAACTCTATTCAAAACCGTGCGACATCATTACGGTGTCGCACGGTTTTGTTGTTTGGATCCAGCTCGATGCTCTGGAGAAGATGAGGTTGAGGGTATTAATTAGGGCTTGCTGAAAAAGCCCCCAAAGCTAAGCGGATAGAATGATTCGGCGTGGTTAAGAGTTGCTAAAGTGCAAGGAAAATTGTGCACTGCCGCTGAAATCCTTGGACGCAGAGACCGACATACCACTAATCGAGCCCAAGTCAACTGAGCTTTGAGAACTTTTACTTGTCGTTTGGGGGCAAACTATCGGGGAAGAATTGCTGGGTGACGCTGGCGGCAATGATTCCATGGGAAGCGTTTGAATCGAGTTATGCAGAAAAATCCAGCGTAATATGGGCGTTTGGGTAAGCTGCTTGCGCTGGTCAAGCACCGTTTCATTGGCGTCTACCAACGCCTGCCGGAGTTGCCGTTGGGCCAGCGTATAGACCATCACCGCCAAGCCCATGACCATGACCAACGCCGCAATCCGCTGCGGCGTCTTGAGAAAGACACTGGAGGTAAAGAACAAGGGGTCTTTGAGCAAGCCAAAGCTTCGTTCTGGGGCATACTGTCCCTTGTAATCACTCAAGACTTGCTCAGCCGTCAGGGTCGAGTCGCAGATGTCATTGGTGGCCAGGATAAAGCGACCGGCCTTGCGTTTCGCTTTTGTAATGGCCGCGTCATCGGCCACCACCTGAGCCATCAGGCGATAGGTGATACGACTCGGTGTCTCGCCCGCCTTAGGTTGTCCAGGTCGTTGATAGTGGGGACGCTCCACGACCTGCACCTCAGGGAGGGTATGGTAACGCCACCGGGCGGCTAGCGCTTGGGCTTAGTTACGGGCATCCTCAGCATAGTTAAAGTCGATTTTCCCTTGCCGCCGGAGTTGGATTTCGGCCTGCTGTCGATGTTTCTCCACTTGTCGCTCAATCTGCCGCCGGTCACTGTCGACTCGGGCTTGGTTTTCAACCACGACCCAGAGTTGCTTCACCCCGCCATAGGTGCTGCACACACAGGCCAGACGATAGCCGTCTCGCTCACTGGCCTCAAAGGTCTCAGTGGGTAAGTCACTGACGAGGGTTTGCGCCTCGGCCAGGGTCAAGGGCACTCGGGTAATCCAACGCAGGTCGCCCATCTGGGCTAAATTGGCGTCGCTATACAGCGCACTATCGGCGACGAGAATCCCCTCTAGGTTCCACTGCTGAGCGAAGGCCGTCACCCGCTCGCCAAAGACAGCTTTGTCCGATTGGTTCCCGCTTGACACCGTCAGGGCTAAGAACCTATCCGGAAAGTAGGTGGCTGTTAAATTATATTTTTATGCTGGCGCATCTTTTGCAGGGTTGCCAAGCGGTGAGATTGCACCCTCAACGGTCGGGATGTCCCTAACCCATTGCGGGTGAGGGACTGGCGTTAATAGGATGTAGCCTCAAGATTAGGTAATGGCGTCTTCACCCTCGACAAACTATCAAATGTCAAGTACATAGAGGTGACGCGACAGCTAGATTGGCGGATTGCAGGGTCTGAGAGAAGGTCAGCACCCCCGTTCATGAGCGCTGTAGCAGTGGTCGCCTTTCGAAGAACGACTGCACG
>NZ_JADEXE010000557.1 GCF_015207265.1 Nodosilinea sp. LEGE 07298 | reverse complement strand
GTTCCCGGTGCAGAGTTTGCACAAGTATTTGGATAGGTTGACCCAGCAGGGGGAGGTGGTGATTGCGGAGGTAGAAGGGGCGATCGCCATCCACCCCCATCATCCCCCCGAACCAACAGCCCTAGAAGAACCAACCCAAGCTCCTGTTGAGCCGATTCCACAACCCCAGACCCCAGCACCAGCGTCTAAAGAGCCTGAATTTCAGGTACAAAACCTGTTTGACCTCGACCAGTTCAATGAGGCACATCAAAATGGACACAAGGAGCGCCAGACTGTCGATCCAGCCTGGAGTGGCTCGGCAGTAGAAGCTCAACCAACTGCGCCATCAGAGGTAAATGTAGATCCGCCGACACAACCCTTACCATCCCCTACGGTTCCAGCAATAGCTCATCAGGGGCAAGCGGTAGCAGGTGAGCTACCGCTGGAGACTGTGCCCGAACCGTTGCCGCGTACCGCTCTAGACACCTTGCGTGACTGGTACCGCGCGGCCCGCGACTTGGGCCATGATCCGTTACACCTGGAACAGATCAAGCAGTTGGGCCTCTCAGCCAAACAGGCTAATGGTAACGGGTTTGGCCTCGCGCCAAACCTACAGCAGGCGATGGCTCAAGACCTGGTTCAATATCAGGCGTTGCAGCAGCGGGGAGAATACGTGGCCCAGGCTTCTAAAAAAATCCTGTCGGTGATCGGGCAGACCCGAGGCCCTCACACCCAGTTTCGCGGCAAAGTCTATGAACTGAAGCAGACCGCCGACCGGCTGACCGTCCGCCGGGTGACGCATCAACCCCAGACCATTTTGGAAATCGCCCAGGGGAAAATTCAGCGCACAGTGGTGACGGCTGAAGACTGCCAGCGGTTTCAGCGATTTGTGCAGCGCCTAGAATCAGACCGTGTTCCCACCCCGACCTCAGCAGGACTTGAACGATGATGACCTTGGCCCCCTTGCCCGCCGACTACCGCCCCCAGTCCATCATGATTTTGTGCGATGGGCAAAAGGCCGTGCATGTGGAGGGCAGCGAAATGCAGCTCGATGTGGAGTGGACGGCAGAGCGCAAACCCGATTGCCTGGAAATGTTTTGGGATGGGGTATTGGTCTATGCCCTGGTGAATCAGCAGCTCACAGTCAACCGTCTGGAACTGGTCACAGGTGCTGTCCACCCCATGGAATGGATCTTTCAAACCCCAGCAGGCCATGCCGATGAACCCAGCCCTTCGCGCCACGTTTGATTGGCTCCGGGATCAAGGACTGCCACCGCTGCCCGTTGCCCCAGCCCAAGACCCGACGCGCTACCCAGCCCGAAACGGGGATGGCAGCCTGAAGCGCGACAAAGACGGGGCTCTGGTGCCTGCCTTTACCGGCAAGAATCCTAGCTATGTGGACAGCCGTGGAATTCCCCATCTCATCAGGCATACCCAGTATCAAAATCGGATGCCGACTCAGGCAGAGCTTCAGACCTGGTTTGCCCACCCTGACAACGGCATTGGCACCCTGGGCGGCTGGCATAACATTGTTTGGATTGATGTGGATGTGAAGCAGTTTGAGTCGCAGCAGACCTGCGACCAGCGGATCACCGATTGGCTGGGCCAGTACCCGCTCTTACAGCAAACTTTTACCGAGCGCACTCACAGCGGCGGCTGGCGGCTGGCAGTGCAGGCTCACGAAAAGACGTTTACCAATTTCTCGCTGGATGGGGTGGGTGGACAGTACATGGGGGAGGCTCTGGGCCAGGGGCGCTTCAC
>NZ_JADEXE010000112.1 GCF_015207265.1 Nodosilinea sp. LEGE 07298 | reverse complement strand
CCTTTCTGATCACCTCCCTAAAGCCAGTGCCCGCCGGTACCGAAGGGGCCGTTAGTCTTGAGGGCACTCTGGCCGGCGTGGGAGGGTCAGCGATTATGGCGCTGGTAGGCTGGGGGGTGGGGCTAATTGGTTTTTGGGAAATTGGCCTTTGCCTGGTGGCTGCTTTTCTGGCCACCACCCTAGAAAGCCTGATTGGCGCTACCCTCCAGCCTCGATTTAGCTGGCTGACCAACGAGGTCGTTAACGGCATTAATACGTCGACAGGCGCTGTCCTGGGGCTTTTGCTTGGCCTGGCCTTAGTCCAGATCGGCTAATGCTGATCTCACTAACCCAAAATTCTGTAAACCTACTTCCGTGAATCTACTGATGATGCGGCCAAGGTTTTATTCAGGGCGTTGGGCCAGCTAGTGCTGACTGTAGCTCTGTTCGTCAAAATCCGGAAGTTTCCAGGAAAATTTACAAAATCCTGATAGTTTTTTCGTTGTAACGTTAGAGATCCCGTAAATTCCCGTAACACTAAGTTCCGTGGGTCCTCTGTCGATGGTTTGGACCAACTTCGGCCTTAATGAGATATAAGCTTCGCTGGTAAACCTTGGTCAACATCTCAGCCATGGTCAGAGAATGCCTGGATCATTAATGTTGTTTAGGGAGCGTCTACCTTCAGGCTTGATTCGTTGAGCCTGAGGTCATAACGATACATCTTATGCAAACTTCGCTAGGACACACCGCGCGTTCTTACTACTCGGTTCTCGCCGTAGGGGTACTATCGCTAACCGTCATGGTAATTTTTCAGGCATTTGGCATGGAATCTGTTGCCAGCGCCGATAACCGAGATGAGTTTCCAGGTCGCCGTCAGGGTGGTGGCACTCACTGGGTTAGCCCCCATCCAGCGCAGGTAAGATAGCAGCGCTTCCTCTCCTAGGGCTGAGGCGGCAGGGGATGCTGGTTAACCAGAATAATGAAAACTCGATTTAGTGGCGGCAGATTCTCATTGGAATCTGCCGCCACTAATGTTTAAGACAGATGTTTAGTCCGGGGCTGAGCCTGGCCCACTAAGCTACGGATATAAACTCGGTCCAATAAGAAAGCTGTCGCCTTGGCAGAAGGATCGTTCATCTGGGCATGCTTAACAACAGTCCTGTGCCGTCACTAGCACTCTAAAGCGCTAGTGACGGCACAGGATACTGGGTGTGCTACCTGAGACATTTTCCGTCGTTTAGTTTTTGTCTTTCAAAGGCCCAGCAATTGTGAAAGCGACGATTAATAGAATAGGCCACCGGCTGCGCCGTGGCGTAGTACCTCAGGTGCTCCACTGGTGGGGGGGGGCTCCCCTCAACACTGGCGGCAAGATTGTGCTGTTGACCAGCCTACTGTCCAGCGTCTTGGTTACCGGGGTAAAGCTGCTGAATGTTTTAGAACCAGCGGAACTATTTTTATTTGATCAAGTAGTGCGATGGTCAGAGACCGGCTCTGAAGGGCCATCGCGCCCTAGTCAAAACCTCGATCCCCGTATGACTATTGTGGGCATTACTGAGGCCGATATTCGCCAGTATGGCTGGCCCCTTACGGATGACCTGCTGGCTGAGGTGATTCAAACCCTTCAGGCTCAAGACCCCAAAGTAGTTGGCCTAGACCTCTACCGAAGTACCCTGCGGCCGCCAGGTTCGACCGACCTGATTGAGTCATTGACAGCACCGAATCTCATTGCCATTATGAACGTGGGCAGTACCCAGGGTCAGGGTGAAGTGCCTGCTCCCCCTACCGTTGAGCCAGAGCGGGTAGGGTTCAACGATTTTCCCACTGACTCCGATGGGGTCATTCGCCGGAACTTAGTCTTTGTGCGCAGCTCTGAGGGCGGCTACTACTCCTTTGCCCTGCGAGTGATTATGGCCTACCAGGGCTATGCCTCTACAGACCTAAGGGCAGAGGAAAACCACCTATTTTTGGGCGATCGCGCCATTCGAGTGCTCTCTACCCGCGATGGCGGCTACCAAAACGTCGATAGCAGCGGTTATCAGATCTTGCTGCGCTACCGTACCGATCAAATGCCCGCCCGCCACCTCTCCATTAGCCAGGTGTTGAGCCATCAGTTTGACCCCGATTGGATCAACGGCAACATTGTCCTGATTGGTACTACCGCTGCCAGCCTTAAAGACCGCTTTTACACCCCCTTTAGCTTTAACCAAGACGAAGAGCTAACCATGCCTGGGGTAGTTATCCACGGTCAAATGGTTCGACAGCTGCTAGATATCGTCACCGGGCAGCCTGCTCACTACAGGTTTCTACCCCCCTGGGCCGAGGGGCTCTGGCTCTGGGGCTGGTGTCTGGTTGCCAGTAGCCTAGTTTGGATTGTCAAAGGCCCCAGTGGACTGTTGCTGTCTAGCAGTGTGCTACTGGGGGGAGTAGGTATGGGGGGCTGGCTGGCCGTCAACGGGCTGGTATGGCTGCCTCTGGCTGAACCTGCCACCGGTATAGTGACTGCCATAACGGTAGTACTGGCCTATAAGCTGCTTTATCGCACTACCCACGACTCCCTGACTGGCCTACCTAATCGCGAAGCGTTTATGGGCACGATTCAGCAGGCCCTTTACCACCGTCAAAGCACCGAGAAGCCTGTGATTGTAGCTTTCATGGGCATCGATCGCTTCAAGGTTATCAACGAAAGCCTGGGCCACCAGGTCGGCGATGAGGTGCTGCAACTGATGGCCCAGCGACTGGTACAGCACATGCCCCCCGAAGCCCGGGTGGCCAGAGTCGGGGGAGATGAATTTGCGCTACTGCTGACCCATTTATCCAGTTCCGCCGCCGGAGAGCTAATGGATCGGCTACAGTATGCCCTTTCAGAACCGCTTACCCTCCATGGCCAAAAATTGCCCAGCACGCTTAGCATTGGGGTAGCTATTAGTCAGCCTGGCCTAGAGCATAAGCCCGCCGACCTGTTACGCGATGCCCATACGGCTATGTACCGGGCTAAGGTTTTGGGCAAGTCGCGGTTTGAGGTGTTTGCGGCTGGCATGCTTACCGAGGCTGTTAACCGACTTCAGCTCGAAAGCGATCTAATCAACGCCCTCGACGACCAGGAGTTTTTGCTGTACTACCAGCCCATTATTAACCTCAAAACCGGTGAACTGGCCGGATTTGAGGCTTTAGTACGATGGCACCAGAAAGATCGTGGGTTTGTGCTGCCCAGTGCTTTTATTCCGGCGGCAGAAGAAACTGGGTTGATCATGGCTTTGGGGCAGTGGATTTTTCGAGAGGCCTGTCGGCAACTGCACCACTGGCATACGCTGTTTCCCCACTATCGTCACCTGACCATGAGCATTAACTTGTCTAACCGGCAGTTTGGGCAGGCCGATTTGATCAACCAAATCGAGGCTGCCCTGCAGGAAACCCAGGTGGATGGCCACTGTGTACGGCTAGAAATTACTGAAAGCATGGTGATGGGCGATGTCGATGCCGCCATTGATCTAATGTTGAAGCTAAAGTCCCTTGACTTGAAGCTGGCCATTGATGACTTTGGTACTGGCTACTCTTCCCTCAGCTATCTGCACCGGTTTCCAATGGATACTTTGAAGGTAGACAAATCTTTTGTGGGTCGCTTAGAGAAAAGTAACGAGGACCGAGCCATCATCAACACTATTTTGACCCTAGGCCAAAAGCTGGGTATGGATGTAGTAGCGGAGGGAGTAGAAACGGCTACCCAGGTCGCTATTCTACGGCAGGAGGGATGCGACTATGGTCAGGGCTATTTCTTTGCCAAGCCGCTGCCCGCTGCCAGTGCTCTAGAGTTACTTCAACAGCATCAACCCCTAGAGTGCTAGGCCTGGAAAGGCGATCGCAGTGAGTTCAGGCTCCGTAGTCAGCTGCATCGAAATATACACGACCAGCCACCGCTGCTAGCGCATCTGGTTAGGGGCCGTGTTAGGACTTTGGCACAATCCTTGATCTTGCCCATTAACTTCCATTCTCAACTGGTCTACAATGATCCCAATAGCAACCGCGAATATTTTCCAACTACCTTCGAACGTTAAAGTTATCTGTGGGCCTCTCTAGGGAGCGACCCGGATGGTTAGTTAAGCTCTTTTTTATATAGTCGATGTCAATGTCTGTTGGCGAAGCCACGTTTAGAGCAGCCGTACTTGAGTCTGAACTGCCTGTGCTGGTTCATTTCTGGGCTCCTTGGTGTGGGCTCTGTAAATTGATCACTCCAGTTTTACAGAGCTTTCAGACCGAGTGGAACGATCATGTGCGGCTGATCGATATCAATGCTGATGAAAACCTGCGGCTGGCCAGTACCTACCGCCTCTCCAATTTGCCCACTTTGCTGCTGTTTGACCAGGGTGAGGTTTATCAACGAATTGAGTCTTTTCGCGGCAAAGATGACTTGCGGCTGGCGCTAGACGCTTTTATGCGTAAGCGTGAGCTGATCTATGATATTCCGAGGCTGGTCCGCATTTACCCCTAGCGCCCTATCCCAACCGCACCAGTCAGTTTTGACTACCCTGGACAGCCTTATTGCGGTGAGACTACGGCAAGAATCATAGCGGTATTATCTTGGCCATAAGCTACTAGTCCAAGGCTGGAGGGCACAGGTACGCTTCCAGCAGTAGGTCATCTCCTAAAGTTCGCCAGGTCGTGCGCTCTAAAGCAAGGGCTTGGCCCATGTGCTGAATGCCTAGATCGCCAACCGGACCTGGAGCGGCCTCACCGCCGACGAGCTTAGGTGCTACAAACGCCCATAGCTTATCAATTACGCTATCTTTAATGGCTTCAGCGGCTAGACGGCCTCCACATTCCCACAGCACGACTGCACAGCCTCGTTGGTAGAGCTGGTTGGTAACGAGCCTGGGAGTTAAGGTCGGCAATGCTACTACCTCCACCCCTTGGGCCGTTAGTTGTTGTTGTTGGGCTGGGTCAGCCTGGGCGGTGGTAAACACGACCGTCGGGACAGCTTGGGTGTGCCATAGGTTGGCTTGGTCAGGGAGATCGAGGCGGCGGCTCATTACCACCCGTAGTGGATTATGAGAACTGTGCCCGTGGCTGGTCAGCCGAGGGTTGTCGCGGCGGACAGTATTGCCGCCCACGACCACGGCATCGCAAGTGGCTCGCAGCTGATGGACAGCAGCCCGAGCCACTGGACCAGTAACCCAGGCACTGTGGCCGCTGGTAGCTGCAATTTTGCCGTCTAGGGTCATGGCGTATTTCAGCAGTCCCAGGGGGCGGTGGCAGGTTACCCGCTGCACAAAAGCTTCATTGAGACGTTGGCAAGCGGCTTCTTCTACCCCAACCTTGACTTCAATGCCGGTCTGGCGCAGGCGCTGAATGCCCGACCCCGACACTCTAGGATCGGGGTCAACCATGCCCACCACTACCTGGCTAATGCCCGCCCGAATGATCGCTTCGGTACAAGGGGGAGTGCGCCCCGTATGGTTACAGGGTTCTAGGTTGACATAGAGAGTCGCCCCTTTGGCCCTGCCCCCCGCCTGGGCCAAGGCAAACACCTCGGCATGGGGCTGTCCAGCCCCTGGGTGAAAGCCTTCTCCTACCACTACGCCTTGATTGAGCACCACGCAACCAACCATTGGGTTGGGGGCAGTTTGACCGGCAGCGAGGCTGGCCAGTTCTAAACAGCGATGCATCCAGCGGGTATGGACGTTTGGATTGGATAATTCTTGGGGAAAACCTAAAGTGGAGAAAAAACCGGGTAGATCAGTCAAGTAAATCTCCTGGCCCAGCGGGGCCACAGCATAGAGGTATTAGGCTTGTGCTTATTGCTGAGGGCCTCCGCTGGCCCCGATGCAGACTTGGGGTAGGGTAAACTAGGCCTATCCACTAGGTGAGTGTGAGCGAGTGAGTGTAATTCCTCCTGTTGATCTTACGGAGCAGTTTCGAACAATTCAATCTGATGTAAATGCTGCCGTGGCCGAGGTGCTGGCCTCTGGACAATACATCAATGGGCCAATCGTCGAAACCTTTGCCCAAGCTTTCGGTAATTATGTGGGTTCAGAGCAGTGCATTGTGTGTAATTCTGGCACTGATGCCTTGTATTTGGCGCTGCGAGCCTTAAACATCGGCCCTGGCGATCAGGTAATTACCTCGCCTTTTACGTTTATTGCGACGGCTGAGGCGATTAGCGCGGTGGGGGCCACGCCGGTTTTTGTCGATATTGACCCCAACACGTTCAACTTAGATGTGGCCAAGATTGAGGCTGCTATTGGCGATCGCACCCGAGCGATTATGCCCGTTCATCTGTTTGGTCGACCCGTCGATATGGGGCCAGTGATGGATCTGGCTACCCGTTACGACCTGACGGTAATCGAAGACTGTGCCCAGGCCACTGGAGCCGAATGGATGGGGCAGCAAGTTGGGAGCATTGGCCATGTCGGCTGTTTTAGCTTTTTCCCGACCAAAAACCTGGGAGGCTGCGGCGATGGCGGGGCGCTAACCACCAATGACGAAACCCTTGCTGCCACCGCTCGTATGCTACGCGAGCACGGCAGCCGGGTTAAATATCACCACGAAGCAATTGGCGTAAATAGCCGACTAGATTCGATTCAGGCTGCCATTTTAGCGATTAAACTTCGCCACCTCGATACCTGGAACCAAAAGCGGGGGCAGGTTGCCGATCGCTATCACGCCCTGCTAGAGCCAGTAACCGAGGTAGTGCGTCCGCTACCTGTGACCTTTGGTCGCTCGGTATGGAACCAGTACACCCTACGCCTGCCTCAGGCCACCGCTGAAGGTCAGGAGCGCAACCAGGTACAGCAGTTAATGCGCGAGGCGGGGGTAATTTGCATGGTCTACTATCCTCTGCCGCTGCACCTCCAGCCGGTCTATAGCCAGCTGGGCTACCGACCTGGCGATCTGCCCCAGACTGAGGCTGCCGCTCATCAAGTGCTGTCGCTACCGATGTTTCCAGAATTGGGAGAAGCTGCCCAAGTTCAGGTAGTACAGACACTGAAGGACTGCTTGGCCCAGGTGGGGCTCAAGACCGCGCAGTATTGCTAACTTTAGGTTTGAATCTAGCTGAGTCAGGGCCAGGCAAAACCCCTCAACCGGAAACCTGGCTTAGCTGAGTCAAAGTTGTTTGTAGTTTCTTATACTATGCTTAAGGTAGATTAACCCAGCTTAGGGGTTTTCGATCGCCGCTTGCCGCCACGCCCTCTTGGCTTGTTAATGGGGTCTGTTGCTGGCAGCTGTTGGCCAGCGATAGCCCCACCGATTAGGGCAGCACCGTACAGTGACGTAAGGGGCAATTGGCGCAGTGGCAGCTATAGATCCAGCTTTATTGGGTACCTACGACGCAGCGGCGATCGCCCGCTACTATCGCTGGCGGCTAGGTAGCTTGGGTTGGCGAATTTTACAAATTTTGTGGTGGTTGGGCACCTTTGTGCTGGGCCTGCAGAGCGATCGCTGGCTGAGTCGAGAGGCCCAAAACCGCCCTCGTCGGGCAGCCCAGCTGCGTCAGGTGCTCACCAACCTGGGGCCAACCTTTATTAAAGTGGGCCAGGCTCTTTCGACCCGGCCCGACCTGGTTCGACAAGATTTTCTCGATGAGCTGACTAAACTGCAAGACCAGCTGCCACCCTTTCCCACTGCCGAGGCGATGGCGATTATTGAGGCAGAGCTAGACTACAGTCCTCAAGAGATTTTTAGTACCCTGTCGCCTTTGCCGGTAGCGGCAGCGAGCCTGGGGCAGGTATATCGGGGGCAGTTGTTTTCTGGCGAAGAAGTGGCTGTTAAGGTGCAGCGGCCTAACCTCCGCCCCGTGCTGTGCCGCGACCTTTACCTAATGCGTTGGGCGGCGGGCTGGCTAGGTGTGTTTCTGCCTCTCAACCTAGGGCACGACCTGACCCTGATTGTGGATGAGTTTGGTACCAAGCTGTTTGAGGAAATCGACTACCTCAACGAAGGCCATAATGCCGAACGATTTGCCGCCAACTTTAAGGAAGACAGCACCGTTAAGGTACCAATTATCTACTGGCCCTACTGTAGCCGACGGGTTCTTACCCTGGAATGGATTGATGGGTGCAAGCTCACCGATATGGTGTCGCTGCAAAGAGGCAATCTTGACCCCGACCGGCTGATTGAAATTGGCGTTACCGCCGGATTGCGACAGCTGCTGGAGTTTGGCTTCTTCCACGCCGACCCCCACCCCGGCAATCTGTTTGCCCTAGCCGATGGCCGAATGGCCTATATCGATTTTGGCATGATGGATCAGCTCGACCAGATCACGAAAGAAACCCTGGTAGACGCTGTCGTACACCTAATCAACCAAGACTTCGACAATCTGGGTAAAGACTTTGTCAAACTGGGCTTTTTAACCCCTGATACCGACCTCGGCCCCATTGTGCCTGCCCTCAATCGAGTTCTGGGTGATGCTCTGGGGGCAAAGGTCAGCGATTTCAACTTCAAAACCGTTACCGACCAATTTTCGGAGCTCATGTATGAGTACCCGTTTCGGGTACCCGCTAAGTTCGCCCTGATCATTCGCTCCCTAGTTACCCAGGAAGGGCTGGCTCTGAGCCTCAACCCCAACTTTAAAATTATTAATGTGGCTTACCCCTACGTGGCCCGCCGTCTGCTGCTGGGCGAAACCCCAGCGCTCCGGCAGCGGCTGCTTGAGGTGCTGTTTCAGGACGGGCAGCTGCAGTGGGACCGCTTGGAGAACATGCTGGCGATCGCCCGTGGCGATACTGGATTTGACCTGTTACCGACGGCGGGCTTAGGCATTCGCTATGTGATGTCAGAGGAGGGCGCACACCTCCGACAGATGATTGTGCTGGCTCTGACAGAGGATGATCGTCTGCACACCCAGGAGGTGCAGCGGCTGTGGGCCTTGGTCAAAGACGAAATTACCTTTGATCGAGTGCTGGGTGTAGCCTGGGGCGCACTGACAAACTATTCCTTAGAACGGGCTGAGCAGCTAGTGCCAGCGGTGGGCGACTTACGCCAGGTTCTGCAACCCTAAGCGTTAGGGGGGCTTGGGCGCTAGATTGATGAGTTTTACGTTTTCAATCTGTCGGCCTGGGTGCAGCTCTCCCTTATAATCAGGAGAAGTAAATTATTGTTTCGTTTTTCTTAGGCCTGTGTACCCACAACCGCCCTACGTTTTATTTTTGGCTGGATTTTTGGCTGCGGTGACTTCGGGCTATGCCTTCAGTACCGCGCTGCAGCAGTCGGTTAATGAATGGAACAGCAAACGCTCTACCCGTATTTTGGCTACTATGCGGGGGCCACAGCTACAAATTCCCTTTTTCGGCATTTGTGCCGGAGTCTGTATGTTTTTGGCCTCTGGCATTCAGCTATTTGGTTTTTCGGCCAAAGCCGCCTACGCCATGGGGGTGCCCATGACCCTGCTCAGCGGCTGGCTGATCTGGTCACAGCTCGGCAAAATTTTGCTGCTGATTGAAGAAGGCGGCTCTAAGGCGCTCGACCTAGATGCCTTTTAGCTAGCTAGTTAAGACAACGCATTTTTTGAAAAGAAAGTCCGTGCCCGAGGCGAATAATCGTTCGCCCTAAGTAGGATGCTGGCTGATTTAGCTGAGATGTTTCTGCACTAGGCCAGCGGCAGCGTTACCGTTACTTCGGTTCCATCAGTATTGGAACTAATCACCAGCTGTCCCTGGTGGGCTTCTACAATTCGCTTGGTGATGGCCAGGCCCAGGCCATTGCCAGAGGCTCTGGTGGTGAAGAACGGCTGAGTTAGTTTAGGCAGCAGCTCCGGCGCGATCGGTTCACCGTCGTTGTGAATGCTGATGACCACCTGTCCAGCGGCGGGAGGCTGCACTGCCCAGGTAATGGTTCCTGTCGCTGGGCAGGCATCGCGGGCGTTAGACAACAGGTTGATGAAGACCTGCTTGAGCTTGTCGCGATCGCCCCTGACATTAACGCCATAGGGCAGAGTTTTTAAGGCTAAAGGCGGTGGCTGACCGCTCGTATCTTGCTCTAACGTAGCGGCCAGATGCTGCACTAAACCATTGATCTCAATGGGTTCTGATACCAGGGCTGGGTCGCGAGAATACATCAAAATGCTATTCAGCAGCTTTTGCAGTCGCTCGGACTCTTCTAGAGCCAGGTCAAGCCGGGTTTGAAAGCGATCGGGGAGATCGAGCGATCGAAACGCGTTTAGCCCCAGCAGCACTGTAGTCAATGGGCTGCGCACCTCGTGAACAATCATCGCGGCCAGCTCGCCAATTTCGGCCAGGCGGGCCTGGGCTGCTTCGGAAGCCTTGCGATCGCGAATATCACGCGCCAGCGCTAGCCCGTAGCGATCGCCGCCCAGGTCTAATAGCCCCAGGCGTACCTCCACCGGAAAGCCGGTGCCATCTTTGCGCTGATGCCAGCCCTCGATGGTCTGAGGCACACCGGGTCTGAGCTGCTGCCAGATCGCCTCAAAATCAGCCTGGCTATGGGTGGTTTGAATATCCGTTACCGATAAATGCAGTAGTTCGTCGCGGCTGTAGCCCAGGCTCTCACAGGCATTTTGGTTGACATCGCAAACCTGTCCGGCGGCATCGACTACAAAAAACGCGTCCACCGCCTGCTCGACTAAGGTGCGAAATCGAGTCTCGCTCTGCTTGCGGGTGGCTACCGCAGCGGTAATCTGCCCAAACATCTGCTCAAACGCTGCAATCACATCGCCTAACTCGTCGGCACGGGCGTAGGGCAACGACGCGAAGGCCAAAGTTTGGGTGTCGCAGTCGTCGCCAATGGCCTGACCGGCGGTAGTTAAATCTTGCCGCAGCAGCATAATCGGCTTAATTAGCAGTCGCCGCAGCACCACTAGGGTGGCTCCGGTGACAAATATCGAGATAATCACCACCAGCCCGATAATACGACCAATAAACGCGAAGAACTCCCGCTGCACGCCGGTGGCATCGTGGCGCACAATCAGCACGTAGCGATCGCGCAGCGGCGGCATCTCCCAGGGGGCATCGTAGCGCTGTTGGCGACGATAATAGTGGTCGGGCCTCCAGCCCTGTGCGCTCTCTCCTAGCGTCAGCTGAGGCGCTTCGCCAAAGCTGCCTAACCGGGTGCCGTTCTGGTCATAGATGGCCCCGCCTAAAATTACCTGGTTGGTTTGCAGCCCCTGCAGGTAGTCAATCAGCATCTCGTCTTTGAGGTTGGCCAGGGTAGCCGCATCGAGCATTCCCAGGGCTTGGGCTGTAGATAGCGATCGCAGGTAGTTCAACAGCTCCCGTTCGCGCCGCATTACCGAGGGTACTAAAATCAGTACCTCAATGACGACAATGCTCAAAAACACCCAGTAGGCAATGCGTTTCGACAGCCTGGCCGTTAAAAAATCACCCATGGATTGCAGCTTCGAACTTAGCCAAACCATTCTAAATATGGCTCTACTAGAGATCTTTTTTGATTTTTTGAGCACAATACTAGCATTCGCGACAGTGCTGCCCTGCTGCCACCAACCGTCGTAGTCGATGATGCACCCTAAGAGACAGATACCCATGGGGCCTTCTGACCATCTACCTGATTCCTCTACTCCCCAGCCCGACTCCTCGTCGGCTGAGGCTATTTTGCGGGTGCTGGGCCACGACCTAGAGGCACTGCGTCACCAAGTCACCGGCTATTTAACCGACGACATTGCCCACCTTCAGGCCAAAAAGCAGCGGCTGATGGCCGATATTGAGGCCTTAGAGGGCGACTACGAAGCACTCCAGGGTCAGCACCAGCAGCTCCAAACCACCTATACAGAAGGCCTTTCTCAGCAGCAGGTTGCTCAGCAGCAGGCCTGGGCTAAGCGCCTGGCGGTAGCCCTAGCTACCCACCTGCAGGGACGTCTAGAGACTGCCCTGGCCAACGCTTATCCCAATACCCTACAGGCTTCGCCACCTCACCTAGACGCTATTCCCCCTGCAACCACCGCTCTCCAAGGCTTGGCGGCGATCGATGCGACGCTTCAGAACACCCTAACGTCTCTACAGCAAGATTTGACCAGCTATCACAGCAGCCTTTCTCAGCAGATTAACCGCATGCAGAGCGTCGAGCAGCAGGGAGAAGCCATCCTAGAAGCCCTGGTGGCCCGACTCAGCCAGCAACTGCAGAGCCAGATGGCTCCGCCTCCGGCTACCCGCAATGGCTATAGTGCCTCATTTGCCGACGGTGATGCATTACCGGGGCCAGCGCTGCCGCCAAGAACCCACCGCAGCCCGCAGCCTGGCGTGGATCCAGAGGCGGTGGGTTCAGAGGCCGTGGGCACTCATCGCAATCCATCGCAGTCATCAGCCGCTATTCCCCAGTCGCCCCAGATCCGACCTCAGTCGTCCCAGTCTCGACGCTCAGAAACCACGACGTCGGGATCCATAATTCCTGAAGCGGGCAGTTTTCCCACCCCCGCCCAACTCCAGATGGGGCTAATACTGGTGGTACTGTCGACCCTGGCCCTATCGCTGCACAACGTAATTGTGGGCGTGATTGGCTACGGTGGCCAAATCTTCGGACGCATTCCCATTGAAGGGGTGCTGTCGCTGACGATTCCTAATTCGCTGCTGCTGCTGTGGTTGCGTATGGTGGTGGTCGTGCCGCTGCTGGTTCTGGTCGCGCCGCGCCTCTACCCTCGGGTGGGGAATGACCTAGAGCAGCTGTTTAAGAACACCGACCGACGGCCACTGGTGCAGGTGATAGCCAGCGGTGGCTTTTTGTTTTTGTCGCAGGTGTTGATTTATAAGGCCATTGCTGATGTTGGCCCTGGGGTGGCGGTAACGCTGCTGTTTATGTACCCGTTGATTACGGTGCCCCTGGCCTGGTTTTTATTTGGCGATCGCCCTACCCCCCTGCGGCTCGTCGTGATGTTCGCCATCAGCATGGGCATTGTGTTTACGGCTCTACCCCGCATCTATCGCGATATTACCGGCAGCGGCGTATCGCTGTGGGGGGTTGGAGCGGCGCTACTGGCCAGCGTTGCTTTTGCGCTCTTTTTAATTGCCATGCAGCTAAGCTTTAAGCGGCTGCACCCGGTATCGGTCAGCCTGCTGCAGTTTTCGACCATTTTTATTCTCACCAGCCTGATTTTAATTGTGGGATCATTCTTTGGGCTTGACCCCGGCCAACCCAGCCAGCCGGCAGGGCTCTACATTGGGGCTGGGCTGCTGGGGCTACTGACCCTGCTGGGATACCTGTTCAATAACTATGGTGTCAAGCTGCTGGGAGCTTCCCAGGCTTCGATTGTGGCGGCTAGCGGGCCAGTTGTGACCGCGCTCTTGGCCTATGTCATTACTCCAGGCGAAAAGTCGACCCTGCTGTTTATTCAGTGGATGGGCGTAATTTTGGTCACCCTAGGGGTAATTTCGCTTAGCCTAGAACGCTTGGCCAACCAGCGACGCCAGGCCAAGCGGCGCAGTGCAGTGCCCGCTAACACGGGGCAATGGCACTAAACCGGCGCTAGGCTAAGCCGCCTGGGCTACTCTAGTAGCGACAGCTTTGCTCGAAGGCCCAAAAGCCGACCTTAAAAGAGATCAGGCGATACTTTGGAAACCCTTGTAAAAAGAACGGAGAGAGAGGGATTCGAACCCTCGTTAGAGTCACCCCTAAACAGCATTTCCAGTGCTGCGCCTTCAACCGCTCGGCCATCTCTCCAGGGGGCGGTTCATCACCGCTGAGACGCTATCGTAGCAAACAATGGGGCGCGATAACAGAGTCAGGGTCGGATTTTAGGGTTGATTGGGTCTATTTGCCCAGGGGTAATTTTTCGTGCGAGCATGGGAAGGGCAGATCGAGGGGCGATCGCTCCCACTTTGCCAGTTTCTTTATAACGCCACCTCTGACCCCATGGCTCGCACCCACACCGTCACCATTCACCACCGCCAAACCGGGCGTATCTACACCGTAGAGGTGCCCGAAGACCGTTATATCCTTCAGTTTGCTGAAAGCCAGGGGGTAGAGTTGCCCTTTGCCTGCCGCAACGGGGCCTGCACCACCTGCGCCGTGCGTCTGCTGGAGGGCGAAGTCGACCAGCCCGAGGCCATGGGACTCTCGCCCGATCTGCGCCGCCAGGGTTATGCCCTGCTGTGTGTTAGCTACCCCCGCAGTGCCATTCAGGCCGAAACCCAGGACGAAGATGAAGTGTACGAACTTCAGTTTGGCCGTTACTTTGGCAAGGGCAAGGTGCGAGCGGGCCTGCCGCTAGAGGACGATTAAGATGATGACTGGCCTGACTGGCCTCTCTCTAGCGATCGCGACACCTTCTCCCCTCGTCTCCTATGTCCCTTCCCTCCGAATCTGATTTACAGCGCTGGCTCGACAGCGCCACCGAAGCAGCCCTGGCCGCCGGAGCCGTGCTCCAGCACCACTGGGGCAACCTGACCAGCATTGACGAAAAAGGGCGATCGGGCGACTTAGTTACTGAGGCCGACCGAGGAGCCGAAGCCGCCGTAATGACGGTACTAGAGCGGCACCTACCTGCCGATCACGACATTTTGGCCGAAGAATCTGGGGTGATTAGGGGGCGCGAGGCCAGTCTGCTGTGGGCGATCGACCCGCTAGATGGCACCACTAACTACACCCACCAGTACCCCTTTTGCGCGGTTTCCATTGGTCTACTGGCCGAGGGAAAGCCGGTGCTGGGCGTTATCTATGACCCCATTCATCGCGACTTATTTCGCGCGGCGGCGGGGCTAGGGGCCACCCTCAACCGTCGCCCTATTCATGTCTCTAGCACTAGCCGCCTTGACCAGAGCCTGCTGGTAACGGGGTTTGCCTACGATCGCCGCGAAACCCCTGACAATAACTATGCTGAATTTTGCCACTTCACCCATCTGACCCAGGGCGTGCGCCGAGGCGGGGCCGCAGCCATTGACCTCGCCTACGTGGCCTGTGGGCGGCTGGATGGCTATTGGGAGCGAGGTCTGGCTCCGTGGGATATTGCAGCAGGTATTGCCCTGGTAGAAGAAGCGGGCGGTAAGGTTACCGCCTATGATGGCAGCCCGATGGATGTGATGGCTGGGCGACTGCTGGCCACCAATGGCCATTTGCACCAGGCGATGAGTCGTACTTTGGGGCAAATTAAACCTCTGGTGCTGCCGCCACTGGCCTAAAATACATAGCTCCGACCTGAGGTTTAGCCAGTTATCTACCTGTAAAAACCGCTGGGGCTGGTTAAACTTAGGTTGGCTGGGTAGAGTGAAGAATATTTCACCCGTAACTATGTTCCCTAAGCCGTCCCTCCGGTAGATGACCATGAAACCAGATCAAGGGCTGTTTCAATCTGACTTTGACGACCATCACGCGGTGTTGGGGGTGCCTATTAGTGCCGATGCTAAAGTTGTGCGCAAGCGCTACTTGACCATTGCTCGTAAACTACATCCCGATAGTTTGTCAGGAGCGTCTGCTGCCGAGGCTCAGCAGGCGAGTGAGGTTCTCTCTAAGCTGGTCAACCCCGCCTACGAAGCCCTGAGCCAGGAGAAATCAAGCACCGAGCATGGGCTAATTCTCAAACTCAAAGGCCAAACCCTGCGCCGCACCGGAACGGCTCCGGCAGTAACTTCAACGGCAGCCCAAGATTTGCTCAAAGCGCCTCACATTGATGCGGCCTATCGCCAAGCGGTCAATGGTCTGGCTGCGCAGCAGTTTGACCAGCTAGAGGCCATCTCTGAGGTAATCGGTTCCCTCAGCGAGCTGAATCTGGTCTATCTATACCGCAGTACGGCCAGCGATCGCACCTCAGCGAGCTCTGCTACCGCTTCGACTCGCACTGCGGCCACTCGGTCTCAATCGGCCTCAGCTAACTCGGCCGCACCCCCCTCGCCTCGACAAAACCAGGCCGCTATTTTAGATAGTTATGTCAATCGGGCTCAGGAGTATGAGCTAAACAAAGACTATAGCCGAGCGATTTTAGAGCTACGAGAGGCTATCAAGACCTATCCCAACGACGGCACTTGCCACAGCTATCTATCGACCCTGTACCTAAAAGCTGGTCAGGGCACCATGGCTCGCATCCACGCCAAACGGGCCTTAGAGATTAACCCCAATGATGAACGGGCAAAGGCCGTCCAGGCCAGGGTTGATAAATCGTCTGGGGCAGCCTCCAGCGGCGCTCAGAGCGCTAATGCAAAAGCCTCTAACCTCAAATCGGCTGCCAAGGGATCACCTGACAAAGGGGGCGGTTTCTTTGGTCTGTTTGGAGGCAAGAAAAAGTGATTACCTACCAACCTCCCGTCGGCGCGCGCGATCTACTACCGCTGGATGTCGCCCAAAAACACTGGATTGAAAATCGCCTGGAGCAGGTATTTCAGCGATGGGGCTACCACCGCATCATTACTTCTACTGTAGAGGTAATGGATACGTTAATGGCCGGTGGGGCTATTGATCAAGCTGCCGTGATTGAGCTACAACCCGTAGCCGGTAAGCGCCTAGGCCTGCGACCTGAGCTGACTGCATCAATCGCCCGTACCGCTGTCACCCGCTTAGCCAGAGTGACCTACCCCCAGCGGTTGTACTACAACGCCAACGTCTTTCGCCAGGCCACCCAGGCCAGCCACGGTGGCCAGCAGGAGTTTTACCAGGCTGGTGTAGAGCTGTTAGGGGCCGGGGCTACGGTGGCCGATGCCGAGATCGTGCTGCTGCTGCTAGATTGCCTTCACAACCTACACCTTGACTCCTGGTGTTTAATTTTGGGCGATGCCCAGTTGACCCAGGCGCTGCTGGCTCCCTTTAGCCCTGACCAGCGGCAGGCTGTCCGCCAGGCCCTGGCCTCCCTTGACCGGGTGGCTCTAGAGGCGATCGACCTGACTCCCGAGCTGCACCAGCATGCCCTCAATTTGCTTGACATGCGGGGCCACCCTGAAGACGTACTCCAAGCCCTTGGGCAGCTCCCATTAGGCAGTGATACTCAGGCTGCAGTAGAGCGGCTCAAGTCGCTGGTGGCCCTGGTGCGCGAGGTTACCCAGACCCAGGACAATAGCCAGCGATTGACTCCAGGGGGCGATCGCTCCGCTCCAGCCCTGACCTTAGATCTGAGCCTAATTCAGCCCTTCGACTACTACACCGGTCTGGTGTTTGAAGTGGTCACTAGTCCCGAGCAAGGGTGTCAAGTGCTGGGCCAGGGAGGCCGCTACGACAATCTATTGGGAGTATTTCAAAACCAAGGCCAGGGGTTTCCGGGTATTGGTTTTGTGCTCAATATCGAGGCCCTGCACCAGACACTGCTGCCCACAGGCCATCTACCTCAAGATACGCCCCCGAGCGACTGGCTGGTGGTGCCCACCGTACCTCAGGCGGCGGCGGCGGCTTTTACCTATGCCCAAACCCTGCGAGCTTCGGCCAGCCTAGTCCGGGCTGAGGTGCACTTGGCCATCGATGAAGCGCCCGCCGCTATCCGCGCCCTAGCCCGTCAGCGTCACATTAGCCGCATCGCCTGGATTGGCCCCGACGGGTTGCCAGATATTGAAGCCCTGAACTAACGTAGGGGGTGGCTGCCGCCCTGCCCTAATTCCTGATAGGAAAAGGGTTCCAGGGCGTGGCAGTTTGATTATCTATACTGGGATCCTCCAGGTCTCGCAGATTGTTTTGTGCCTGTTATTTTATGTCTGTAAGGAGAGATTGTGGCCCACACCATTGTGACTAACGTTTGTGAAGGGGTAGCCGACTGCGTCGATGCCTGTCCGGTCGCTTGTATTCATGAAGGACCAGGCAAAAACACCAAGGGCACCGACTGGTACTGGATTGACTTTTCCACCTGCATCGACTGCGGCATTTGCCTCCAGGTATGCCCAGTAGAGGGGGCCATTTTGTCTGAAGAACAGCCCGATTTGCAAAACACTCCTGCCTAAGAGCGTTCCAGCTTAAGGAATGTCCTAGTCAGAATGCTCACTCAGCCCATGCCTGTCGCCATGAAACCCCAGATGGGTATTTAGCTGGAACGCTTTAACCTGGTCTAGCCTGTAGGTCTGACCGACTCGTGTTCTGGGCTCAGCCCTAAGTTTTTTGTTATGGCCAAAGTTAGCCTGCGTAGTCGCCTGTTTCTCTCTCACCTGGCGGTGATGGGAATTGGCATTTTAACCTTGGCCATCATTGGCCGCCTCTATACTCCCCGACTCTTTGTGATTTCGCTAGAGCGCTACGAGAATGGGGTGCTCAGCGTGCAGCGTCGGACCCAGTTAGTCAAAGGGTTTGAGGCTGCCTGGAGCCGGGGTATGCTGTGGGCGATTTTAGTGGGGGGTGGCACGGCAGGGGGACTGAGTTACTGGGTGTCACGGCGAATCATTCGGCCGCTGGATCAAATGACTGAGGTGACGCGATCGTTTGCCTCAGGCCGTTTAGACTCCCGCGTACCGCCGTCAGAAATTTTAGAAATTCAGCGCTTGGCCAGCAGTTTTAATCGGATGGCCGCTGACCTAGAGGGGGTTGAGGAACACCGCCGTGAGCTGATTGGTGACCTGACCCACGAGTTGCGCACGCCGCTGACGATTATTCACGGCTATCTAGAAGGACTCGCTGATGGTACCGTCATCCCTGAGCCCGAGCTTTACCAACGGCTAGCGGGAGAAACAACTCGCCTCCAGCGCCTGGTGAATGACCTCCAGGAGCTGTCAAAGCTAGAGGCGGGCTATCTGCCCATTCAGGCGCAAACAGTGGCCCTGTGCCCGCTGCTAACGGCGGTGGTTCATCCTTTTAGCGATCAGTTTGTTAGCTCCGAGCGGATAGCCATCACTCTTCAGTGCCCCCCCGACCTGCCCCTGGTCAATGCTGACCCCAGTCGTATCGAGCAAATTGTGATCAATCTGCTGGGCAATGCGCTTCGCTATACCGAGAAGGGATCGGTAACGGTAAACGCCTGGGCTCAGCCGGGACGCGTTTACGTAAGCGTGGCCGATACCGGTATTGGCATTGCTGAGGAGGATGTGCCCTACGTGTTTGAACGGTTTTGGCGGGCCGATCGCTCCCGCAACCGCAGCTCTGGGGGCACTGGCCTGGGCCTTACGATTTGCCGCCGCCTAGTAGAGGTGCAGGGTGGCCAGATCGAGGTTAAGAGTCAGCTGGGCCAGGGGAGTGAGTTTACGTTTTGGCTGCCTCAGGCGGAGGGGAGTTGAGG
>NZ_JADEXE010000111.1 GCF_015207265.1 Nodosilinea sp. LEGE 07298 | reverse complement strand
GGTCAGGCCCATCGACAGCAGCTTTTCGCGATAGGCGCGATGCGCTTTTTCGTAGCCCACGATGTGGCCGGATTGGCCCACCGCTAGAGCACCGAGGTGCAGGGGGTCTGGCATAACGAAATCTCCATTTACAGGCTGTGCTAGTGCTGACTGGGTCACGGTTTGCGATATTTCCAGTTGCGTTGTTGTCACCAAAATCCGATGCGCCATGCCCGCGCCTAGGCCAATGCGGCAGCCCTGGAAACCGACAATTACGGAGCCACTGTCGGTGCGGCTGACCACGGTCATCTCGCTGCCCTGCACGATGCCGACATCCATCAGGCGGCGCACCATGCGATGACCACCTTTGATGGTGCATACCCAGACGCGATCGCCAATAGCCAGCATCGTCAGGGGCAATAGCGCTGCCTCAGCCCCAGCAGACTCGGCAAAAGTGTGGCCAGGGGTGGGCGGGTCACCTAAATCAGCGGTGCCTCCGACGAAGGTGATGCCTAAGGAGTCAGTGCCGAAGGCATTAGCTGAGGCCGTGTTGAGTGAATTGGGTTCCATAGGGGCTCCGAAATCACAACTAGGAAGGGGCGTTTGTCAGGAATTCTTCTCATTTAACACAGGCTATATTATCACTAAATCACTACCAAGCGATCTTTTGATTAAAAAGCTAAGCGTAAGGTGGGTTACGCTAGATCCTCCGGAACTGAGGCTACAGACTCTCCCCCTATCAAGTCCTGAAACTCTAGGGAAGACTTGGATCGGCTGAATTTGGCATACAGGCAAAAGACACGGCCCAAGGGGGGGTTAGGGATAAACCATGGCCAGGCCAGCCGTCGGACGAAATAGACTAATGAAAAAAAATGTTATTAAGCCAGCATCTCTTTGATACTGCAAAAAATCGAAGGCCGATAAGTTTTTAATTCAAACTTAAGAGTTGCCCCTGACTCATACTGAATCCGCTTTGGTTACTCCCAGTTAAGCTGGGCCAACGCCGTTTGTCCCTACGCAAGCTTTTGTCAGTCAATTAGGCTGATGGGAGGGCGGCTGAAATAGCTCCAGGATATAGTCGAATTGATAGTCTGTGGCCCAGCGTCGCAGCCAGTTGCTTAGCTCCGCCCCCTCGGGGGGAATCATCTGGAGCAAAGCAAAAACCACATTGTCATCCCCAAGGATGGCTGCTTGCTGCAGCTGGTCGCACCCCTCCTTGGGCATTATCGCTAGGTGATCGGCTTGGGGTGGTGGAGATAATGGCCGAATGTCGAGGCCCCTGTGGGGGGTGGGGACGATCGCGGCTAGGGTTGGGGCGCTGCCCGGCACCGTGACGGTGAACTCAAAACAGCTGCCGAGGCCAGGTTGGCTATGGCACTGGAGCTGTCCCCCCAGCAGGCGAACGTACTCTTGAGAAATAAACAAACCTAGGCCGCTGCCTCGCTGCGATCGCTGCCCTGATTTTGTTTGTTCTAAGGGCCTAAACAGATGCTCTAGCTCATCGCGATCGATACCGGGGCCAGTGTCAGCTACCGAAAAGGTCAGGCAGTACTGGTGGTGAGAGTTTGCCCCCTGGTCCAATGAGGGCGTTGTTGTTGCGGCCCCCTGCTTCTGCCCAGCTAGGTGCAGAGTTACCTGTCCAGCGACGGTAAATCTAAAGGCATTTTCCAACAGATTGGCCAGGCTTTGGTACAGTTTGGCTTCATCGATACAGATGTGCTGGGGTATTGTCTCCTCTATCTCTAGCCGAAATTCCACTTCTGGATGCACAAGATGGGTCAGGTGGGCCGAGAACTGGGTCTGAAGATTGTGCAGCAGCAGCTCCAGGTCCACCCAGGCTGAGACAATAGCTGGTCCCTCCTCGATATCGAGTTTAGAGGCCAGCAGGAGATTGTTAATTTGCACCAGTAGATAGTCAGCGCTGCGGTACATACTGGCTAGCGCCTCGCGGTGGGGCTTGGCAACCACTGCATCGCTCTGCATGACTTGAATAAACCCCAGAATAATGTTGAGCGGTGTCCGCAACTGATGACTCATGTTGGCCAAAAATAGGCTTTTAGACCGGTTGGCAGCCTCTGCGGCCCCCTTAGCCCTAGCCAGTGCAGCGGTGCGTTCTGCGACTCGGTTTTCTAACTGGTCTAGGGCATCGGCTATCTGGGCTGCCGTTTGGTTAAAGGCCGTCGATAGCATAGTTAGCTCGCGCAGACCTTGCACAGCAGGAGTTTGGGTGCGATCGCCCGCCGCGATCGCACGACTGGCCATCGCCAGTTGCTGAATAGGGCGATTGATCCAGCGATTGGTCAGCAGAGCCATTAGCATCGCAATGGCTAAGGACAACAGCGCCAGTAGCAGTGTCGTGTGTACGTAAGCATCGAACCGGGTCAAAAAGTCAGCCTCAGGCACCACTACCACCACCATCCAGTCGAGCCCTAAGTCATCTTGCCAGGGCATCGCACTGACAAACTGCCGCCCCTGGGGTAGATCTACGTCTAGGGTGGTGGGGCTAGTCTTCTCCAACCCGCCCGCCTGGACCAAATGCTCGGCGGTGGCTCGCACCACTGGATTAGGGCTATCGGTAGCGGCCAGGCGATGGGCTTCGCCATCAACCGTCGCAAAGGGAACGCTACTATCGGAGCTGGCCACTAGCAGACCAGTGCGTTCCACGATAAAAATTTGGGTAGACGGGCTCACCTGAATGGACTGCAAAAACTGTCCCAGTTGGGTGAGGACCAAGTCTGCCCCCATCACCCCCAATAGCTCGCCCTGGGGCGTGTACAGGGGATAGCTAGCCGAGATCGAGAGCACATCCGGCTGGTCATGCCAAGCATAAATGGGGCTCCACAGGGGCTGCCCCGCTGCCGCCGCCGCTGCATACCACTCTTCTTCCGTCACGGGCTCAGGGGCCGGGGTCACCTCAGCCTGGGTACGGTGCCCCTGGTCATCGGTTTGGTAAATGGTCATGTGCTTGAGGTCATCCCGGCGGGTTTCGTTGATCACCAGGGTGCCGTCTTCCAGCCGCTCTACCCCCAGAAATTCACTGGTGGGGTTGGCGTAGTTAATGTAGTCAACAGGGTAGCTCTCCATCTGCTGCCAAAAGAACTGCCCCATCTGCTCAAAGTTATTCAAATCGAGCAGTTGGGTCTCTATGGCCGCGACATGGGTTTCGTTCAGCCGAGCCACTGTTGAGGTTTGGTATTCAATATAGGCGGCAACCCGCTCTGTGGTTTCCTCTTGCAAGCTGGTGGCCATCTCTGTCACGGTCACCTGCCGATACTGCACTAGCATCCAGCTGGCTAAACCAGCTACTGTCAGCATTTGCAGCAGGTAGGGAACCTCCAGGACGACGACTAGCGGCAGCCGCTCCAGTAAACGGATGGGTTTAAAGCACAATCGAGGCATTGCCATCGCCAGACTCGTTATGGGTAGGTGCAGATACGGGGCGGTGGGGATAGATTGAACATCAAGCCCGTTTTTAGGCCATGAGGGGGCTGGTTAGGAAAACTACAGCGAGACCGGGGGTAAGCAGGCCAGGATGCGATCGAACTCAAAGTTTTTAGCCCAAACGGTCAGGGTTTGAGCGATCGCAGCGGGGGCGGTTTCAGCCTGGTCTAGCAGCTGAATTAGACGCTGGTCGGAGCCAACTGTAGCCACCTGAGCCAGGGTTTGCTGCCAATCTGAGGGCATAGTTTGTAGCCATCCCGCGATTTCAGCAGAGGTGCAGCGGGGATGGGCTAGAGCAAGGCCAGTTGCTGTAGGGGCAACCGCTGTGGGGCAGGTGTAGCGCACGGGCAGGTGGGTGGCCACTTTGTGCAGGATGGTTTTTAGCTGGAAGGGTTTGCGCACAAAGTCGTCGAAACCGGCGGCTAAGATCTTAGGCCGCTCTTCTTCAAAGGGGCTGGAGGTCAGCGCTATGATCACTGGGCTGAGGCTGAGACTGAGGTCTCTGATCTGACGGGTAGCCGCGTAGCCATCTAAAACGGGCATGCGAATGTCCATCCAGATCAGGTGGGGCAGCCAGCGCTGGGTCTGCTCAACGGCAGCCTGGCCATCGGGGGCAGCCTGCACCTCAAACCCTGCTGACTGGAGCAAACGCACGAGCAGATGGCGATTGGTGGGATGGTCGTCCACCACCAGCAGACGATAGGGGTCTTGGCCGGGAGCTAGCTTAAGATTGGCAGCATGGTCTGGGGTGAGGATATCCTCTGCACCATTCATCCGGTTTACCGGCAGGGTAAACTTAAACATTGAGCCTTGGCCCACCTGGGTCTCTACGGTTAACTCGCCCCCCATCAGGCGGACAAACTGCTGGCTAATGCTGAGCCCTAGCCCGCTGCCCTGGTGCGATCGCAGTCCAGCATTGGTCTGGCTAAAAGGCTCAAATAACTGGTTCATCTCCTCAGGGGCAATGCCGGGGCCGGTGTCGATGACCGCAAACTCTAATGCCGTGCTCGCCTGGGCAGCGGCCGTAGCTTGTGCCCCAGATAGAGGCGGTTGGCACCGGACCCGCAGCATCACCCAGCCCGACTGGGTAAACTTAATGGCATTGCTCAACAGATTAATCAGGATCTGCCGCAGCTTACTTTCATCGGTGGCAATGTAGGTCGGCATCGCCGGATCGCAGTCAAAGGTCAGGTCCAGTCCTTTGGCCTCTGCCTGCAGCAGCAGCATCGCCTCTAAGCCCAGCAGCAGGTAAGACAAATCGAAGGCGGTAACCTGTGCCGCAACCCGCCCCGCCTCAATCTTGGACATTTCGAGCACGTCGTTAATGAGCGCCAGTAGGTGTTCGCCACTGTGGCGAATGATCTCCAAATAGCCGACGGCCTCGGCGTCTACATTGCAGTCGCGGTTAATTAGCTGGGCAAACCCGATGATGCTGTTGAGGGGTGTCCGCAACTCGTGGCTCATGTTGGCCAAAAAGGTGCTTTTGGCCTGGTTGGCGGCATCGGCGGTGGCTCGGGCCAGCTGTAGAGCCTGCTCGACCTGTTGCCGCTCTAGCTCTGCGGCAGCTCGGGCCGCAAAGATGCGTAAAATCATCTCGCGGGTTGGATTAGCCACCATGGGTTTGTCGTCGATCACCGCCAGGTGGCCAATCACCCTGCCCGCCCGATCGACCAGGGGAATGCCTAAAAAGCTGGCGGCCTCTAACCGCTGTAATTCCCTATCGGTAGGGTACAAAGCCTGCGCCTGGGCAGGGATATAGATCACCTCCCCGGCCACCACTCGCTCGCAGGGGGTGCCCAGGGTGTCATATTCCTGGGGCTCGCTCAGCAAACCGTTTTGCCAAAAAGCCAGGGTGCTAACCCGCTGATGGCCAGGGGGCAAGCACTGGGTGACCAGGGCATGACGAACCTGTAGAATGTCGGCCAGGTAGCGCACCAGGGATTCAAAAAAGTCCTGGCCGGTCTTGGCGGCAGTACCTTCCACGATTAGCCGCAGCGCTTCTTCCTGGTGTTTGACCTGGGTTAGGTCTTCGATGATTCCCACCAGGCGGTACACCTCCCCCCGGTCGTTGCAGATGGGAAAGGCGCGCGCCCGTACCCAGGCCTGCCGCCCCTGGGGCTGGGCCACCCGAAACTCCTCATCGTAGGTAAAGCTGGCGAGGCCGACCGCGTCGCTGAGTTGGGGCAGGCTGCGGTAAATACGACTGCGATCGCCGCAGTGCACCGCATCGAGCCAGGCGGTTGGGTTTTGGTACAGCTCGTCTCGGCTGCGGCCCCAGAGATCCTCGTAGGCGGGGGAGACGTAGCTAACCCGGTGTTCCTGCAGCTCGTAGACCCAAAATACGCTGTCGATGTATTCTGCCAGCTGACGAAATTTCTCTTCGCTGGCCTGCAATTCGGCTTTGGCCTGCTGCTGGTTTTGCTCCAGCCGGTAGGTGCTAATCACCTTACTGATGCTCTGGGCCATCAGCTCAATGATTTCTTTTTCGTGTTGCTTAAACCCCTGGGGACGAGGGACGGTGTCAAAAAAGCAGAGGCTGCCGTACACCTCCCCGTCGACTACAATCGGCGTGCCCAGGTACGACTCCAGCTTCAACGCCTGGTAAAGCGGGTGCTGGCGGAGGTTAACATCGGCCCCTACGTGGTCTAAGCAAATCGTCTGCTGTTGGCGAATTGCCATGCCGCAGAAGGTGTTATCTAAGGTGCAGCGCAGGTTGGGTTCTAGACCTGGTAGTTCGCTCAGCATGGCCTGGGCCACATAGTCAGTGTCATCCACCTGGCCCACCAAGCCGCCGGTAAAGCCCAACACCTTGCAGCCGGTCTGGAGATAGTCGGCCAGCAGGGCGTCAAAACTGGTAAACCGGGTCAGGCTGAGGCGATGCAGCTCTTTGAGGCTACGGCTAAACTGTTGAAGCACATTCGACTTTTGCACCAGCAACCGTTCTGCCTGCTGATGGGCCGTTAGGTGTTCAATCAGAGCCGACAGGCGATTTGAAGCCTGCTGTAGCTTGAGCCCTTCGCGATCGCGATCGCAAAGCTCACGCCGCAAACGTTCATTTTCAGTTGTTAACTGCTGCTGCCGTCGATGTATCCGCAGATGGTTAGCCACCTTCACCAGCAGTGCCTCAGGGGCAACGGGCTCAGTCAGGTAATCGATCGCTCCCATCAAAAGGGCCTTGACCTGCCCAGCCTGTGTGTCTAGAGGGCCGAGTACAATTACTGGAATGATCTCTGTGGCCGGGTCGGCCTGCAACTGCTGGCACAGATCATAGCTATTGACATCGGGCCTAGCCAGATTGAGCAAAATCAGGTCAGGAGCAACCGCCTGGATCTCGCTCAGGTCTGCCGCGCTCCTCTCGATGCAGCGCACGCTATAGCCCTGCCGCCGGAGAGGGTGTACCAAAGCGCTGAGATCCGCTGAAGACTTGCCCACAATGACGATAGTTTCACAGGCCGGAGGAGGGTCACAGTGAGTCATAACAGTGGCTAATTCGGGGCTAGGCATAGCAACATTTCTAGAACGGTCTGCAAGCTGGCGGGGACGATCAAGGCACTCGCCCGGTGACTGGTCGGTTGTGGGCAGCACCTGAGATTCCACTCTCCAAGCAGCCAGCTACCCGCTGGTCGGTATGACGTCGTTATCGGCGCAATTTTCTGATTGGGCCTTAATGGCTGGGTGGGGCGAGACGAGGGCTCGTCTAAGGCAATAGTGCCCCGTTGAGAGCAGGCGTGAGTATTGACCTCAAAGCTCGGCGGAGTTTGGCATCACCTGAACCGATCCCCCAAGGTCTGACTCATGGGCGTAGATGTACTCCAAAGCCAAACACTTAGCTATTTTCTCCAGCATCAAATCAGGCTGAATCGGTTTCTCTACCCAGTCATTGCAGCCGACAGCCCGAATCCCAAAGGCGTCGTCTTGGTCACTGTTTACCAGGGCAATGATTTGAGTAGCAACAAACTGCTGAGGGGGTGTCTCTGGGCAGAGCTGTTTGTACTCTATGGTGCGTTAGATGGCGAGTGGTTTCATAGCCATCCAGGCCGGTCATAGCCATGGCTATGCAGATCAGGTGGGGCTGCCAGTCCGCCCACTGAATAATCGCGTCGCGTCCACTGGTTGCCACCTGTAGCTCAAATCCTAAAGGAGCCAACAGGGTCTGCAGCAAAACGCGACTTATCCAGTCGTCATCTACGATTAGGATGCGACAGACGGGAGAACCAGGCGCTAACCCTACAACCGCCTGTGGCGATCGCGCCAAAGGGGTCACAGGCGCTGGCTGGGTAATAGCAAGGGTACTGTTGATTTGGCCCAGCAAATGCTCGCCGCTGGTATAGATAATATTCAACGCATCCTGCTGCTGGGGAGTGAGGTTAGCTTCCTGCAACAGCAGCTGACTAAACCCCAAAATTGTACTGAGCGGGGTTCGTAAATCGTGACTCAGGTCAGTCATCAGCTGGTGGTTAACATGACTAGCCATTTCGGCGGCCCGCTTAGCATGACCGAGTTTTGGAGTACGGGTGGCAATCCGATGCGCTACCTCCTGGGACTGGGCCACCAATCGTTGTAAGGTGTGGAGAAAGCGAACCTCCGAAATTTGTGTGCTGACCCAAAAGTCATCGGCTCCTTGATTTAACCAGAGCTCAGCCTCAGCTGCTTGCTCTGGCTCCAGTATCACAATGACCCTGGCGGTGGGCCACTGGGCCGCCAGAGCCGTCAGGCTCTCGACTCCGGCTCTACAACCCAGCAAGATCAGGTCTGGAGGACAGGTTGAGTCTAGGGCAAGACTGTCGTCGCTCTCCCAACGGAGCCAGCGATAGCGGCTATGGTTGGCCAACCACTGTTCGAAGCGATCGCAATTTACCAAACTACAGGCAACAGATAGAACCGTGATTTGAGCAGGCGATAAAGGAGATTGCATAGAAATATCAAAGAGTAAGGTGGAGGCATGGCCAATCGCCCAATCGCTCGGACAAACCCGAGCCGGAGCAGTCAACCATGCCCCACCTGCCTGTAGGGGACATCGACTATTTCAGGAACAGTTTCATCATGAAAGAGAACTGTGACAATCTCGTGGCAGTGTAGCGGTTGTGCTGGAGGAAGCTACTAACTTAAGGACGTAGGAAAAACTTACAAGGCTTGATATAAAAGAATCAAACCCTGCAAACCCTAGCATCTATTTTCATCGTGCTAAATCATATGGGTACTCTTAAACAAGCATCGGCCTTCCCCTCTAAAGAATGCAAGATGTGTGTGGGCAGATCTAACCGCCAGACTTTCGTTCCTCAAAAAATGTGGGGCGAAAGTCTGACAAACGCTAAGCAGGTTCCCAGCGTAAGTTAGGCGATTTTGCAAGAGCGCTATTTGGCAGCAATTGCATAGCCCGAGTGGGGGTCACAGAAATGACACATTTATCTTCTAGAATCAAATTCTGTGTTGGGCTGGCACATCTTGACGAGTAAGTAAGGAATCGCCCCCTGTCGTTCTCGTCCCGTTCGCCCCATAGCCTCTAGAGGTAAAACCGGCACATCCGCAGCCCTCAAGCGGGTCGTACTCTCCCTATTGCTCATCAGTTTTGGCTTAGAAGCTGCAACTTACGTTTGCAAGACCGTGATGTATCTAATTCACTCACTTCCCCTCATTTCCGTTGTTCTCAACCCATTACCTAAAACCCTTTCTGAATGCTAAAGAGCCAAATAAATCCAATTCAAGATACCTCTTTACTTCTCTGTCATGAGCTTAGAACTCCGTTAACTTCTATTCAGGGAGCACTCAAGTTGTTGGGCTATCAGCATCTTGGCTCTCTGTCTGAAGACGCTCAGCACCTGCTAGCTATTGCCATTGATAATGCTGATCGCTTAGTACGGTTGGCCAATGCTCTTGAAGTTCAAACTACACCCTTGCTAACGGTACTATCGACAGCCAAAGTCGAACTTCTTCAACTTGAAAATGATCTATATAAGGCCATAGAAAGAAGAGAATTTTACTTAGTTTATCAGCCAATAGTTTGCCTTGAAACCAGCCAAATTATTGGTTTTGAAGCCTTGGCTAGATGGCGACACGACACCCGAGGTGAAATCTCTCCACAGGTTTTTATTCCCCTTGCAGAGAAAGCCAATCTCATCTGCGATATTGGACTTTTCCTGCTAGATAAAGCTTGCTGTCAATTGTCCCAATGGCAAGCCGAATTTCCCTCTAGCAATCCTCTCAGCATAAGTGTAAATCTCTCGGCCATACAGCTTCAGAGTGGAAAACTCGTGGAAAAAGTCAGCCAGATTCTATCAAAAAATTCTCTTCCTTTTGGCAGTCTTAAGTTAGAAATAACGGAGAGCGCTTTAGTCGAGAATGAGGATGTAGCTGTCAAGACGCTAGTCAAACTACAGCAGCTTGGCGTGCAAATCTACATTGATGACTTTGGCACTGGCTATTCTTCCCTTGGCCGACTGCAAGAACTACCTTTTGACACTCTTAAAATCGATCAGTCTTTTGTCCGAAACAAGAACTGGGTCATGAGCGAAACTATCCTCATGCTTGCCCAAAAACTGAATCTAGATGTGATTGTAGAAGGAGTGGAAAGTCTAGAAGAATTAACAGCCCTCAAACAGTTAGGATGCCGAAAAATGCAGGGATATTTCTTTTCTAAGCCTACCGACCCTGCTGGTGTTGCAGCTTTACTAAACCACAAGATTTAGAATGTAGACCAAATTTTCTTAAAGCTACTATTTTCATGGTACTAGAAAAAACAATTTATTGCCAGCTTTAAAACATGCAGCCTAGTCAGGAAAGAGACATCTACCCATTGAATCGACCAGATTTTAGACAATTTACACTTCTAATACAGGATGAAGAACGGAGGCTAGCAGTACCTTTAAGCAAAAATTTTTACTCGATTGGGCGCAATCAGGACAGAGATATTCAGCTGCTATGCCGGGGAGTATCTCGCTATCATGCGAGTCTGATCTGGCTGTGCGACAGTTATCATATTGTAGATGGAGAGCCCGGAGGTAGGCCAAGCAAAAACGGTGTTTTTGTGAATAAAAAAGCCGTCAAGAAAAAGACGTTAAAGGCCGGAGATAGAATAATATTTTGCAAGGATGTATATGGAGAAATAGAAAATAGTTTATCTATATCACAAAAAGAAAAAGCGGCTCCAGAAAATTTTCCTGAGCAGAAAAACTCAAGGTATTTTACACCTGGAGTCAATTATTTAGATACCAAGATTGAGGCCGACCTAAGTCTTTTTTATGACTGTCCTGATCTGTTCATGAAAGTTGATTCTGAAGGGCAAATTTTGAATTTTCAGAATGGAACAGACCAAGAACTGCCAAAGTTGTCGCCAGAACAGATTGGCAAAACAATTTTCGAATTTTTTCCCATCAATTTTTGCCTCAATCTGTTTAAGCACATGCGACAGATTGAGAAAAATAAGAACTTGCGCTCCTTCGAAGTCTCTCTACTCCGGAATGACCACATTCTGTGTTGTGAAGTGAGAATTTTTCCAGGGCCTGACTCTCATACAGTTATTATTTTGCGCAACATAAATCAGCGCAAAGTTCTAGAGCAAAAGCTACTGCTTGAAGCTGTTCACGACAGCTTAACCGGACTGCCTAACCGTGCGCTCTTTTTAGAAAAAACTGCTCATTCTGTCGCTCTAAAGCAGCGGAAAAAGAACTATGAATTTGCAGTTCTCTTTGTGGATTTAGATCGCTTTAAGATTGTCAACGATAGCTTGGGCCATCTAGCAGGCGATCGCCTACTAGTTGAAATTTCGGCTCGGTTAAAAGCCTGTCTCAGACCCCAAGATCTTGTCGCCCGGCTAGGCGGTGATGAGTTTGCTATCTTGCTACATGACATTCAGGTGATTGAAGATGCCATTGAAGTAGCTGAAAGGATTCAGGAAAAGATTTCGATTCCTCTCATGCTCGATGGTAGAGAAATTTTTCCGAGTGCCAGCATTGGTATTACCTTTAGTACTGATGAGTATAAGAGTGTGGAAGAGGTGATTAAAGATGCTGACGTAGCCATGTACCAGGCTAAAGCGAATGGCCGAGCTAAATATGCCGTTTTTAATCCAGAAAGTATCAAGCCATCTCTTGCCTTCTTGCAGTTAGATAGTGCTCTAAAGCGAGCAATTGAGCGGCAGGAATTCAGGCTTTTATACCAGCCAATTTTTAAGCTTAAAAGCCAAAAACTGATTGGTCTAGAAGCTTTAATTCGGTGGGCACACCCCGAAGGAGAATTGCTAGTGCCAGAACAATTTCTTGGGCAGGCTGAGGAAACTGGATTGACAGACTCTATTGGCCAATGGACACTGCAAGAGTCTTGTCGCCAGCTAAGGGAGTGGGAACAGCGATCAAAGTCAGTGTTACCCATTATTTTGAGCGTCAATGTTTCTAAGCACCAGTTTTATCATTCAGATCTAATCAATTTACTCCGAAACTTGATTGAGCAGTATCAAATAAATGCCTCTAATCTTAAACTAGAAATAACTGAAGCTACCATCATGGAGGACATTCAAACTTCTATCAATATTTTCAATTGCTTGAACAAACTAGGAATAGCAGTTCTGATTGATGATTTTGGCACTGGCTATTCTTCGCTTAACCACCTTCATGAACTCCCAATTGATGCTCTTAAAATCGATCGATCTTTTATTAGCGGTATTGATCAGGATGCCTCTAGCGCAGGATTTACGATTATTCACTCTATCATTGACTTAGCTCACAACCTAGGCATTGAAGTCATTGCTGAAGGTATAGAGTGCGCTCGCCACATGGCCTGGCTAAAGGCGTTCAAATGCGATTATGGTCAGGGCTTTTACTTGGGCAAACCATTGATGGCTGGGCAAGTTGTTTCTCTGTTAGAAACTGCTTAAAAAAACAGGCCAAAACCGTGCCGGACCAAGGCCCAGCGTAACGGTACTGTCTTCTACGACGAAGCCGTCTTACGCCAGGCTGGCTAAAGGATGTATCGTTGCTTTCCATAGGACATGTTTTTTGGTCCAGTGGGTGCGTTGGAATTTGAGGGACCGGGTTGAGAAAGGCTATGCTATCGTCAATACCCTTTTTCTCCCAAAAAATTCTCGGTTGAAGCTAGCAGCTTCAACATTTACGTACCCGTCGCTATGCTCTCATCGCACCCCTCGGCTGACAGCGATCGCCTGTACAACATTGCCCGCCACATTCCTGGGGTGATCTATGAGTTCGTCCAGTACGCTGATGGCCGTATGGCCTTCCCCTATGTCAGCGACAGGCTTACAGAGCTTTATGGCATTTCCCCCGAGGCGGTACGAGAGGATGCCGGTCCGATGTTTGCCGCCGTGCATCCCGATGACCTAGCTCATTTAAGGCAGTCGGTGGAAGACTCTGCCACTCAAATGACCCCGTGGCATTGCGAACATCGTATTTACCACCAAGATGGACGCTTGCGCTGGGTGCAGGGTAATGCGACCCCTCAGCGGTTACCAGACGGCAGCATTCGCTGGTACGGATACGTTCGCGATATTACAGAGCAAAAAGCTGGCCAGCTGGCCATTGAGGCTAGTGAGCACAAGCTGCGTCGTCTGATTGATACGATCAACGGCCTGGTATTCATAATTGCTCCAGATGGCACCTTGAGCTTTCTCAGTTCTAAGGTGGCCTCGTCGACCGGGTATGACCTGGATGAGTTACTAAATCGCCCCTTTGTAGACATCATTCATTCTGACGATCTAGACCGCTGTGCCGAGTCGGTGCAGGCCTGCCTAACTGGGGAAAGTTGTCGGGGCCTGGAGTTTCGAGCTTTGCACCGAGACGGCCACTACTATTGGTACTCAGTCAATCTATCGCCGTTTGCAGCCGAGGCTGGGGCAGCGGCTTCCTGTTTAGGCATTGCCACCTACATCGACGATCGCAAGCGGGCTGAGCTGGCTCTGGAAGAGAGTGAGGCTCGCTTCCAAGTGCTGGTGGCGAATGTGCCAGGGATGGTCTATCGCTACTTGCCCGATAGCGAAGGCGGTGCCTTCACCTATGTCAGCACTGGCTGCTGCGAGTTATTTGGGTTAGAACCCGCTCAGCTGCTGCAAGACGTTAACACCCTTTGGGCCTTAATTCATCCCGACGATTTGCCCTCGCTGCAAGCCTCGGTGGCCCAAGCGGCAGAACACTGTGCCGACCGGGTTTGGGAAGGACGGTCTACCACAGTAGCGGGGCAACAGCGCTGGCTACAGGGCCGTTCTCGTCCCCAGGCAACCGCAGCAGGGCTGGCGTGGGATGGCTTATTTGTCGATATTACGGCCCTGAAGCAAACAGAAGCGGCCCTGAGCCAAGAGGTGTCATACCGCCGTGCCCTCTTTGAGGCGTCCGTAGATGGGATTGTGACCTTAGATCAAGCGGGCAATGTTTTAGAGGCCAACCACAGTTTTGCCACTATGCTGGGCTATTCGCTAGAGGAGGCAATTGATCTCAACGTGGCCGACTTTGACGCTGCCCAAGAGCCAGTCGGTGGCCAGCACTCTGTTCTTTGCCTCGATCGCTTCGAACGGCGGCATCGGCGGCGAGATGGCTCAACCTATGCCGTGGAAATTTGCGCCAGCCCTGTTCTCTGGAATGGGCAGTCGGTGCACCTCTGCGTGTGCCGCGACATTGAAGAGCGCTATCAGGCTGAGATAGCCCTGGCCGCTAGCGAAGCCCGGTTTCAGCAGTTGGCTGCCGCTTCGCCAGCGGTGATTTATTCTGTTGTAGAGAATAGGGCGGGCATTGTTCAGTTTGATTACATCAGCCCAGCAGCTGAAGAAATCCACGAAATTCCGGTGGCTACCCTGATGCAAAATGGGGCGCTCATTTCTGAGCAAATGCACCCTGAGGATCGGGAGCGATATTTAGCGACCTATGCCGCTAGTTTGCAGGCTATGGCCACTTTTATCTGTGAGTGGCGGATTGTGACACCTTCGGGCAAGACCAAGTGGATCAAGGCCAACTCGCGCCCGGAACGGCGTCCCAGTGGCGATGTGGCCTGGCACGGTATTGTGCTAGATAAGACTACCCAAAAGCAAGCCGAGCTAGAGATTGTCAAATTGCAAACGGCGCTGCTAGAGGCTCAGCAAGTGGCCCACATTGGTAACTGGGCGTTTGACCTAGCCAGCCAAACCATCACCTGGTCGCCAGAACTGTTTCGCATGTTTGGCCTCGATCCAGCCACGGATGAGCCAGCCTACGACGCCTACTTGCAGATGATCCACCCTGACGATCGCAGGGAGCTAGTGCAGGCTGTTGATCGGGCTATTGCCCAGGGTACACCCTACCAAATCGACTATCGGGCCTTGCTGCCCGATGGCAGTGTTCGCTACCACGAAGGACGTGGCAAGGTTGATTGCGATGAGACCGGACATCCAACTAGACTATTCGGCACCTGTTTAGATATCACCGATCGTAAAAGCACCGAACTGGCCCTGCAAGCCAGCCAGATGCGGCTTGAGCTGGCCTTAGACAGCAGTGGTACCGGCATCTGGGACTGGAATATGCAAACCAACGAGGTGATTTTTTCGCAAAAGCATTGGAAAGCGCTGGTGGGCTACGGTACTGATGAAACAGTTACCGATACCGTCATCGAGTGGGAAAGCCGAGTTCACCCGGATGATCAAGCCCAGCTAGAGGCGGATATTGCCAAACATCTGCGAGGAGAGACGGAAATTTATGAGAATGTGCATCGTCTCCGTTGCCAAGATGGCACCTACAAGTGGAATTTAGCTCAGGGAAAAATTGTTGAGTGGGATGAGCACGGTAATCCGGTCAGGTTCACTGGTGTCAGTCGAGATATTACCGATCGCAAACACACTGAAATAGCCCTAGCTGACCTCAGAGAAAAATTGGAAAAAGCTCAGGAGGTTAGTCATTTGGGTTACTGGTCTTTTGAGCTAGACACCCAAAAAATTAACTGGTCAGACGAGGTTTTTCGCATCTTTGGCATGACGCCAGATCAGGATGAACCGACCTTTAGTGAGCATACTGAACAGATCCATCCCCATGATCAGGCCTTATTTTTAGAGCGGGTCGCAGAAGCGAATCAGGGTATTCCACAAAACTTTGATTTTCGTATTTTTAGGCCTACGGGTGCAATGCGGTATGTGAACGGCCGCATCGAACTGGATTATAGGGAAGACCGGATTGTGCGAATGTTTGGTGTCGTCATGGACATTACCGATCGCAAGCAAAGCGAACTGGCTCTGCAAGCCAGTGAAGCTCGCTTTCGGGCTATCTTTGAGCAGGCGGCAGCGGGCATTAATCAAGTCGATGCCTCGGGGCGCTTTGTTGAGGTCAATCAGTACTATTGCAATTTATTAGGCTATTCAAAAGACGAGTTGCTGGCGCTCTCCTTCGCAGACATTATTCATCCTGAGGATCTGGCGCAGCATCGGCTCCAGATCGATCGCATTGTGCGCGGCGAGATTGACTATCTAGATTACGAGAAGCGCGATCGCCACAAAAATGGCGACTGGATTTGGACCAAAATTAGCATCTCCGTGCTGCGGGATGAGGTGGGCCAGGTGGTAAGTAACCTGGCGGTGGTTGTCGATATTGGCGATCGCAAACGGGCCGAGGATCAAATCGCTCAGCAGCTATACCAACAAACAGCCCTAGGCGTCATCCTGCGGCAGATCCGCGAATCCCTCAACCTTGATGAAATTTTGGGCATCGTCACGCAACAGGTGCAGGCGATTTTTCAGTGCGATCGGGTGATTGTGCTTCGGGTCTCTGGCGATGGCCGCAGCCAAATTGTCGAAGAGGTGGTTCTAAAGCCGTTGCCCGTGCTCAAAGCAATGCACTGGGAGGATGAGGTCTGGTCCCAAGACATTCTTGACCTTTACTGGCAAGGTCAACCGCGCATTGTGCCAGATGTCATGGATGATATCTGGACCGATTGCCTGATGGAGTACTCCCATGCTGGGCAGATTAAATCTAAGGTGGTCGCGCCCATTTTGCAAGAGGTGCGCACCGCAACCGGAGGCCGCTGGGTCGCCCCGGGCAACCACCATAAGCTCTGGGGTGTGCTGGTAATACATGCCTGCCAGGCACAACGAGTTTGGCAAGATGCTGAAGCGCAGCTGTTGCAGCAGATCGCTAATCAACTGGCGATCGCTATTCAACAGGTCGCCATCTTTGATCAGCTTCAGCAAGAGCTAGGAGAGCGCCAGCGAGTCCAGCAACAGTTGAGCGATCGCAACCAAAAACTGGCGATCGCCAACCAAGACCTCAGCCGCGCTACCCGCCTCAAAGACGAGTTTCTAGCCAATATGAGTCACGAACTCCGCACTCCCTTAAACGTGATTCTAGGCTTTGCTCAAATCTTAAATGCTGACCCATCTCTCCAAGCTCAGCAGCGCGAATACGTCCGCATTATGGAGCGCAGCGGCGACCATTTGCTGCATCTGATCAACGACATTCTCGACCTGTCTAAAATTGAGGCCAGTCGTATTATCCTAGAGCCCGAAAGTATCGATCTATTTAGCCTGCTCTACGACCTCCAGTCTATGTTCCAGGAGCGGGCAGACGATAAAGATCTCTACTTTACCCTGGCCCTGACCCCAGATCTGCCCCAGTACATCGTGGCTGACTCCAACAAGCTGCGTCAGGTGCTCATTAATCTGCTCAGCAACGCCGTTAAATTTACCCAAGCTGGGGGTATCACCCTGCGGGTCAGCCGACCATCTCCAGAAGAAATTGCCCCAGTTGCAGCGTCGGTGTCTGGGGCCGAACAACCCTCGGTGCACCTCACGTTTGCCGTTGAAGATACGGGCACTGGCATCGCCCCAGACGAACTCACCGCCATCTTTGATGCCTTTGTCCAGGCTAAAGCTGGCAAAGTTTCCCTTGAAGGGACGGGGCTGGGGCTGGCGATTAGCCGCAGTCTGGCGCACCTGATGGGGGGATCCCTCACTGTTGAGAGTACCTTGGGAGAGGGGAGCACCTTCCGGTGTAACCTTCCATTTTGTCTGGCCAAGGCAGAAGATGTGGTCGCAGCAGACAACCTCGACTCGGTGATTGGCCTCGCGCCAGGGCAGCCGACCTACCGCATTTTGGTCGTCGATGACCAGCCCGAAAACCGCTACTTTTTAGTGGCCGCGCTCTCCCAGCTAGGGCTAGCCGTACAGGAAGCTAGCAACGGGGCCGATGCGATCGCCCGCTGGCGACAGTGGTCCCCCCACCTGATCTGGATGGATTTGCGGATGCCAGAAATCGATGGCTACGAGGCCACCCGCCGTATTCGTGCCGAAGCCCAAGAGCGTGGCGATGGACTTGGGCCAGTGATTATTGCCCTGACGGCCCAGGCCTCCCGCGAGCAGCGTGATCAGGCCCTAGCCGCAGGCTGTGAAGACTTTGTCAGCAAGCCCGTTCAGCTCAGCCTGTTGCTCACCAAAATGGCTGATCACCTGGGCCTGCGCTACCGCTATGCTGACCCAGAAACGCAGGCGACCCCGCCAAAATCGACGAGTAGTCGCCTAGAGGCTAGCGCTCTCCACGTGATGCCCCCCGCCTGGGCTAGCGCCCTACATCGGGCTTCAATGCTGTGCGACAGCACCGAAGTTACCCAACTCATTCAGCAAATCCCCCCCGAGCATGAAGCCCTGATAGATGGCCTTACCCAGTTACTACGAGACTTTAAGTTTGAGGTTCTGATGCAGCTAACTCAATCCTGACGCCGTATTCTAAGGTAGCCCTGTGCCTTGACTAACACCCAATCCCTAGCACCCAACACCTTCAGCCAGTTCCTGAATATCAGCCCCTCACCCCCACTGGGAAATGTCTCAGAGTATTCCACCTAAATAAACGTTCCCTTTGAGGTCGCAAACTCGGCTCATTGGGCCTGTTGTCGTCAAACTCTGGATAAATATTTAGCTGAAATACTCTCAACCAAACTGATTACAGCTATACAGATCTAGGTAGCGATCACCCCAAAGGGCATCAGAGAGCTAGGAAACAGCATATGCGTATTTTATTGGTAGATGATGACGAGCTTTTAACCCAGCAGCTAGCCGATTTTTTGGTGTCGCAACACTACGCTGTAGACGTAGTCCTAGACGGCGAGGCTGGCTGGGACTATGCCCAGGCTGCCGACTACGATTTGATCGTCTTAGATATCAATTTGCCTAAGCTCGACGGCATTCGTCTCTGCCAGAAACTGCGCCAGGCCCGATACGGCAATCCTATTTTGTTGCTCACCGCCCAGGGCGACAGCTCAGATAAAGTTGTTGGTCTCGATGCTGGTGCCGACGATTACTTAGTTAAACCCTGCACTCTCAATGAGCTATCAGCCCGCATCCGCGCCTTGCTGCGTCGCCCCAGTACGCTGAAAAACCCAGTGCTGCGATCGGGGGATCTGTGCATCGACCCCAGCACCTGCGAGGTGACCTACCAGGGAAAATTACTGTCCCTATCCCCCAAAGAATACAGTCTGCTAGAGCTATTTCTGCGGCGTCCCCAACAGGTTTTTAGCAGTACCAGCATTCTTGAGCATCTCTGGAGCTTTGATGATACCCCCGCCGAGGAAACGGTCAGAACTCACATCAAACGGCTGCGGCATAAACTCAAGGCGGTCGGGGCTGGCACCGTCATCGATACGGTGTATGGCATGGGCTATCGGCTCCAGCCACCCCTGGCTACCCC